>NZ_CP120983.1:8046132-8355599 GCF_030719215.1 Streptomyces sp. Alt3 | reverse complement strand
CAAGCCCAGCGGCCGTGCCGGCAGCGGGCGCGCCTGCGCGGGAACCGGGGCGGTGGTAGTGGGGTCTGTGCGGCGGGCAACGGGTTTCGTGGGCAACGGTGGAGACTTGGCGGAACGCGTCGATCGTGTCCGTGACCGCCAGGGCGTGCCGAGGCGCCAGGCCTTCGCCGCGTCCCGGGCGGTGCCGCCCCATCTCCTTGACCGGGCGTCCCACCTCCGAAGCGGCCGAGGCGAATCCGGCGGTGGTCAGGTTCCACAGGTCCCGCCACACCGGCCGCCCCGACACCGACACGTGCGAGGTCCGGCCGACCGACTCGACCAGACCGACCGAGCGCAGATCCTTACACGCGTTGCGGACGTCTGCACATCCGCCGTGCCCGGCAACACCAACTGCCGCAACTGCTCCACCGTCGCGACCTTCACAACCCCCAGCGCGAGCAGCACCAGACCCCGCGCCTTCGCCGTCGACCGGTACGGCCACGCACTCCTCCCCACGACTCACTCCCCGCCTCTCTGTCCGGCACCCTTGGTGCCAGTTGCGTTGCCGGGCCGGGGCGGCAGCCCGCGGCCCGCGCCGCCGCGACCCCCGTCAAAACCCCTGTTTCACCTTTTTCGACAGCGGCCGAAGAGGACGTACCTACCTGCGCAAAGACCAACCTGCACGACGATGATCACTGTAGGGCAAAGTGTAGGGACCAAAGCAGAAGCGGGCAGAGGGGAAAACCTAGAGCGGCAGTCAGGGATCGCCCCACTCACCACGGGCATGCACGCCGACCCCGCAGCCCTGAGTGCGAGGCAGAGACGGCCGAGGACCGGACCGGTGATGGGTGCGCCTCGCTCACGCGTGGCGGCGCCCGCGGCGAACGCGAACAGGCAAGGGTGACAGCGGCTGGACGCTCCGCTCTGCCCCGCAGGCAGGGAGCGCCCGACCCGCTGTGGCTTCCAGGGCGACCCCATCCAGCCCTGGAGCCGCCGCCCTCCAGTGCTGCCGTGGTGAGTACCCGAGAAACTCACCACGACAAGCACACCCCGCTGGGCCCACTCACACCCCGCAGGAAAGCCTTTGGCATCCTTTGCGGGTCGTACCGGCTGGCTTCGTTCACGTTCAGCAGCAGCGTTTGTTACTGGTTGCGGCAGCAGTTGGTGTTCGGCAGGCTCGTAGATATTCACGAGAAATGACGGCGCTGTTGCTCCGTGGCGGCAAATTGCCGTGCGGAGGTCCCGGCTAGGTCTCACACTGCGGGCATGGATGAAACCAGCGCTCCCGCGTCCGTCGTATCCTCGGAGCAGTCGAGCGAGTTACTGGGGTATCCCCCCGACGCTCGGTTGCTGATCGTCAACTGCGATGACTTCGGGATGTATCCAGCGATCAACGCCGCAGTGATCGAGTCGATCGAAGAGGGCATCGCCGGCTCGTGCAGCCTGATGGTCCCGTGTCCTGGTGCGCCGGCCATCAAACTGCTCGGCAGGAGGCCGCAGATCCCGTTCGGTATCCACCTCACCCTGGTGTGCGAGATGCCCGGCATCCGGTGGGGTCCGCTGATCGCCAGAGAACGGGTTCCCTCACTGCTGGACCCCGCGGGGAAGCTGTTCTCTCCGACCCCTGGCGGCCGGGCGGCCTTGCTCGCCCAGGCTCGGCTCGATGAGATCGAACTCGAGTTCCGTGCCCAGATCGATGCCGTCGCCGGCACTGGGCTCACGCCGACCCATCTGGACTTTCATTGCCTGGCTGATGGGGGCCGCGACGACATCCTCGACCTGACCGTAGCCCTGGCAGCGGAGTACGGCCTCGCGGTCAGGGTCTCGCTCGAACCCGGGGGCCAAGCGATGCGGGAACGTGGCCTGCCGGTCACCGACAACGACTTCCTGGACAGCTTCTCCCTCGACATCGAGGGCAAGGCGGCCCGATCGCTCAGATGCTGCGTGACCTGCCTGCCGGGCTCGATCAATGGGCGGTCCATCCCAGTCTGGGCGACAAGGAGTCGCAGGCCGTCGACGACGGCTGGCTCGTGCGGCGGACGGACTACGACTTCCTGACATCGCCGCAGGCCCGTGAGGTTCTCAAGCAGGAAGATATCGCCGTGATCGACTACCGAACGATTCAGCGAGTCTGGTCCCGGAGCGTCCGCCCTCGATGACTGCCCGGGCCCGTCGTCCCCGCGTGCGCGGGGAGCAAGCTGCGTGACCTGCGACGTTACCGGGTCACAGAGCGGTTCTGACACACTTTCACCGAAACGGACATAACGACTGAAAAGCGTCGACCGGAGCCGTGCAATCGGGTTGTCCTCGTGACATCCTGCACACCGTGAATCCTGTTCGAGGCGGAGTTTCTACGGACGTGTGGGCTTGTGGACTGCGGTGGTGAGCGCCGTCCCCGCTCCTGACCTGCAGTGGTGAGTTGCAGGCTGGGAAACTCACCACAGTCCGGGCGTCTACTCACTACGGCCGTGCGAAGTCACCACGAAAACTCACTGCGCCCGTGCGCACTCACTGCGAAAACTCACTGCCGCCGTGTGGACTCACGCGAAAACTCACTACCGCAGGTCAGCGGCCTCAGCGGCTGTTGACGACTTGGACCTCGCGGACGGCGGCGGTGAACTCCGTCGCGCGGGTCTCGGTGAGCTGGCCGCCGTCGCCTAGGGCGGGGGCAGTCCGGTGACGGTCAAGGTCGCGGTCGCGGTCCCCTTGAACCGGCCGCCCGGCTGTTCGTAGGAGGGACGCTCGTAGAGGTGCCCGCAGTCCGGCGACGAGGTCACCTCCTGCGACTTCCTGTACGGAGTGCCCGGCCCGTGGCAGGTAACCGTGGCCCCGTCACCCATCGCCCACCGCACCGACGTCACACGGGCGGTGGCGGTAACCGTGACGCCCCCGGCCGTGGCGAAGGCGGACACCGGTCCGAACGTCGACGGGGACGGGGTCGCCCACATCCACATCGGAATCCCGACCACATACGTCCCCACGGCCCGGGGACTGGCCACCTTCGGGGGCTCCAGGCGCATCGACGCCGCCGCCCGCGCGCGACCAGCTCCGGGTCGATCGTCGGGGCGCCCGGGCCTTCCTCGCCGTTCGGGAGGAACCCCACGCCCCCACGGGCGCTGTCGCACACGACCTTGTAGACCGAACCGTGAACCAGAGCGTCCCCCTCCACGCCTGATGCCGCCGAGGGCGGCGGATCGACCCGGTCGTAGGAACACTTGTCGGTCGGCTTGCTGTCGCCACCGCTCGCGGCCAGGGCAGCCGCAGCCGGCTTGCCACCTGAAGAACCCGACGAGCCGGAGGACCCGCTGTTGTCGGCTGCGCCGACGGTGACCAGGACGTCGCCGGTTCCGCAGACGCCGCCGCCGGGCCCGTTCGCGTGCGCGGCAGGGGCCAGGACGACGGCAGGACCACCGCGGCCGAACGCCTCAGCACGTCCGGTTCCCATCCGGCTCGTACTCGGTCACCATCCAGCGGTTATCGTCCCGACGCTCCACCGTCGCCGAGGCGATGTACCGGAGCGGCTCAGCGGTGGGCAGCGGGATCGGCTCGCCCGTGGTGCGTTCGGCCTTCCACTTCGACAGGTCGATGCAGTCCTGCACCGTCGCGGTCGGAATCTTCGCCGCCATGTCGAGCTCGGCCGCCTCCGCGTCGTGGCCGACACCGCCCGTGACCCGGGTGTTGTTCTTCTTCATCGTGGCCAGGTCCCGCTCGAACATCGACAGGGCGTCCAGCGTCGCGTAGTCGTCGAGCTTCGTGCCGTCCGGCGAGGCCACCCGGTAGGCCTTCATCTGCTCCACCCACATCGCCGTGTACGACGCGAGAACCGCGGCTTTCGTCGCCGCGTCCGGATCAGCCGGGGACGCCGACGCGGCGGGGGCCGAGGACGCCGCGGTGGTGGCAGACGGCTTCGCGTCGTCGCCACCACCACAGCCCGTCAGGGCGAGCGAGAGCCCCACAGCGGTACACAGCGCCATCACGCCCGGGCGGGGCCATGTCTGTCGAGCCGTCATCAGGTCCCCCCGGGAGTCCGCAAACAGAAGCTGGTCACCGTAACCACCCACGCACAGGCGGTTATCGGGATCCAGCCAGGCAACGAGCAAACGAACCCCGGGGGCACGGCCAGGCATTACCGGGTGAGGGCGACGACGGCGACCAGGCCCACGACGGCTCCGAGGAGGAGGCTGCCGCCGCCGATCGCGACACCCAGAGGCTTCTCCAGGCGGGGGTGGCGGTGGGTCACATAGGCCAGGCCGGCCAGGACGAGCCCGGCCAGCAGGACCAGGAGCAGCGCGACACCAGGACGAGGGTGAGGGTGAGCGTGGACACGACGGATCTCCGTTTCGGTGGTGCGCTCCGGTTGAGCGCGGGGCCACAGTCCGCGAACCGTGCCGCCGGATCGAGCCCTCGCGAAAATCCGTTCCGGCCCCCTGCCAGACGGGTCCTGACAGGGCGTGGAGCGGATTCGCGAGCGCTTGACGAACGGGCGGTGCGGGGTGGTGGCAGCACAATCGAGGAGTCGGGGACTAGCGGCGCAACCCCTCCTCCTGACTTCCTGTGGGGAGGGGTTGTGGCCGATGTATCGGCCGGGAGGGGACTCCTGCGCTCTTATCACGGGCCGTCGGTCATGCGGACCGCGCAGGCGAGGCGTGAACGCCGAATAGCGAACTGGGGTGGAAACAGTTCCTTGGGTCCTGGGTCGGCGCAGAGCGCTGCCGCGCCCCGAAGTGGGACGGTCCGTCTTCCGCCGTCGCGGCGGCCGCCGTCTGAGCGGTGTGGTCCGGGGCGAGCGTCGTGGTACTTCGCCGGCATGGTGCCTCTCCGTTCGTCGTTCCCTGTACGAGGTGCAGGGTTCTTTCGAACATCACCAGTGCCGTGCCGTTGCCGGAAGGGGGCAACGAAGTTTCCGGGTGATTGGCAACGGGGCTCCTTGTTCAAGGCCGTGCGGTGAGCTGGCAGCAGGCGGCATCATGCAAGCCTGGAGCGAGGGGGCGCATGTGAGTACGGAGTCGGTCAGCAGAGAGGCCCGCCTGTACGGCAGGGCTCTCAAAGCGGCGTTTCAGCCCGTCCACGACAGTCCTGATGTCACGCAGGGCCAGCTTGCTACGAAGGCGAATGTCAGCGCCGGCATAGCGAGCCGCTATCTCAGCGGAAAAAAGGTCGCTCCCGAGAGATTCGTGGACATACTGGCGGTGTTCGTCTCCGATCACGGGCATCCGCTGTCCCCGGAGGCGCACGCGGAGCTGCACCGTCTACGAAAGAACGCTCAGGCAGCCCAGACGCCTAGGGCCAGGCTGCGCCGGGCGCAAGAGGAGATCGAGCAGCTGAAGAAGCAGCTCGCGGCCGCGGAGGAGACGGCCCTGGCCACTCAGAACGCCGTGGTGCAGGAGGCTCTGGAAGGGATGCGAGCCGATACCGCGCAACGACTGGCCGAGCTTGACGAGGGCCTGGAAGAACTCAACGAGGAGATCAGGAAGGAACTCGCCCAGGAGAAGCAGCTCAGGCAAGAACTTGAGGGCGAACGGGACCAGCTGCAGCGGGAGTTGCGGGAGAAGAACAAGCTGCTGGCGGACGCGGGGAAGCTCGTACGCAGCATGAACGCAGACCTGGAACGCAAGGAGGAAGAAGCGGAGCGTCGGGAGGATGAGCTCCAGCAGCTACGCCGAGAGGTCAAGGCCCTGCGCGGCCAGCTGGCCCGGCTCCTTGAGGAGAAGACCGTTCCCGGTGAGTCGATGGAGCTCAACCGTGTGGTGGCCTCGCAGAGTGCCGGACACACCGCGACAGCTTCCCGCGGGACGGGAACAGCCCGTGCTTCACGCAGCGCCCCGGAGAAGAAGCCGGGGAGCCGACCGGCGGAGGTGCCTGCCCCGACGCCGAAGGATCCGATCACTCCGGCGCCGCAGGACAAGCGGCGCGTTCGCCTGATCTGGCCGCTCGAGCCGCTCTTCGCGACCATCAGCATGCTCGCCAGCACCGGTGCGCCCCTCCTCGTCCTCCTGAACTGCGCCGCCCTCGCCGCCGCCTGCGGATCCAAAAACGGTCCGTCACTGACAGGCATCGTCCTCCTCTCCACCGCCAGCCTCCTCTTCACTCTGATCGGCTACGCGATCCTGACGGTCATCGCCGTCATGACGGGCGGCCTCACGGGCGATCACCGGCCCCTGACCCTCAAGATTCACCGGTGGGCGCTGTTCGCCTCGCTGCTGGCACTCGCCCTGGGAATCCACCTCCTGACCACCACCCGCGTCACCAACACCGGACTGTGGTGGCTCCACCACTTCGGCATCACCGCCTGAACCCGCGCACCAGGTCGACGACCTGCTCGCCGCGGGCCTCCCCCTCCACGCACCCTCCCGTCCGACAAGACAACTCCCGGAGCCCCTGGGCAAGGGGCAGCCAAGATGCAGGGCGCGGCAGCGCTGAGGGCCGAGCTTGAGCGTGTACGGCACGAGCACCCCCTGGCCGTGGCCCAGGCCGAGGGGCAGCACTGTGAGAGCAGCTGGCGGCGCGGGGGGCACATCGCGGACCTTGAGCGGGCTGAGGGCGTTAATGCCGGCGCCGGAGCGTCCGGTGCTCGGGCAGCCGTCGGTGCCGGGCCAGGCGCAGCCGGAGGGCGGATCCGCGGGAAACCTCGAGGAAGAGCCGGTGGGTGGGGAGCGGCGTTGGTGGGGGCATCGGGGCGACGGTGGGTCTGGACGCGGCGGAGGGCAGCACCCTGGGTGGGGCGCCGCCCTCCGCAGTTCTGGTATCGCGGGGGTATCAGGGGCGGTAACCGCCCTGGATGAGGCCGAGCGCGGCGGTGCGCAGCTCGCGCCGTGGTGCGGCCGACTGACAGCCCTTCCTGGATGGTGGCGAGGGGTACGGCGTCGAGCTGAGTGCGGCCGGTTCGCGGAGCTGGGCTCGAATTTTCAGGACGTCCGTACGGTTTGAGGCCGTCGACGGTCGCCAATCGGATGCCCTCCAGGGGGGCGACGGCGTTCACCCGAGAGCCTGCTTTCAGAGGACCGTGACGTCGGCAAATGCGGGAAGCCGTCGGCCTGGTCGTCACGATCCGCGCGGCCGGCGTGCCGTGTTCGGGGGCAGGGTGCGGCTGCCTGTGAGCAGCGCCGTGAGGTAGGCGGTGTGCGCGGTGAGCAGGGCGATGGCGCGGTCGGTTCCGCCCGGCAGGAACGGCAGCACGATCAGCGCGGGGACTGCGGCGGTCAGGGCGAGCAAGACGGCCGGAGTGAGGAGGGTGACCAGCAGGACGCGCTGGATCGCACCGAGTGCGGAGAGCGGGGGCAGGAACGGGATCGTCATGTCCCCCATGAAAAGCGGTGCTCTCTCGCTTTTAGTAATGGTCGGTGTCACATGTCAGTCCAGAAGCTCGGCGGGCGGTGGTCGAAGGCCGCGTTCCATGCTTCGCCCATCGAATGCTGGAGCAGCGTGGCCGTCGTCCGGTGGGCGTGGGTGGCCAGCCAGTGAACGATCTCCGGCCGGGTGCCTGCGACGACTTCGTGGGCGACCGGGCCGCCCGGCCACGGCCATGTCGCGGGGCTGGGGCTGAAGTGCACGCGGGCCCAGCGTGCGAGCCGGCGGAAGTCCGTGACGCTTCCGCTGTCCCTGGCCGCCTCGAGGCGGGCGCGGTAGAAGTCGTCGTGCAGG
This sequence comes from Streptomyces sp. Alt3, assembly GCF_030719215.1. Lineage (NCBI taxonomy): Bacteria > Bacillati > Actinomycetota > Actinomycetes > Kitasatosporales > Streptomycetaceae > Streptomyces > Streptomyces glycanivorans. The sequence goes on along the minus strand of NZ_CP120983.1, from coordinate 8,347,979 downwards.
TGGTTCAGGACGTCGTTCATCGATTCCAGGGTCGCTACGCGGGCCTGTGCCATGAGGCTGCTGCGCTGTGCGGCGTCGATGTAGCCGAAGTTGTAGGCCTGCGAGGCGGGCAGCCGCAGGACGGCTGGGACCGGCATGAGATCGGCTTCTCCGTCGTCGCTCCAGTCGAGGAGCATCGCTTCGATGAAGGTGCTGGCCTGGGCGGGGGCGAGTTTTGCTGCGGCCGCGACAACCGGCTCGATGCCCTCCACCGGCCGCATCCGCCCGCCGTTTCCCCGGGTTAGTGGCCACACTCCCGGAGTCCCGCCGGAGGTGAAGACGAGCAGCCGGCCTGCCGCCACCCACCCGGCGTACGGCTCCATCAGTGCGGCGCCGTGCCCGCCGACGGCGCTGACGCGCCAGGTCGGTGGGGTGCGCACCAGCCACCCCGGCGGGAGGTTCATGCGCTCGGCCGCACGGCCGCGGTCGACCAGCCAGACCTCGAAGTCCTCAACCTCGACCGCGCGCTCGGCACGCCACACCGCGCCGCCGCCGCGGCCAGAGTCGTCCCAGTCTCCGATCCCCCGGCGCAGTTCCTCGCGGGTGGCGGCGTTCGCGTACCGGTAGTCCAGTCGCAGCTCCCGCCACTGTGCCCCCTGCTCGAAGAGTATCCGCTCCGCGGCGTCCCTTTCGGGGCCGGTCAGCAGCAGGCGGGCGATGTTGGCCGCCACCCAGAAGCGGACAGCGGAATGCCAGCCCGTCTCCCCCTCCAGCGCCGCGGCCACCCGCAGCAGACGGGAACTGGCTCCCGGCCCACCGGCAGATGCGCCGGTTGCGCTTCCGTCCTTGTCGGGGAACTCCGCCCGGGACACCGCCTCGTGGACCGCGAGTTCTGGTGCAGTGCTCGTCGCCGCCACCGCCAGGCCCCACAGGCCCCGGGCCGACCGGTGCCGCAGTACAGGCCGCAGGCCGTCGAGGTATGTGTCGGTGAACGGCTCGTGGACGGCGATGGCGGTCATCACCGCATCGGTCAGCTGACGGCTCTGGTAGTCGCGGTGAGCCCGCTGGAACTGGCCGGGCAGCCGCAACGACACCGTCCGGGCGCGGTCGGCCACCCCCGGATGCAGTCGGAGCCGCAGCGGCCCTCCGAACTCCGGGACCCACCGGTGCTTCCGTCTGCCAAGCGCCGGCGGGTAGCGCAGCACTGTGGAAATGTGCGTGAGGTGCATGTCCGGTTCGCGGTGCTCCTGCGCCTCTAGGTGTTCGTCGAGCAGCTGACGAACAGTCTCGTCCCTCGACAGGCCTCGGCGGACGGCGATGGCTTTCACCGCGGCAAGCGCACAGGCCGGAAGCCAGACATTCGTCTCCACATAAGTCGACACGCAGTAAGTATCCCGACGTCGATCGCCCCACGCCTATGAACCGGCCACGCCGCCCCGGCACCGGCGCGACGCACCTGCTGATCGGCCTCGGCACGGCGATCGCGGAGGCCGGCGGCCGCGTCCGCTACACGACCGCGGCGAACCTGGTGAACGAGCTGGCCGAGGCCGCCAGCGACAAGCAGCTGGCACGCACGATCAAGAAGTACGGGCGAGTCGACCTGCTCTGCCTGGACGAGCTCGGCTACGTCAAGCTCGACCGTCACGGCGCGGAGCTGCTGTTCCAGATCTTCACCGAGCGCGAGGAACGACATGCGATCGCCGTCGCGTCGAACCGGCCGTTCACCGAGTGGGACCAGACCTTCACCGACAAGCGTCTCTGCCAGGCCATCGTCGACCGGCTCACCTTCGAGGCCCACATCATCGAGACCGGCACCCAGTCCTTCCGCCTCGCCAGCACCACCGCCAAGCGCAAAGCGGCGGCAGCCTGAGAACCTGCTGGCCGGGGGCAAAGGCTCGCACCTTCGCCCCCGAGCCTCGGCCTTCACGAACACGCAGCTGCATCGCCGAGTGCTCCACGACTACGCTGACGTCATGTCACCGTCAGACTGGACACGGCTCACCGAAGCGCGGGGACGGCGCCGACTGAGAATAATTTGCAGCCACGTCATCAGGCGTCCTGTCCTGATCATCGCCCTCGCAGGGCTGGCTTTCCTCATCAACAGATTCGGCAAAGACTTCCCCGCGCTCTACGGCATGACCCCCCTGGGCGCCGTTCTGATCTTCAGGAGCATGGGTCGCTACCGTGTGGCCGATCCGGCTGACGAAAGCGGCGATAAGCCCCAGGCTGAGGACACAACGGCCAACTGACCGACATCGGTCCCCTGCTGACAAATCCTGCGAGCCTCTTGCCCACGGACGGGCGCCAACAAGGCGCCCCCATGTCCGCATTCCTGTCAGGGGAAGCAGCCGGGCGGGCTCCGTGGGGCACACGCTACCGGCCGCCGCGGACCACGGGCCGCACCTGCACCACTCCGCCCCAGGACACCCGGGAAACGTCACCCGATCGAGGGTGGGGCCAGAACAACCCGATCTTCCCGCAGCCCTCCCACACCGTTCCCCCACACGGCTCAAAAGTGGGGCCAAAACAACTCGGCGGAGTGGGGCCAAAACTGCCCGGCGAAAACAACCATCACCCCGGGGGCTGAGCAGCCCCCGGGGAGGGGCTCAGGAACAGGCGCTCACCTTGTCGTTTATCGTCCGGCCTCGGTGGATGTGCGGGCAGTTAAGGACCTTCAGATCCAGTTTCCCCAGCCGAACGTGGCGATGTAGGCCCGGCGGACGGCGTCCCAGCCACGGCCGCTGCCGATGTGAATCACTGTCAGTGCGAGAAGGAACCAGGCTGTGAAAGCTCCAGCAACGATCAAGGTCCATCGAGGGCCGGAGAAGCTGGCGACCAGAATCAAGATGATGGCCGTCGCACCCAAGCCCATGTGGGCGGCCGGCAGATCCGAGCGCAGTGCCTCACGCACAAGGTGGCGTTCTGCCTGCACGTCACGGGTGTACTGAGAAGTCGAGCCTTCGCCGCTCTCCCGGTCAGAGCTGTGCTCCATGAGTAGGCCCCCTGTAGATCCGGCTGCGTCTGCAACCCGAGCAGCCTAATCAGTGCCGTGATCACTGCCATCATTAACCGTCCGCCGAGGCTTCGTCCCCTTCTTGTGGTGTGCGGGTCGGGTGTAGGACTCGCCGGTGGCAAGGACGCGTCCGACGTCGTATCGGGTGGCGGGCCGCTGATTCCTCGAGCCGAGCGGGCGGCCGGGGCCGGGGCGGGTGGGTTTTGGTGCACCGGCTGGAGTGCCCGTCTTCGCGTGCAGGGTTCTGAACCCGCGGCGAGACCACGCCCGCCCACCAACCACCACACCCACCACCCCATAGCCGGGCAGCCAGGTAGAAGAGGGGACAGGCTCTTGGAGAACCTCTGATCGCCCAGCTGCCGTGAGCCCTGGACCCAGTTGTCAGCGGTGAAGTTCAGGTCGCCCGCTGCCAGCGGCTTCACGCACGTGGGTCCGCACCGGCTAGAGATGCGGACCCACGTGCAGGACGGGTCGGCCTTAGGACTCCGTGGCGCCAGGCAGCCAGGGAACAACCTTCGGATTCTCCAGCGCTCTCAGCCGTCGCCAGACGAACACCCATGTCTCCAGGCTGGGACCGTCGACGCCGCACGCCCTCAGGAACGCGACGTACCGCTCATAGTCCGGCAGAGACTCGCCCCGCAACATGTCGCTGATCGTGCTGCGCCGCAGAACCGACTGGCTACGCCGCTCCAGCTCCCGCAGGGACGGGGTGCCACCCCAAACATGCACAGCCTTGAGCGCCAGGACCAACTCCTCAACGCTCGACGCACGAATTGGATCAGGCTGCCCGAACGCCGGCACCGGCTGCACAGACCGCTGGTGCCGACGCGCCTCCGGAAGGGTGATCGCCCTGGTCCCAGAGACGACGGTCTCGCCGCCGTCCATCGTCCGTACGACGAGCTTGGACGGTCTCTGGGACGCCTCATGGAGACGAAGGCCCTGGAGCTTTACGCGGGCCTCTTTCCCCATGCCGAGGGCCAGACAGATCATGTCCAGCTCGTCACGCCTCGGCACTCGCCGCCCCGTGAGCGTGTCGCTCACGCGGGATGAGGGCATACCAGCTGCGTCCGCGATGTCACGTACACCGAGCCGCTTGTCGCCCCTCACATTCATGTACTCGATCCACGCACGCAGAGCCTCGGCCACGGTGAACTTACTGAGGTCCGCGGTCTCCAGAACGTCCTCGAGGGAGGGGAAACGCTGGCCTATCGCCATGCGGGCTCACCTCCGGAGCGGAAGAGCTGCTTGACACCCCTGTACACGGCGGTGACGGCGACGATGAGGACGGCCACCAGCAGCTCGCCCGCGATCTCGCTCCCGTGCCCGGCGTGCCACATCCATCCGAGTGCAGCCGCGGTGACGGCGAGGGACACCATGATCACGATCTTGCGAACCCAGCCCACGGCCCGGCGGAAGCCGAACCCCCGGGCGGTCTTGGGCCCGACGATGCACCCGTGAGGTGCGGGCGAGGGGGTCAGGGGCATCGGGACGGGCTGCAGTACCCAGCCGGATCCCGGAATGGAACGCCACAAAGACGGCATGAACCACACTCCTGTCGCTCTTCAAGCCTGGACGGATGTGAAGCAGGGGGTTAGCGGGCCCCCAGGGCGCCGACGTCGGCGTCCCACTTTCAGATTGCCTCATCCGGACTGGCGGTTCCAAGCCCGTTTTTTCGCTTGCGCTGACGCCCGCAAGGTGCGTCAAAGGCGTTTCTATAGAACGCTCCTGACGAGGCATAGGGGGACTTCCGGGCAAAACGTGTGACCCCTTCGAAAGGTAAAGCTGCATTGCTGTCCGGAGAGGCGCTGAGGGTGTCCGGCGAATCAGATACCGGGAAGTCAGAAAGGGCCGTTCACGGCAGGGAATCCGTCCGGAGGTGTCCGGCACCGTCCGGAGGCGTCCAAAGGCGTCCGAGAACCAGGACTTTTAATTCCTTAGCCCGCACTCTGGTCTCCGAGCCCGCTTCACAGCCTGGACGGACTCGTGGAGGCGGCGTTTAGCGGCCCCACCTCCCATCAACATGATGAGCATCACACATGAGCGGTGGTTCGTACCCAGCGTACGGGCCGCCGCTCACGTCTGCGCCCAGGCCGTCGCGGCCAAGGCCCACCAAGGCTCGCCCGTCGCCACAACGCCCTTGGACGCTCCGGCGACGGTGCGTCAGCCTGAACCTGCGGCCTCTGCACGGGGAGGGTGGGACGCATGAGCTCGCGTCCGATGCTGACCCAGCGGAAGGCCGCCGCCGCGTGCGGTGTCAGCCGCACCACCATCCGTCGCCGCCGCGAAGCCGGCGACCTGCCCGGTGCCGTGCAGGACCCCGCCCGCGGCTGGGTGATCCCGGTCGACGACCTGCTCGCCGCAGGTCTCCCCTTCCACGCCCCGACCCCGCCCAACAAGACGGCTCCTGCCGCCCCTGGAGCCCCCGAGCAAGGGCCAGTCGAGGAGCAGAGCGCAGCGGCTCTGCGGGCCGAACTGGAGCGTGCACGGCACGAGCACGCCCTGGCCGAACACGGCCGCCTCGAGGCGCAGCACCTGCGGGAGCAGCTGGCGGCACGGGGCAAGCACATCGCGAACCTCCAGCGGGCGCTGAAGGCGTTGATGCCGACGCCGGAGCGCCCGGTGCTTGCGCAGCCGTCGGTGCCGGGGCAGGCGCAGCCGGAGGGCGGGTCCGTGGGGAGCATCGAGGAACAACCTGCGGCGAGCGGCGAGCAGCGCCGGTGGTGGAAGCGTAGGTAGCCGGACGAGGAAGTTGAACGTGCTGAATGCCGAGCACGGGTCCATCTTCCGCAAGTTGATCCATCCGTCGCTGCTCGAGTTCGGCCGCCGGGCGAAGGGGAAGCCCGGCATCGTGCAGAAGCAGCGGAGGAACGGAGAGCCCATGTTCGACATCGATGTCGCTATCGTGGCGTAGCGCTCGAACGCAGCAAGGGCACCACCTTCAGCAAGATGAACAAGCTGGATGTCTTCATTGGGTACGGCGAGCAAGCTGCAAGTCGGCGGCAAGATCGGGTGAAGCGGCTGTGCTTCATCTCCGAAGTGAAGTACGTCGACGGCCGGTCGTGAACGGCATCATCGCCGTGGCGGACATCGAGTTCATGTGCCTGCCGGAGAGCGTGGGCTGGGAAGACGCACGTCGTGCTGTGCCAGGGGGCACGTCTTCGCTACTGCCCTCCGGCACGAGTTCACCGTGGGTGGGAGCCCCTGGGCAAGTTTTCCCTCAGAGCTCTGACCTGCATAAAGGCTGTCAGTGGCGTGCTGTATGGGGGTGGGGCGGCCAACTGGTCTGCGATTAGTGGCGGGTCAAGTTTGTCGGTGCCGTTCCGTAAGGTGCTGCCAGGCCCCGGCAACGACCGAGGGAGACGCCGTACGGCGGCCGGCAAAGCAAGCCGTACAGCAGTCTCCCTCACGTCTGCCGATGGGTCCGTCCGATCCCGCTGTAGAGAGAAGAGGCCCATGACAGTCCCTGATGTACCCGGAATCGATTCCTCATTATCGGTTCCCGGAACGGCTTCTGACGGTACCCGAGAGCACTGTCACTCAAAGTTGATGGGTTGGACGATCCTGCTCATCGGCGTGCTGTCGATGGTCGGCGTCGTCGTCCTAGCCCTGTTCGACCGTCCGGAAGCCGCCGCCGCGCTCGGTTCCACCGCGGCGGCGGTGTGCACCGTCGGCGGCAGCCTGGCCATGCACCGCAGATAGCAGAAGCAGCGGAGGGCGGTACCCCACCCGGGGTGCCGCCCTCCGTCGTCCTGGTACTGCGTCAGGGGCGGTATCCGCCCTGGACGAGACCGAGCGCTGCGGTGCGCAGCTCGCTCGCCGTGGTGCGGCCGACCGACAGCTCTTCCTGGATCGTGGCGAGGGGTACGGCGTCGAGCTGGGTGTCCTGGCCGGCCGGGGTGGCGGCGAGGAGGAGTCGGGCGACGCGGCGTTCGGAGCGCTCGCGGGGGGGGGTGAGGCGGGCGTAGTCCTCGCGCTCCTGGGCGGCGGCCTCGATGCGGGCGGCCTGCTCGCGGAGCTGGGCGGTGCGCAGTTCCGTCTTGGCGGCCTCGTGCTCGGCCTGGGCCTGCTGGGCGCGCCGGTCGGCGCGCTGGTTCGCGGAGCTCCGCCTCGGCGGTGGTGCGGGCGGTCTCCCCGCGGAGCTGGGCGACGCGGAGCTCCGCCTGGGCGGCCTGCTCCTGCGCCTGGGCGGCGTCGCGGCGGGCGGCGACGGCCTCGGCCTGGGGCCTGGGCGGTGGCGGCGGTCGCCTGCGCGGCGGCCGTGCCGGTGCGGGCGGCGACCTGGTACTCCGCCTCCGCGATGTCGGGCCTCGCCGGTCAGGGCGGTGATGCGGTCCCGCTTCGCCTGCTCGCACTGGCGCTGCGCCTCCATGCGCTGGCGCTCCGCAGCGGACGTCCGGGCACGTGGCTGCATGGCAACTCGTCACGAGCATACGCACGAAACCCTGGGCGCACCCGGACAAAGCTTCACGTCCGGTCGCACAGGACTCTATGAAGAACGGCTGATTTAAGGCGGCACCTAAGGGCTGTCCCGTAATCCCTGGCGGGCGCACGACGACAGCTACGGCACCTCGCCGCGTTGTCGGAACGCACGAATACATCCAGTATGCGAGCGTCCCTCCGCCTTGCGATGCACCGCATCTGACGCCGTGCGCTGATCCACCACGGATTGCGGGACAGCCCTTAGGAGGGAACGTCAGGCCGCAGCGCTTCTCCCTTGTTCAACTCGGCTCGAAAATGGCTTGGACGGGTTGCGGAATCGACAGTTCTCGACAATCAAGTTCAGAATTCAATTGACGCCGCCTCGCACCTAACCGTTTGATTGCCGCATCCGAACCAGCACAGAGAATTCGATGCCAAAGGTGGAAAACATGCCCAGAGCCACTGTCACGCGTCTCCGTAGAGCATTAGTAGCCGCTATGAGCATTGCGCTCGCGGCCGGAATCACATCGACCGCGCAAGCTCAGACCACAGCCATCTCAGCTCTGACGAACTGGAATGTCTATTCAACGCATTTCGGGCCCAACGGGGAGGACGCCCCCCTCCGCTACGGCCGCGGCGACGTGGCGGGCTCAGCAGGCTTCGGGAAGCTTCACATCGAAGACAAGCACGCGAGTCAAATGGCCAGCTGGTCCATCATGAAGAGAGACATCGACAAGACGCTGGACAGGGGAACCTGCAGCACCACCGGCGCTTCGGGCAACCGCAAGACCACATGCGTCTTGAACAGCAACACCTTCTCCAACACACGAGCACGCCAAATGAAGGTGGTCTTCGCGCACCGAGTCGACTCGGACTCCAAGGATGGCCGCCCTGTAGGTATAATCACTGCCTACTACTCCATCTGCGGCTGCTTTCTGTAACGGGGGAACATGTCACTCCAGAAGCAGTACACGGAATACCTGAGGGAACTCGAAATCGACGTCAGGCAAGGAATCAACGATTCTTTGACCTCAGAAAAATACGGCACCCTCAATTCCCTGAACTTCCACGAAGACGATCAAGGCGTCTGGCTTGAGGCATCAGTTCAACTGAGGAACATCGAGACTCCCTGGATGTTTCGCCGTGTCGTAGTTCGACCAGATGGCCCTCTCGACAGCCCGCTCATGGCCTCAACCCTCCTCAGCACGGCCATGGTTGAGGACCTGGACACACTCCCATGGCCACCAGCCAGCGCCTGACCGACAAACAGCCAGGGAAGCTTTCTCGCAGCAAGTGGAAGCCACCACAGTAAGCACGCCGCCGTGATCGACAGCGGCCCATCAAGCGCTCCATGCCGACTCGGCCGGCAGTGGGGCGGAGGGCGGCGAGGCAGCTTCTCCGTAACAGCTGAAGCTGGCCAGCCTCCCCCGATCCGGCAAAAACGCGCAGGATGCCGCTGTCGGACTACCACTCGAGATGCCTGAGCGCCGACGACAAGATGCGGTAGCGGCCATCACCCCGCTGGGACGACGCCTACCGACAGGGCCTGAACCGCGGCTGCCGAAAAGCACCTCGGGAGCAGGATGTCGTCGGCGTCTGCAGAGCGGCGCCCGGGCAGGTGCCAGTCAACGCGAACGGCTTGCTGGCCCTCTCGTCGGCGGGCCCCCGTCGACACGTCCGCCAATCGCCCTGCACCTCCTGCTGATCGGGACTGGTGCGCCCCGCAGGAGACGGAATAGGCGGAAGCAGAGGAACCCCCGCGCTACACGAGCGCGTGCACCGGCCCACCTCTGGGGGCTCGCGCGTCGCGACCTCATCGCCCTGGCGATGAACGGTTCTTGCTGGACGCGGGTGTGCCGTGACCGCCATTCGTCCCGCGCCACGCCTGGGCGCCAGCCAAGCGCTGAGGTAGTGCAGGGCCGGTCGTTTTCTAGTCGTTCGCCCCCCCGTTATGTTTTTCGCGGTCCTGCAATGGGGCCGCTGGCCTCCGGGCCCGGTATGACTGTGTCCCCTCTGTCGAACAGATGACCTGGGGGGGTGGTGTCGCCGGGTCCGTGGGGTGCCGTCGGAGACGCTGATGAGAGACCCGGCCACCGCCCGGTCCGGCGCAATGCCGGGCAGTACGCGGGCGGCAGGTCTGCATAACGTGGATGCGCGAGCACGGTGCCATTGCCGAGGCCGGCAGGAGCAACCACCTGGGAAGGGTGCGATGTTAGACACCGATGGCGTGGGCGTCTTCCTCGGGATGGACGTCGGCAAGTCCGCCCATCATGGCCACGGCCTGACTCCGGCGGGCAAGAAGATCTTCGACAAGCCGATGCCCAACAGCGAACCGAAACTGCGGGCCGTCTTCGACAAGCTCAAGGCCAAGTTCGGCACCGTGCTGGTGATCGTCGACCAGCCCGCATCGATCGGGGCTCTGCCGCTGACCGTCGCCCGAGACGCGGGCTGCGAGGTCGCCTACCTGCCCGGACTTGCCATGCGGCGGATCGCCGATCTGTATCCGGGCGAGGCGAAAACGGATGCGAAGGACGCGGCGGTGATCGCGGACGCGGCCCGGACGATGCCGCACATCCTGCGTTCGCTGGAGCTGACCGACGAGATCACCGCCGAGCTTACGGTGCTGACCGGCTTCGACCAGGACCTCGCCGCCGAGGCCACCCGCACCAGCAACCGGATACGCGGCCTGCTCACCCAGTTCCATCCCAGCCTCGAACGCGCGCTCGGCCCGCGGCTGGACCACCCCGCCGTCACCTGGCTCCTTGAGCGCCACGGATCCCCGGCCGCTTTGAGGAAAGCCGGCCGCTGCCGGCTCGTCGAGCTGATCCGGCCCAAGGCTCCGCGGATGGCACAGAGGCTGATCGATGACGTCTTCGACGCCCTCGTCGAGCAGACCGTCATCGTTCCCGGCACTGGCACCCTCGACATCGTGATCCCGTCCCTGGCCGCCTCGCTCGCTGCTGTCCACGACCAACGCAGGGCACCCGAAGCCCAGATCAGCACCCTGCTGGAGGCCCACCCTCTTCACCAGGTCCTGACCTCGATGCCGGGCGTCGGCGTCAGGACCGCCGCCGTTCTGCTGGTCACCGTCGGCGACGGCACCGGCTTTCCAAGTGCCGCCCACCTCGCCTCCGACGCCGGCCTCGCACCCACGACGAAATCGTCGGGGACCTCGATCCACGGCGAACACGCACCACGCGGCGGAAACCGGCAGCTCAAACGCGCGATGTTCCTCTCCGCCTTCGCCTGCATGAACGCCGCCCCGGCATCACGCGCCTACTACAACCGGCAAAGAGCCCGCGGCAAAACGCACACCCAGGCACTCCTGCGACTCGCCCGCCAACGCATCAGCGTGCTGTTCGCCATGCTCCGAGACGGCACCCTCTACGAATCCAGAACCCCCACCATCACCCCCGCTGCCTGACCACCCCAACCACACGCAAACCAGGCACCACGTCCTTGACGAAGGACATAGAGACCCCCCGCAATCGACCCGTGGTGGAACCCGCCCTGGAAGAGCGAGTGGCAGCGCAACTACTACCGCGCCCGCAACCACATCGAAGCGGGCGAACCGTACGACCCCGCCGCCCGTATCCCCGCACCGAGCACCGTCCTGGGCAGCTGGATCACCCGGGCGTGCCTCCAGTACAACCAGCTCCACCCCGACCAGCAGCGCCTGCTGAACGCCATCGGTGTCACCGCTCAGACAGCCGAACAGTGGCCGCCCAGCCCCCGGCCCCACGCCGAAGCCCTCGTCCGCGCCCGTACCTGGGCTGGCCAACACGGCTACCTCTGCCCGCCGATCAAGACCGTCCACGACGGCTTCCCCCTCGGCGAATGGCTCAACAGGCAGCGCGAGCTCGCGAAGAAGCGCAGCAGCCCCTCCCCCACCCAGCAGGCCCTCGCCGTGATCGATCCCTGGTAGAACCCGCCCTGGCCGATCCTGTGGCAACGCGCCTACCACCACGCCCTCGAACATCCCCGCCACCCGGCAGCCCGCAACTGGATCCATAACCAGCAACGCGGCTGGCTCCTCCTCCACCCCCGCCAACAACACCCCCTCACCACAGCCGAACTCGTCAACGTCTGAACTCCCCCTCCGGTCAGTACCGGCACCTTCCGACTCGGGTCGGTTGGCCCTCAACCAGCCTGGGTTGGAGCGAACTTCGGACGTAATCTGCCCGAAGAGGTCTCAGACGGCGGCGTGATGACCGATACTGGTGGGCAGGTCTGGCGTGCCCGCACGAGGATGCGCGAGGCCGAAGAGCAGAAGAAAAGGCGGCGCGGAAAAGGTTAATGAACCGGCTTAAGTGCTTTATCAGCATTCTTTTTGTTAAGAACGCTATATAGTCCACCCTGCCCAAAAAGCCGAAGAAAACCTCCGCTAAAACCGCCGAACAAATCCTTTAAAAAACCCTGCGGGACCAGCGCTCCGGTCTCCCAAGGGGCTGACAGGTATGCCGCAAAACAGCACCGGCCCGCCCTACGTCGGCGCCGGTCTTCGGCATGCCCTGACACCACGGCACACCAGTGCCGCCTCTCCCCGTCCCAGCCGTCCACGCACGGCTCGTTCAGGCATGAGGCGGCCCAGCCGTCACGTGCTGGAAGGGCATCCACGCGATGAACTCGTCCTCCCTTACCCCTATCTCCGGCCTCCTGGCCGGACTCCCCGCCGTCCTCGCCGGCGCTCTGGGCGGCGCACCCTGGTGGGCAGTCGGAGTGATCGTCATCGCGGCATACCTCGCCGTCCCCCTCACCAGCCTGATCCTCGACCACAAACGACAGCGAAAAGGAAACATCGTCGACGAGAAATTCGCCGCCACCCTCGACCAGATAACAGACCCCGAGAAAAGAATCCAAGCCATCATCAGCTACCGGCAAGCCACAGCCCCCGCCACTACTCCCCAGCCACCACCCGACCCGCCACCAGGAGCACTACCGCCCGCCGGCCCAGATAGTGGCAGCCAGTCACCAGCGCCCGCATAGACGATAAGGAGTAGGCTTCCACGCTGGCTTCATGACCGGAGCCGATCTGTCTACCAGCCGGTGAGACTGTCGTCGTGGCCGTCGAGACGGTCCAGTTGGATGTCGCCCTCGAGGGTAAGCAGGTAGGGCTGGTGGGCACCCATATCGGCGAGCAGGTCGGCGGCAAGGGCGTAGGCCGTAACGACGGCCTCACGCTTGTCGGTGGCGAGAGCGGTTAGGTTCGCGAGGTTCTGTGCCGGAGTTCTCGGGATTGGTCCGACGGAGCCGTGCTGGAAGTGGCGCTCGGAGACGACAAGACGCACGGGAGTGATGCCGCGGAAAACCTGGGCGCCCGGGGCGGCCGGTCGCGTCTAATGGCGCCCATGACCCCATCACCTTCTGCCTTGTGGCGCTTCATCGACAAGGACGATGCCACCGCGCTGACGCTCGTCATCGACACTCCGGCCGGGGTCTACACCCGCCGTGTCCCGCCGGCGCTGCCTCTGGCCCCGGGCGTTGAGCACGGCCCCGCGGCGGAACAGGCGGCCCATCATGCCGCGGCGGCCTGGGGTCTGCCCGACTTCATCTTCCGCCAGGCCGCCCACACCCAGAAAGGATCAGGCCTCCGTGAACTCGGTGACTGCCTGCTGCTGGCCGGCCATCGAGGTGCGGTCGTGCAGGTCAAGGCCCGCACCATCGCGCCCAAGGACGACACCGCAGAAGCCGCCTGGATCAAGAAGGGGGCCTTGACCCCGAATCCTGAACACGGGTTATGCGGCTTGTGGCAGCGTAGTTGGTGTGCGGTGGAGGGCGTTCTCGAAGGCGATGGGTGATCGTTGTCCGAGGCGGGAGTGTCGGCGTCGGGTGTTGTAGCGGTGGAGCCATCGGAAGGCGTCGAGTCGGGCCTCGCGCTCGGTCGGCCAGCTTTTTCGTCCTTGCAGGGTCTCGCGTTTGAAGGTCGCGTTGAAGGATTCGGCGAGTGCGTTGTCCGCGCTGGACCCGACCGCGCTCATGCTTCGCCGCACCCCTGCTGACCTGCAGGCTTCGGCGAAAATTTTGCTCGTGTACTGAGCTCCGTGGTCGGTGTGCATGATCGATCCGGCGAGACTGCCGCGGGTGCGGATCGCTGCGGTCAGGGCGTCGGTGACGAGGTCCGCGCGCATGTGGTCGGCGATCGCCCAGCCGGCCAGACGGCGTGATGCGAGGTCGATGACGGTCGCCAGGTAGCAGAACTTCCCGTCCTCGATGGGCAGGTAGGTGATGTCGCCGACGTACTTCGTGTTCGGCTGGCCTGCGGTGAAGTCGCGGCCGATCAGGTCCGGGGCCTTGGCGGCGGCCAGGTCGGAGACGGTGGTGCGGTGCCGGCGGCGCAACCGGATTCCTTCGATCCCGGACGCCCGCATGATCCGGGCGACGCGCTTGTGGTTGACCGCGACACCGTTCTCCTCGCGGAGCTCGGCGGTGATCCTCGGGGCTCCGTAGGTGCCGTCCGATTCCTGGTGCACCGCCCGTACCCGGGCGGCCAGGCGGGCGTCGGCCACCTGCCGGGCGGCCCGGTCCACAGCCGTCCGCCGCCAGCAGTAGAAGCTCGAGCGGCTGACACCGAGGATGCTGCAGAGCCGCTTCACGCCGTGACGGCGCTGGAGGTCGGCGACACACTGGAAGCGGTTCACCAGCGCGTCTCCCCGGCGAAATACTTCGCCGCTTTGCGCAGGATCTCCCGTTCCTCCTCCAGCTCACGGACCTTCTTCCGCAAGGCGGCGTTCTCCGCCTCCAGCGGTGCCGGCGGCAGGCCTGGTTCCTGTGTCCGCCGCCCTCGGGGACGGCTCACCCCGGCTGCCCGGACCCAGCTCCGCAGCGTCTCCGGGTTGATCCCCAGATCGGCTGCGACCGACCTGATCGTCGCTTCCGGCCGCGACTCGTACAGCGCGACCGCGTCCGCCTTGAACTGCGGCGGGTAGTTCTTCATGACCACGAGATGTCCGTTCTCAGATCCTCAGGATCCAGTGTCTCGTGTGTCCAACATCCGGGGTCAAGGCCCAAGTAGCGCAGGATTATGTACTGGGCTTCTATCCGGTTGAGCCAGGAGCTGTTGGTCGTGTAGGCGGCGGGCGGTCACCGTCCGGTGGTGTCGTGAGGACGGTGACCGCCCGGGGTGGTCGTGCCGGGAGATTCAGGCGCCGATGAAGTGCTCGGCCTGGTCACGTTCGGTGTGCAGGTTCCAGTAGTCGAGGGCGATCTCGTCGGGCGTGCGGAAGGGAACGCCTTCCGGAGCCTGGTCCTGGGTGCCGATCATGAGGTTGATGGCCACATTGGCGACGAAGATGCCCTGTTCGGCAAGGGTGTTGTGGAGGTTGAGCGCCCAGTTGCGCTGTCCGGCCTGCGCGATGTTGGTGTCGGCGAGCATCGGGTACGGGGTGATCGCTCCGCCGCCGGTGGTGAACAGCAGGGTGCCGGAGCCGGCCGCGAGCATCCCGGGCAGCACCGACTGGACCGCGGCGACCGCGCCGTAGAGGAGGGCGTCGATCTGCGGGCGCAGCTTGTCGAGTGTCACGTCCTTGGGGGCGGTCATGGTCAGGCCCGCGTGGGGGGAGAACTCCAGGACGTCGATCCGCCCGAACCGTGCGATCGCGGCCTGCAGAGCGCCGGTGAGCTGGTCGGGGTCGGCGACGTCGGCGGGAAATCCTTCTGCGGTGAGGCCGGTCTCGGCGAGTTCGGCGACAAGGGCGTCGAGCTTGTCCTTGTTGCGGGAGATCAGGGCGACGTCGAAGCCGTGGCCGCCGAAGACCTTGGCGATGGACAGACCGAGCCCGGGGCCGGCTCCGACGATGGCGATGGTGGGCATGCGAGGACTCCTTGAGGGCGATGCGATCGCGGCCGGTGGGCCGAGTGACAGTGAGAGAGGGGTGCGCGCGGGGCTCAGCCCCGGCCGGGAGGCGGGGTGGTCTCGGGCCAGTCGGTGGGGCACGGTGCGTCGAGGGCGCCGAGGATGCGCTGGGAGGCCGCGCCGAGCTGACGCTGCTGTGCCTTGGTCAGCGGGTCGAAGACCAGTCGACGCACCGCGTCGAGGTGGCTGGGGGCCGCGGCGGTGACCTTGTCCATGCCGTCGTCGGTGAGGGTGGCCAGGGTGGCGCGGCCGTCCATGGGGTCGGGGTGACGGCGCACCCAGCCGCGCTTCTCCAGACGGATGACCACATTCGACAGCCGGGACAGCGTGCTTCCTGCGTACTGGGCGACCTCACTCATCCGCAAGGTGCGCTCGGGCGCCATCGACAGCGCCGACATCACCACGTATTCGAAGTGGGCGATGCCCGCGTCCCGCTGCATCCGCGCCTCCAGGGCGGCCGGCAGTTGGGTCAGTACGTAGGCGAAAGCGTTCCAGTGCTGCTGCTCATCGGTGTCGAGCCACTGGGGTCCGGCTGATCCCTGCGCGTCTTCCATACCTCCAATGTACTCCAAGCATGGAGTGAATGACGACCTAAGAAACTCTTAGCTTGAAGTTAATCCCCGCTACGATCAGTCCAACGTTGAAGTTATTGGATGGAGTGACGAGGATCGATGAACATACGCTTGTGGTTCGCTGCGGGTGTGCTCGCTGCCGTGTTCCTGCTGGCCGGGGCAATGAAGTTGAGCCGAGTCCGCAGCAGCTGGCCGCCTCTGGACTGGGCTGGGCCGAGGATTTCGGGGCCGGGCCAGTCAAGTTCGTCGGTGGACTCGAAGTCCTCGCCGCGCTCGGGCTCATCCTCCCGCCGCTGTCTGGTGTCGCGGAGATCCCGGGGCCCCGGTGGGCCGCCACCGGAATCGTCACCTTGATGGCCGTCGCGGCTCTCACGCACGGCCGCCGCAAGGAGTTCCAGATGATGCCTGTCAACTGCGTCCTGCTGGCGCTCGCCGCCGTGGTCGCCTGGGGCCGCTTCGGCCCGCACTCCTTCCGAGGGTGCCCTCGTCGAAGGCCAGGAGCCGCACACCGGCCAGCTGTACGTGCCGGAGAAGTGCAACGAGGCCATCGAGATGACCTCTCGCCTCTTGGAGCCCACCCTCCTGGCCCTGGCGTCCCTTGCCATCCGCGGACGCATCGAGCGCTGAACACGCGCAACATCTATCGGTCTTGCCCCGGCCTGCATCTGCCGCAGGGTTCTGCCGGCCGGGGCATCCGGGCGCCGAGAAGCTCGGTGGTGCGCGGCCGCCCCGGTCGCATCCGCCGCAAGCACGTTCCGTGCGATGCGTGGAAGAGATCAGTCCAAGACGGAGAAGTCCAGCTGGACGATGACGGCGTCGTAGTCAACCGGCGCCCCCATCTCATGCATGTTCCAGAAGGGGATGCCCTCGAACACCGGGTTGTTCCGGGCACCGTCGGTGGTCTGAATGCGTTCGCGCGCGTCGTCGGGTCCGAGCTCGTCCCACGGGGTGGGGTCGATCTCGGCGAGATGCAGACGTCGGAGTTCGTCGACCAGGTCATACACCTGCCTCTTGGTACCGCCGTTGCGCCGGGCGGCCTCCGCGACTCCGATGCGTGAGTTGGCCTTCACCACCGAGCACAGCAGTTGCCGTGCCGCGAGCGTCGCGGTGGCGAGGTGGTCGGCGATGCGATTGAAGCGCTCGATCTCCCCCAGCCGTTGCTCCTCGTCGAGGAAGTCTCCGTACAGCCCAAGGAGAGTCGAGCAGTGCACAACCGTGTTCGCCGTGGTGCCGTCGAGATACTGTTCCTCGTCGCGGCTCAGGTCGTCCAGCGCACGGGCGAACCGGGTCTCATGCCGGATTTTGATCTTTTCGAGGTCCTCACGCGAGTACTGGTGCTGACGCTCAGGGTCGTCGATGAGCCGGTGATGCTTCCCGCACAGCAGCACGAGGTTGTCGAAACCGCGCCGCTGGTTGTTCGTCATGGCCTTGTCGAAACGGGGCCCGTTCCTCTCGGCCGCGCGAATGTGGGCGATCTGTCCGAACCAGCCGCCTTCCTCGGGAACCAGGACCTGTCGGCAGTCGGGCCAGGCGCACTCGTTGCCGCTCAGCATGAAGAGCTTGCGCTGCACCGAGTCCTTGACCTCAAGCCGTTCAGCCGGCGTGGTCGGATCGTCATGGTCGACAACTTCTTTCGGCACTTCCCACCCCTGTGCACCGCGTGACCACCGGGAACAGTCGTCTCCACGGCGTCGTGTCGTACAAGGGAGCGAGAATATCCGACACGATCGCCACCGGGCGGCGAGCAGCCAGGACTTCTCCCTCGTCTCCAAGCGGTGTCCCTCCCTGCGCACCGGCGGCGTCTGCAACTGGATCGCATGAGTCCTCGAAGCCCTCACACCACAAGGTGCTGCAAGGTTTCAAGGACCAGATCAGCACCCGCGTCAAGTGCGGCCCGAGCTGGAGTGGGGCACTCGGGCGATACCAGGAGGGGGTTCAGACTCCCGCTCATCGGCTCCAGGAGGGTGCTGACCGACCCGGGGGCAGCGGCCGGTGACTGGGCGTTCTCTGAGCCTCAATGCGGGGGTTGGGTTTCTCCTGCACCTGTCTGACCTCTGTACGCGCCCGTGTCTCTGCCCCGTGCAGCGCCGGATGGCGCTCAGCGATCCAGGCCCGCAGAGCTTCCTCGGTCCGAGCCTCGCCGGCGACGGCCCGGTACATGGCCGCGTTCTCTCGGGCTCGTACCGCCTGTCCGTGAGTGTGGGAGACACGTCTCTCGTCGCCGGTGTCGATCTGCTGCATCCGGGCGGGAACCCGGGTCTGGCGCATCTCCGTGAGGCGGGCCGCGAGGGTGTCGACGTCCGGGGCCTGGTGCTCGGTGGTGCCGAGCACGGTGGCGTACGGACTGCTGCGTACGATCTCCCATGCGGTCTCGGCTGCTCGCGAGGCCGCGGCCCGGGCATCGGCCGCCTCCCTCCACCCGGCGGTGCGCTGCCCGGTGGCCTGCAGGGTGAGTTGCTTGTGCTCCTTGAGAGAGGTGCCTGCAAGACGCAGCGCGAACCTGCCCCTGGCGTTGGCAGCCGCCAGTACGCGCAGGTGCTCGTCGGCCTGGGTCGCCATCTTGACCGCTGCCGTCTCGCGGGCCTGCTCGGTACGAGCGATGACGAGCTGACCGTCGGCACGGTCGAGCAGTGGGTACACAGGCGCGACCTCGCGTCGGCCCCGGCTCTCCCCGTGGGCCCTGTCAACCGCGATCTGCGCCAGCAGCGCCTGCTCGGTCTCCTTGGCTGCGGCGCCCGCCCGCTCCTCGCGCAGGGCTTCGACGGGGCCGGTGGCGATCAGCCGCGTCAGCTCCTCGTCAGTCCGGTCGTCGTACGGGCGGTGGTCCCAGGCGCGGATCCCGGCGAGCTCACGCTCCTCCCCCACATCGGCCGTCAGGTTCTCCTGCTCGCCTGTCGGCCGGTACGCGCGCTCTGCAGGTCGGGCTTCCTGCCGGTGCTGCTCGTGGCGTGAGGCCGACTGGGAGGGGGCGGTTCCGGCGACGACGGCCTGAGTGCGGGTCGGCGACGGTACGACAGCCGGTTCCGGCGGTGCGTGGAGCAGGTCGGAGACCATCGCGTCCGGCCGTGGCTGCCCGAGATACCGGGCGAAGGCGTCGACGGCGCGCTCCAGGCGCTCCTTCTCCGTCCGGGCGTCACCGAGCCGGGCCCAGGTGTCGTCGCTCGATGACCGCGCGCGGCACCCACAGATGATTCGCCTTCCTGCCCCGGGTCAGCCCGGGGTACATCGCGAGCGCGTCGGCGCCGTGCCCGTACAGCAGGCTCATATCGCAGGTCATCCCCTGCGAGGCCGCGATCGTCATCGCGTACCCGAGGAACAGGACACCGGAGGCGACCTGTTCCGGCGTCAGCCACGCGGACAAGAAGGCGGTGTCCGCGCCGTTGGGCACGGGTACGCCAGGTGACCTCGATCCGCCCGCTCTCGGCGATCTCCGGAGCCCTCGTACGATGCCTGGAACAGCACGGCCGTGTCCTGGGTGCCGAGGGCGTCGCGCTGGAGCGGCCGGTGGTGCGCATCGCTCGGGTGATGCCACGGCTCGGTGTGGTTGGTGGGGTGGACCCAGTTCATCTGCCGCTCGGTGAGGACGTCCAGGCGCGGGCCGAGGTTGAAGTGGGGGGCCGCGCGACGCAGGGCGTACGGCCCGGCAACGGCTACGCGGTGCCGGACGCCGGGGCGGGTCCCGGCGTCCGGCGGCAGGTCTCAGCCGCGGGCGGCCGCGGCGGCGACGATCCAGTTGCGGAACTCGACGGCGTAGTGCCTCAGG
Organism: Streptomyces sp. Alt3; assembly: GCF_030719215.1. Taxonomy (NCBI): domain Bacteria; kingdom Bacillati; phylum Actinomycetota; class Actinomycetes; order Kitasatosporales; family Streptomycetaceae; genus Streptomyces; species Streptomyces glycanivorans. The sequence goes on along the minus strand of NZ_CP120983.1, from coordinate 8,328,381 downwards.
TGGTGCTCAAGGACCTCGTCCGGGCACGTGACGGGGAAGTAGACCGTCAGGTTCGCGGTGAAGCCGTCGGCGGTGTCACCGAACTGGATAAGGGCCCGCCCCACGACGGTGCCGTCGGCCAGGAAGAGATTCGAGGACATCTTGCGCGGGAACTCCGCCTCCGGGAGGAGCTCGGCCGCGTCCTCGGCCCAGTTCAGCGCGTCGGTGCCCCAGCCGCCCATGTAGAAGTCGGCGACGTACGGGCCGATGTTCTCCACCACGCGCGCGCCGGTCTCGTCGGTGCCCATCACGTAGTGCTCGGGATGCGCCGCGAGGAGCGCGCGCTCGTCGCCGGCGAAGGCCTGGTCCATCCAGGCCAGGAACTCGCCCGAGGTCAGGCCGCTCGTCGCGAGCACGGTGCTGCCCCCCTTGAAGGCGCCGTCGGAGGTGCGGGCGCTCTCGCGCAGGAAGGCGTTGCCCTGCTCGATGTCCGCGGCCAAGAGGTCGAGGAGGCCCTGGCGGCCCAGCAGCGTCCGGAAGCGGTCCACGGCGCGGCGGGCGTAGAAGAGCTCGAAGTCGTCGATGCTTCCGGCGCCGGCGGGTCCGGCATCGAGCGTCACGGTGACGGGCGGGGAGTTGTGCTGGTCGGTCATGGTCGAACCTCCGATAGGATGTGAATGTGAATTCACGTTCGCATCATGAGAGTACGCCGAGGAGTCCCTCAGTTGTCAAAAAGCCCTGATGAGAACGCCGCGGATACCATGCGGGACATGACAGAGGAGCCCGACCGCCCGGCGGCCTACCGGGAGCCCCAGCAGGCCCGTAGCGCCGCGACCCTGGCCCGCGTACTGCAGGCGGCCGAGGAGATCGCCTGCGATTCCGGCCTGGAGGAGATGACGATCGCCGGGGTCGCCAAGCGGGCCGGCGTCGCCGTCGGGACGATCTACCGCCGCTTCGAGGACAAGGAACAGCTGATCGGCGCGTTGACCGAGCGGATGCTGGAACGCCGCGAGAAGTACGTGGCCGAGCGGCTGCGCGCGGCCGAGCCCTCCCTGCCGGGTGTCATGGACGCCTACGCGCACGCCCTGCTGCAGTCCTTCGCCGACAGCAGCAACCTCTTCCCCGAACTGCTGCGCACCCGCGGTACCCGGTCGCTGGACCGCGGGGCCCGCACCATCACCGAACTCCACCGCCTCCTGCTCGAAGCGGCACACCCCTACACCGACCGGATCCGCCGCTCCGATCCCCGACAGGCACTCGACACCGCGGCCCGCGCCGTCCTCGGCGCCTGCTTCCACAACTCCGTACGCCCCGACGCCGTCACCGGCGAAGCGGCCAGACGCGCGTACGCCGACGAACTCGGCGACATGGCGGTCGCCTACCTCCTCACCCCCGACCGGCGCCGTAACGCCGGGGCCTGAGCCAAGCGTGCTGCCGCACAGCTTCCACGTAGCAGGCGACTTCGGGCCCTACGTGAAAGCCGTGTAGGCGGTGCCGTTCGCCCGCGTCACGGCGACCTCACAGGCCGGCAGCACTTCGCAGGAACGGAAGGTGGGCCTGGCGGATGCCGAATGCCACCGACGCTTCTCTTAGCAGGACGACTGACGTTCTCGCGGCAGACGACAACGACGGCCGCCTATCGCCATCGTAGTTGCCATGCTTGCGGTAGCCCTGCGCCCTCGCACCAGCAAGGAGCCGGCCGCCTCTGTCGCCGAGTACCTCGGCGTCGGCAGCCTCACCTCTTTCTCACGCTTGCCGCCTACGACGAAACCACCGCCGAGGCACTCCCCTACCGACCAGCTCTGAGTACTTCGGGATCGCAGGAAGATCCGACGGCTCCCCGTCTTGCTGCGGTCAGCCGGTGCGGCGGGAGCGGGTCAGCGCCGGCCCTCCCAGGACCATGCCGATCACCCCCACCAGCAGAGCCACGAAGCCCCGCCTCGCCCGTTGCCGGTGCCGGTCAGCCCCACCAACGCGGCTACGGCGACACCGAGCCGACCGGCACTCATGGACCGCGCTCAGCTCGTCGTGCTCGCCTACGAATCCGGCCTGGTCACGCCACGCAACTCCTGACATCCGGCCGTGAGCCGAAGCCGCTGGTGGCGGCGGCCCATGCTGCGCCCAGGCAGCCTCGGGGGTGATGGCGTCGCTGTCTCGCGGCGGCCACGAAACCTCATCGTCCGGTGAGCCGCCCTGCCCTGGAGGACTCACCAACAGACCGGCACCGCCGCTCCGGCGCACACCCCAGCCCGACATCTTCCTCGGCTTCGGTGCGCCGGGTCGACGACCGATGCGAGAAAGAGTGTGTGATGAACACGGGAGCCCCGACAGGCGCAGGCGCGATGAAGCGTCATCTGGGTGTGTCCGACGCGGTGGTGATCGGCCTGGGCTCGATGGTCGGAGCCGGGATCTTCGCGGCGCTCGGCCCAGCCGCCGGCGCCGCCGGGTCAGGACTGCTTCTGGCCTTGGGCGTGGCAGCGGTGGTGGCCTACTGCAATGCGACGCCTCGGCACGGCTGGCAGCCCTCTACCCGCAGTCGGGTGGCACGTACGTCTACGGCCGCGAGCGCCTGGGCGACTTCTGGGGCTACCAGGCCGGCTGGGCGTTCGTCGTCGGCAAAACCGCCTCCTGCGCGGCCATGGCCCTCACTGCCGGCGCCTATCTGTGGCCGGACCAGGCTCATGCGGTGGCGGTGGCCGCGGTGGTCGTACTGACCGCGGTGAACTATGCCGGTGTACACAAGTCCGCTCTCCTGACCCGTGTCATCGTCACGGTCGTCCTGGCCGTGCTCACGACCGTGGCCGTCACCGCCCTGACCTCCGCGGGCACGGACACCGCGCGGGTGGGCATCGGCCCGGACGCCACCGTCGGCGGGATTCTTCAGGCTGCGGGCCTGCTGTTCTTCGCATTCGCCGGATACGCCCGCATCGCCACCCTCGGCGAGGAGGTCCGCGACCCCGCCCGCACCATCCCCCGCGCGATCCCGATCGCGCTCGGCATCGCCCTCGCCGTCTACGGTCTCGTCGCCATCGCCGGGCTGACAGTGTTGGGACCGGGCGGACTGGCGGACGCCACCGCCCCACTGTCGGACGCCGTGCGGGCCGCAGGCGCCGACTGGCTCGTGCCCATCGTCCGCGTGGGTGGAGCCGCTGCTGCTCTCGGCTCCCTGCTCGCACTGATCCTCGGAGTCTCCCGCACCACCCTGGCCATAGCCCGTGACCAGCACCTGCCGCATGCCTTGGCAGCCGTCCATCCCCGCTTCGGTGTCCCGCACCGCGCCGAACTGACCGTCGGCACCGTCGTCGCCCTGCTGGCCGCAACCACCGACGTACGCGGCGCGATCGGATTCTCCTCCTTCGGCGTCCTGGCCTACTACGCCATCACCAACGCCTCCGCCTGGACCCTCACCCCACAGGAGGGCCGACCCAACCGCCTCGTCCCCGTCATCGGCCTCGCCGGCTGTACAGCTCTGGCCGTCGCCCTGCCCCTGAATACCGTCATCTCCGGCACCGCAGTCCTCATCCTCGGGGCAGCCCTCTACGGCCTGCGAAAGTCCAGGACCGACAGCTCCCGCCACTGACACCTCCCAGGTGAACGTGCAGGCTTCGGCGGAGCCGGGGTCATCCCCGCGTGCGCGGGGAGCACGGGTGTGAGTAGTTGAGGTACAGGAAATCCCGGCGAGAACGATCTTGCTGGGGTGGTCCGCCTACCTCGCACGGGCTTCGAACTGGCGGGGGACGGTGCCTGCGCGCAGTTCGCGCAGGTCGGGGATGTGGTTGTAGAGGGTGCCCGGGGAGACGCCAAGAAGTTTGGCGATCGAGGTGATGGAGCGGCCAGGGTCGGGCAGCAGGTCGCGGGCGGCCTTGATGACTTCCTCGGTAGCGACGGTGGGGCGCCCGCCGACCCGCCCGCGGGCGGCGGCCAGGCCCTCGTTGGTGCCGATGACGATGAGCTCGCGGACGAACTCCGCAAGGCCGGCGAAGACGTGGAAGATGAGCCGGCCGCCGGGGGTAGTGGTGTCCAGGTTCTCGTGCAGCGAGGTGAAGCCGATCCCTCGGTCGCGTAGCTCGGCGACCATGTTGAAGAGGTCCTGGAGGCTGCGACCGTAGCGGTCGAGCGAGGGGACCACGAGGGTGTCGTCGGCGTCGAGGAAGGCGTGGCACGCCTTCAGTTCAGGGCGGAAGGCGTTCTTGCCGGACTTCTCATCCGCGAAGATCTTCCGGCATCCGGCGGCGGCGAGGGCGTCGACCTGCCGTTCGAGCTTCTGCCCGCCGGTGGAGACCCGGGCGTATCCGATCTTGATTTCGGTGCGGACGAGCGGCTCGGCGACGAGGAGGTCCGGTCCGTCGGCCGGTTCGAGGGCGGTCATGGCCCCGGATCATGTCAGGAAACGGTGGTCCGAGGTTGTTGAACCCCCAGGTTTTTGAAGGGGTTCCTGAAGGCCCTTCGGGGTCTGGGGACCTTCTGGGCCTGGGGGCCCTTCTGGGCGATCTTCAGAAAACGATCGTTTATTGACGCCTGCCCTCACATGCGATGACCCCGACGTGCGGGCTGTGTCGGTGGTGAGGGCTAAAGTGCGCTGTCGTGGACGCTGATGATCTTGACTACCGGGCCCGAACTCTGACGGCCTGCATTCCTCCGCCCCTGGTGGCGCGGCTTCTCGAACTCGGTCATGAGCGGGAAGTGGAGTTCCAGGCCGGCCGCGGGGAGTGGTTCTGCGCGCTGGGGTGGGCCCGGCTGCTCGGGAATCGGGGCCAGCGAGAGCAGGCGTTGGAGGTGCTCTCTCCGTACGTCGCCACGAACTGGTGGCCGGCGGCCCAAGCCCGGGCGGAGTTGCTGGAGGGCTGGGGCCGGGCGGAGGAGGCGATCGCGCTGTCCCGTCCGTACGCGGAGGCCGGTGACCGACTGGCGCTGGTCTTCTTCGCACGCCTGCTGGCCCGCCACGGCCACAGCGGCGAGGCGTTCATGCTGCTGCGCGCCGGGATCCAGGACTGGTTCCTCGCCGATTGCCTGGTCGACGTCGCCGAGACGGCGGGCATGGACGAGGAAGCGGCGGTTCTGTTGGAGGGCCGGATGGAAGCAGCGGTCCCTGCCTGCAACGACCCGGACTGCGACAACCGCCGGATGGAACCGTCCAACGCAGTCGACCTGCTCGCCACGATCAGGGAACGCCAGGGCCGGATCGAGGAGGCGATCACTCTGCTGCATACCCGCGAGGTCACCTCCGTCAACGGCCATGACCAGCTGGCCGACCTGCTGGCCAGACACGACCGGATCACGGAACTGCGTGCGTACGCGGCGTCCGATTACCACGGACACGCCGTGCAGCGCCTTGCCGAAGTGCTGGAGGAACGCGACGACGTGGAAGGCGCGATCGCCGCCTACCGCACGTTCGGTGCCACGCCGTCCGGCATGTGGCATGTGGCTGTACCTCTGTCCGAGCTCCTGGTCCGGCACGGACGGGGCAACGAGGCGATCGAGGTGCTGCGCGCGCATACCGAACACGACGCGGAGGACTGGCTCGTCCACACTCTTTGCACCCTGTACGCCGACCACGGCCGGTCTCGAGAGGGCTTGGCCCACCTCGATGCCATCAAGGCGCGACGCGATGGCAAGGAGGACTGGGACCTCTTCCAGATGCGGCTTCCGCTCATGGCCGACTGCGGCCTGCTCGACGAAGCGATCGAGCTGACGCGGGCGCACCCCGAGGGCGACACCCGGTATGCGGCCTGGGCCTTGTCCGACATGCTTGACAAAGCCGGCCGCACCGAAGAAGCCGACGCAGTCCTCGCACAGCACCCGGCAGTCAACAGCTCTCTTCGTGCCGAGCGCCTTATCGACCTCGGCCGCATCCAAGACGCTGTACGACTCCTCCAGCAGCCGATACGCAAACCGACCACACCCGCCTGGGACGGCGCCTACTCCACCGAACCACCGTTCTGACAGCTCGGGCTGGGAGGCGCTACGTCTCCACCGGACGTCGCGCGCCGATTCAGCCGTTGCCCTCGTCGTCCTCGACGGCGTCCGGGTCCCGGAGAGGGCGCAGGCCCTGGCCGGGGCCGCTGGCTGTGATGTCGAACAGGTAGCGGCCCAGGAGCTTGATGTGCCGGTCCTTGAGCGGGGAGAGGCGGGCGACGTCCTCGTCCTCGATGTCGTGGCCCTCGGCGCGGAGCTGGGCGACGGCGGCGTCAAGGTAGCGGGTGTTCCACAGGACGACGGCGTTGAGGACCAGGCCGAGGGCGGCGAGCTGGTCCTCCTGGCCCTCGCCGTACGCCTGGCGGATCTGGCCCCGGCCGCCGTGGCAGATCGCGCGGGCCAGACGGTGGCGGGACTCCTGCACGGTCAGCTGCCGGTTCATCAGCGGGCGCGTGGGCACCTCGCTGAACGCCCCGTACGCCTCGGCCTGCTCATCAGTCAGAAACTCCACTGACACGAGGCGGCCCGTAGCCAGCGCCGGTACCCGCGCGACGATCTTTCCGTGAACCTCAGCGAGGCCACGAACGGTGTGCTACTCGCCCAAGATCAATCTCACCGGGATTTCTTGCACCTCGACTACTCACACCCGGGCAGACGGAACTTCGCCGATGTGCACGAAGGGCTGGCGGGTGGGCTTGGTCGCGGCGGCGACTTTCCCGGCTTCTGAAGGAGAGCTCCCACCGAGGGCGGCGTCACCGGTCAACGCGCCGTACGACCCGGCACCCGGATGTGACGAACGAGGTGCCACGACGGCCCGCGCGCCCGGCGCGGAGAATGGGAGTTGCCGGTGCATGCAGGCGCTGTCCGGGCTCCCGCCGACAGTCCGGTCGCGGTGAAGTCACCTCCCACGCGTGCGGGATGGTCCGCAGTGCCGCTCGAGAACGTCCCGGTTCTCCGGGCAGGGCCACCATCGCTCGACTGATCAAATCCTGCGCGCCAAGCAATGACACACAGATACGATGCGCTCGCCGCTCGCACATACGTGCCCATCGGGGCACCCTGCGTGCGATCAACGGGAGGAATCACTTGACCATGTCCTTCGGCGCGAGACCGCGTGCAGTTCTCGCCTCTCTGGGAGCTGTTGCCATGGCACTGGCCGGCGCAGCAACCCCGGCGAACGCGGTCGACGGGACGCTCACCCCACCGACTCAACTGTTCAACGGGTACAGGCACTGCGCGACGGACGCAGAGCAGCCTTCGTACCGGTGGGCCCGCGAAGGTCTGCTGGTGGAAGGCATCCCCGGAGTCCCGGAGACCACGGGAGGCGCCCGCGTCAGCGTGCGGTACCAGGTCTGGCCGGTAGCCGATCCCTCGAAGATCACCACGGTCACCCGCGACTACGCCACCCCCGGATTCGAGGCTCCGGCCACACTTCCGGCAAGCGCGCTCACCGACGGCCAGAGCTACGCGTGGCAGGCGCAGACGGTGGCCGGGAACGCGGTCTCGGACTGGTCAGCACCCTGCTACGTCACCGTCGACAACAGCAGGCCGGCGAATGCCCCCTCCATCGCCTCGTCGAACTACGCACCCGAGACATGGAACGAAGGCGGCGAGCCGGTCGAGTTCACGCTCAGCGCGAGCGGCGTCGACGATGTCGAAGGCTTCGAGTTCTCCTGGCAGCAGACCCTGCCGGTCATCGGTACGAGTATCGGTGACTACGGCATTCCGCAGCCCGTCGACCCGTACGCCGATACAACGTACTTCAAGCGCGCCAACACGCTCGGTGGCTCGACCACGCTCAGTCTGGTCCCGCCGACCGGCTCCGGTCCGATGACGCTTTGGGTGCGCAGCCTGGACCGCGCCTACAACGGGTCGGAAATCGCCAGGTACGACTTCCGAGTCAAGTCCACGGCGCCCACCATCTCACCGGCGGTCCCGGAACCCGAGTTCGGTCAGCCGACCGAGTTCACGTTGAGCCCCGACCCCGAGCTGCAGGCGAAGAGCCCGGTCGTGAGCTACTCCGTCAAGACCGTCGGAGGTCAGGAGGACAGGACCTTCGACGTCACGGCACGACCGGACGGCACCGCAACGGTGGAGCTCGCGCTGGATGGCCTCTACGGCGAGCACCTCCAGGTGAGCAGCAGGAGTGGCAACGGATGGGTGAGCGACACAGCGTGGTGGGGTACCAGTTTCGACACCACCCCCGGTGTCTCCTCGGTCACCTACCCGGAGAACGGTTCGGGTGGTGGCATCGGCGTTCCGGGCACCTTCACGTTCACATCCAGGGTGAAGGATGTCGTGAGCTTCACGTACAGCTTCAACAACGGTGACCCGGAGGTGTCGGTCCCTGCGGGCACCGACCACACCGCGAGCATCGACTGGACCCCGGTAACGGATGGCTGGCATGACCTCACTGTCTACGCGACGACCCGCTCGGGCGTTCAGCTGGCACCCTACGACTACTTCTTCACCGTGAACTGAATCCAACCCACCAGAAGGCCCCGGGCCCGGCTCCGCTGAGGAGGCCGGGCCCACGTCTGTGCAGGCCGGTCATCGTCGGGCGTCGCTCGCGCGGCGCCCGACGATGACTACCTCGTTTTCCGCTCGCCCACCGAATTCCGGGGCCTCGGCCCGATCCATCGGGACCATCCCCGCGTGCGTGGGGAGCAGTCGTCGCGGTCCAGGCGAACCCACCGAAGCCTGGGGCCATCCCCGCGTGCGTGGGGAGCAGGACCGGTGCATTGTCTGGGCAGCCCCGGCGCCGGGACCAGCGCGTCCATCGTGGACGGTGAATGCAGGATGCGGCTGGCACCGCGGGGCGCGGGACCGGCCGTGTGTCGTGGGTCAGGAGAGGGGGTGCAGCCAGTGGGCCTCCAGTTCCCCCTCGACCAGGTCCGCGATGGCGGCGAAGTACGTCTGCATGAACGGCTGCGAAACGTGCGCCAGCAGGTGAGCGCCGGAGGACCAGCGCTCGTAGAAGGCGAAGGCGCCCGGCTGGTCCGGCGTGGTGTGCACCACGTACTGCTCGCATCCGTCCTCCTTGCGGGTGAGGCCGATGATCGCCTGGATCTCGCCCAGCATCCGACCCTCCCCGCCTGCCTTGGCCCGGGCGTATCCGTATACCGCGACCGGCGTGTCCGAGGCGAGGACGGCGGCGGGGATGAGGCCGTCGGGTGTGGTGTCGTCAGTGCTCATGAGGTCCTACTCCGTCGTGGTCGGTTCCGCCGGTGTTGGTGGCCGGCTGTGTCGGAGTGTAAAAGTTGACGTTAACGTCAAAGGCAAGTCGGGCGACGAACCCCGGGACGGCACGGCAGCACACGGGGACCCAGCGGCATGTGGAGCAGAGGAGCGACGGGATGCGTATCGGCGAGGTGGCATCGGCTGCGGGAGTGAGCACGCGGGCGCTGCGCTACTACGAGCAGCAGCAGCTCATCGTGTCGAGCCGCAGCGCAGGCGGGCAGCGTCTCTACGCCCCGGACACGGTGGAGCGGGTGCGGTGGATCCAGCTCCTCTACGCTGCCGGGCTGAGCAGCCGGACGATCGTTGAGTTCCTGCCGTGCGTGCACACCGGTATCGCCGGCCCGGAGATGATCGCCCGGCTTCGTGCGGAGCGGGACCGCCTCGACGAGCACATGCGGGACCTTGCCGCCACGCGAGCCCGGCTGGACTCTGTCCTTGCCTCCGCCGAGTTCGGAGCGCCACGGTCGGCCGGCGAGGCCGCGGGGGTCTGAGGCTCGACGGCATCCACCCGGTGCTCCAGAACGAATTCGAGGGTCTCGATCGGGGCCTCCCGGCCGTTTGATCGGTCCGGTGACGGGCGTTGCGTCGCTGAAGGCGTTCCGGGCTGACGGTCAGTGGCCCTCGGCGAAGCGGCTGGGGCAGGAGATCAAGGCGAGGACGCCGAAGCGGTCCTGGACGGGGGTCGTGGCCCGGACCGCGTACCGGGTGGAGTGCTGGCGCCGTTTCGGCCCGCTGTCCGGCGACGAGCCCAATCTCACCGACCTCTTGTCCAGGGACACCCTCGTTGTTCTGCCGGCGGCAGAACAACGGCCGGACCGGGCTCGACGATCACTACAGTCCAGTCTCATGACGCCGATTACGACGCGCACGGTCGAGTACCCGGCCGACGGTTTGACGATGATCGGGCACCTCGCGCTCCCGGCCGGTGTCGACCGCCGCCCCGCGGTGCTGCTCGGGCCGGAGGGCATGGGGCTCAGCGACGTCGAGCGCCGCCGGGCCGATGCTCTCGCCGAGCTGGGATACGTAGCGCTGGCCTTCGACCTTCACGGCGGGCGCTATCTGGGTGACCCCGAGGAGATGCTGGCCCGTTGCCTGCCACTGCTCGCTGATCCCGACCGGATGCGGGGCATCGGCCATGCGGCGCTCGACGTGCTGCGCTCCGAACCGCGGACCGACCCCGACCGTATCGCCGCCGTCGGCTACGGCACCGGGGGCGCCGTCGGGCTGGAACTAGGGCGTGATGGCGTCAGCCTGCGCGCGATCGGGACAGTCAACGCAACCACCACGGGCCGACCGGGCGAGGCGGCACGGATCCGCTGCCCGGTGTGGGCCGGGGTCGGGTCGGAAGACCCGATCATGCCGCCCGCGCAACGGAAAGCGTTCACCGCTGAGATGCAGGCCGCGGGCGTCGACTGGCGCCTCACGCTCTACGGCGGCGCCCTGCACGCCTTCCACCACCCGCCGGTCGACCATCCCACGGTCCCCGGCGTCGGCTACCACCCACGGCACGCCCGGCGCGCCTGGCGCGACGTCGTCGACCTGCTCGCCGAGTGCTTGCCCGTGGCGGAGGATCTGGGGGCATGACCCAGGTGCCGGAGGACTGACAGGCGTCAGGAGGCGGCCAGAGCGCCGGTCGGGAACCGTCACAGCGAGCGCCCGGGCAGGTCGACGCCGGACCGGTGACGGCCCGCGATGGGGGGATAGCCCCCTTCCGGTTCTGGGGTGTGCCGGATCGCGCCCCGTTGGCGGCGAAACTAGCGTCCAGTCATGACTTCGACGCTGCGAAAACACCTTGCCATGGCACTCGGTATCGCTATGCTGCTCGCCGCCGAGGTGGCCCCCGCCGCCGACCAGCCAGCCGGTCACCCCTCAATGAAGCAGTTACGCCGGGACACCGAGGCGATCCACGCTCTCGGCATCAGCGGTGTGCAGGCCCGCGTGATCGCGCCCGACGGTCGGCAGTCGGTCGCCACCAGCGGCACTGCCGACCTGAACACCGGCCGCCCGGTCCGGCCCGACGGCTACTTCCGCATGGCCAGCACGTCCAAGACACTGGTCGCCACCGTGATCCTCCAACTGGAGGGCGAGGGCGAGCTGTCCCTGGACGACACGGTCGACCACTGGCTGCCGGGAGTGGTGCAGGGTAACGGCAACGACGGCAGCCGGATCTCCATCCGCCACCTGCTCCAGCACACCGGTGGAATCCGCGACAACCTGCCCGGATACACCACGCCGCAGAAGTACTACCAGCAGCGCCATGCAGTCCACAGCCCCGAACAGTTGGTTGCCCGGGTCATGGCCCGGGCACCGGCAGGCTTCTTGCCCGGCAAGGGATGGGAGTACTCCAACACCGGCTACGTCCTGCTCGGGCTGATCATTCAGAAGGCCACCGGTCACGCCGCCCACCTGGAGATCGAGGACCGCATCCTGCGCCCGCTCGGCCTCGACGGGACCCGGTGGATGGGCACCTCCCCCACCCTGCCCAGCCCGCACGCCAAGGCCTACCAGCTCTTCGGCCCCGGTTCCCGGGTGGACGTGACCGACCAGATACCGGTGGACCACGAGAGCCTTTCGTGGGTCACGACCACCCAGGACGAGAACCACTTCTTCCGCGCGCTGCTCGCGGGCCGTGTGCTACCGGCACGGCAGCTGGCCAAGATGAAGCAGACCGTCCCGGTGAGTGGGCAGGCCCAACAGATGTGGCCCGAGGGCCGATACGGGCTCGGCCTGGTCGAACGCCCCTTGAACTGCGGAGGAACCTACTGGAGCCACGAGGGCGGGGACGGCGGCTACATCACGCTCAACGGCGTCTCCGACGACGGCGGGCGAAGCGCCGTGGTCTCCATGTCCGAGGCACGCGGCGACAGCCTGGAGCACATCATGGAGCAGGAGAACGCCGCCAGCGCCCTGATCGACCACGCACTGTGCGTCAAGGGCCCCGGCGCCCCGTGAGCGGAGGCGAACTCAGGCACGCTCGGCTTCCGACACCAGCGCCTGCACGCCGCGCTGAAGACCCGGCCGACTCTCCGACCGGGACGCCGAGGCCTTCGCCGTACACACGGCAGCCGTGAACCAGTCCCTGCCGGTAACGGGCAGAGCCGGGGCGAGCCCGAAGCAGCTCCGTGCCATCGTGGGCGTGACCCTCTACGCACTCCCGCAAGCGTCGCGCGCACGCGACCGACGTTGTGTCCAGCACCCGGCACGTGCCCCGGAAAGGGGACCCGAGAAGCTATTCGCCGGTGTGCGAGAGTGCTGCGAGGAGCCGCAGCTTCTCGTCGCTGTCGCTGTCCTTGTCGGGGTAGTAGACGACGAGGATGACGTCGTCGACGGGGAGCTTGTCGCGGTGGAGGCGCAGTTCACCGACGACAGGGTGGTGGACCGTGGTCGTTCCCCCGTCGAGACTGCGGACGTCGTGGCGGGCCCACAGGGTACGGAACCGCTGACTGGACAGGGCCAGCTCTCCGACGAGCTCGACGAACCGGGGGTCGTCGGTGTCGTCCCCGATGGTGGTGCGAAGGGCGGCGACGAAATCGGCTGTGGCTTTCGTCCAGTCCTGGTGGAAGGCCTGTTCCCCAGGGTCGAGAAGGAGAGAACGAAGCCGGTTCCGGCCGGGCTGCAAGCGGGGGGAGAGCGCGACCGCCATGGCGTTGGAGGCCAGGACGTCGAAGGCGCGGCCTTCGACGAACGCGGGGATCTGAAGGTGGGCGAGCAGCTCGTGCACCCGCGCCGGTACGTGCTCGGGCCGCTTGCGGCGCGGCGCCTCGGGGCGCGCCGCCGTGAGGCCGAGCAGATACGCCCGCTCGACGTCGTCGAGCTGCAGGACCCGCCCGAGTGCTCCGAGGACCTGCGGTGAGGGGTTCTTGTCCCGGCCCTTTTCCAGGCGCAGGTAGTAGTCGGGGCTGATTCCGGCGAGCAGGGCGACTTCCTCACGGCGGAGGCCGGGGACGCGGCGGTTACCGCCGGGCGGGAGTCCTGCCTGTGCCGGGGAGACCAGCTCACGCCGGGCACGTAGGTAGCTGCCGAGACGATTGCCGGATTCCTGATCCTTCATACCGACACCGTAATGCGGCACGCGTGTCCGAGAGGGGGCCCTGACAGGACCAGGGAAGACGGGGGCTCTGCCACAGCCCGGCAGTACCGCCGAGACTGCAGGAGCGCTGTTTCGAATGAGACAGGGAACATCACTGTCTGCGTCGCGGGCCTGAATGCCGTGGCGCCTTGGATTGAAGGGGAAGACCTCATGGATCTCTCCAACCGCACCGTACTCGTCGTCGGCGGAACCTCGGGTATCGGGCGAGAGCTGGCCCGACGGTTCGCCGCGGCCGGCAGCACCGTGGCCGTTGGCGGACGCAGCCGGAAAGCACTCACGGAACTCGCCGAAGAAGGCTTCGGCACGATCACCATCGACGTCACCGACAGTGCCTCCGTCGCATCCGCCCGTGACGCCGCGCTCACCCGGTACCCCGAGCTCGACACCGTGGTGACGATGCCGGGCGTCATGCTTCTTGAGGACCTGCACGACCCCGCGCACTTCGAGGCGGCGCAGCGAACAGTCGACACCAACCTGCTCGGCACCATCCGGGTCGTCGACGCCTTCACCCCGCATCTGCTCCGGCGGGGCGGCGGCACCTTCATCACCGTCACCTCCGGCATCGCCTTCCTGCCCTTCCCGCCCATGCCCACCTACGCCGCCTCGAAGGCCGCGGTACACGCCTACTCCGAGGCCCTGCGCGCACAACTCGACGGCACCGGGATCGGCGTCGTCGAGCTCGTACCCCCGGCCGTCGCCACGGCAGGACAGGAGAAGGTGAACCCGCACGCGCTGCCGCTCGACGACTTCGCCACCGAGGTCATGGATCTGCTCTCGCAGGACCCCACCCCCCACGAGATCCTCGTGAAGGGCGTCCTCATGCACCGCTGGGCCGAGCGCGACGGCACCTACGAAAACCTCGTCGCACAGCGCTCCCAGGCCCTGGCCATGCTTCCCAGCCGCCAAGGCTGACGCTCACTCCCAAGATCGGCGACCTCATCACTCATACTGGCAAGGGCGGGACTTCGCCGATGTCCGCGAGGGGCTGGCGGGCGGGCTCGAACGCGGCGGCGACGTCCTGCGGCGAACAGGCACTGGGCGGATCGCCGCCGGACGCCGAGGAGGGACCATTCCCGCGTGCGCGGGGAGCAGCGTCCCGGCCCCACTCCAGCCCCCATCCGGCGAGGACCATTCCCGCGTGCGCGGGGAGCAGACTGCGTGACCTGCAGGTTCATCGGCGCGGGAACGCATTTCTGTGCACTTTCGCGGAAATCGACACTACAGACATAGTTCTCTTATTCCCCAGAGGGCCGCAGCTGCCGCGCCGGAACTCTACCGACACCAGCAGTCGGCAGGGGGTCCGGCAAACAGCTCCCCCGGTGACCACACCGGCTTGCACAGCTGTCCACCAGGAGATCACCTGGTAAGGCATCGCTGCCGGGCGCAGGCCCACAGGGCCGAGACCAATGTGATCCTCCAGCTCCTGCCACGGGTACTCTCCGATCTCCGTCTGGTCGGCGCCTCCCCGGAGCTTCTGGAGCAGCGGGGGCGCACATGCAGTCGTACTCGTCCTGCTCAACGTCTGGGCCGCAGAGCGGGATCCACTCGTCGAGCAGGTATCACAGGCTATTCGCGGTGGGCTTCACATCCCGATCCCGCCGTCGTGGATCCAGCCGACGCTCGCCGGGCAGCCGACGCTCACAGCTCAACCCGCCAGCCCGGCGCGCGCCTTCTGCAGTTGTTCGACACTGACCGTGCCGGCGTCCGGCAGGCCCGTGCTCTCCCACGCCGCCTGCGCCTGCGCCACGACGCCGCCGGCGGCATCCAGGAGCACCTTCTTCGCCATGTTCACCGAGATCGCCCCGTCGCCCAGGTCCACGAGGTGGGCCAGCATGCATACGTTGTGCTGCCGGTTGCCGGCCTTCTCCTCGTTGTACCGGTGGACCAGCACCCATCGTCCGACGAGGGTGCGGGCCCGCTCGATCAGCTGGCGGCCGCGGTCGGTCTCGTCCTGCTCGGTGCGGATGGTCTCCGCGTCCCCGGACGGGAGCCGCGGGGTGAGGAGGCCGCGCCGGCTGGTCTCTTCGATCTCGATCTTCTCCAGGAAGGCGACGAACGTCTTGGCGCTCTCCAGCCGGTCGACGTCCTGCGCCGCCTGTTTGGCGATCATGTGCAGGTCGACGGTGAGCGTCTGCACGCGGCGGCTCCAGGAGGCTTCCTCACCGGGCGGGCAGGGGCCGGCGGCCTGAGCGGCGGCGATCACGAGGCTGTAGTCCACTCCCCCGTCATCGCGCGCGGGAATGACAACGCGGATCGTGATCTGCCAAGGCGTGCCGGGCCGGGCCGCCCATCAGCCACGTTCCGAACGAGGGCGGGCGGTCTCACGGCCGGACGCGAGAGGCGACCCCTTCAGTAGCTCTCGTAACCTGCTTCACGCAGCATCGTGGCGACCCTGCGGGAGACCGAGGCGGCGCTGTTTCCCGCGGCAATCAGTTCGCCCAGTGCGGTGACGAAGAGGTCGTTGTCCTGGCGTTCCAGAGCACGTTCGAGTCAAGGCTGCCCTGTCGGGCCAGGTGCCGAACGCTTGCCAGGACCGTTGGGCCACGGGGCCGGGCACCCGGAAACAGGCTCTGTTCACCCATCCGGCGATCCTGCCGAAGTCTGCACAGACCTGCCGGATCCGGGTCAGACAGGCCAGATTGGCGTTGTCGGAATCCGAGGTCGGTCGCAGCACAACATCGATGCGGTCGAAGTCGGTCTTGGCGTTCTCCAGTAGGAAGCGGCCACCGATCCTGTGCCAGGCATGCACCTGCCGTGCCCTGATCTCTGCGGACACCGGCAGGAAAGCGACCTGTGCCCCCTGCCGGATCACCGACTGGGTGAGGGCGGCACCGGGAAGCATGGTGCGTAGCCTGACCAGCCGGCCCCCGGTCGGGGAGGGGCTTCCCCAGGCCAGGGGAAAACGAGGCTTGCGACCTCCTGTCCTCGGGCAATATCCCGCTCGTGATTCTCAGCGCTCCCGCGCGTATGTCACGACCCACTCGACCGTGAGAATGAGCCCGAGGATCCCGATACCGAAGATGCCGAGAGTCATCCCGAGCCCTTTCCCGTCCAGCATGGCGCGCACTCCGCCGGCGAGCCCGGACATGCAAAGACCGAGGACGAACGCCCGCGAACTCCGAGGGCGCAGCAGGTGCTTCGCGCTCGGGCTTCGTCGACCCGGCTGCGGCGGACCTGCTCGGCGGCGGCCGGCGGGCGGTGTGCCTGGAAGGTGCTTCATCGGTACCTCACCTTCCCCGGTGCTGCCGGGGCATCCACACAGGTGTCTTCCGGGCCCTTCTACGATGAGGTGTAGGCGAAGTCGACTGCTGTCGCCACCACGGCGACGGCGCGCCGAAGATCTTCCCACCTTCGGGCGTCCGCCGGAGTACTTCGGATACAGCGAGCCGAAGCCGTCGGCGTTGAAATTGTGAATCACGTCTCGGGCCTGGTCTGCGCTGGTGAACCTGACCTCGGCAATCTTTGTCACGCCCATGCCTTGTGCGGACAACAGCACCATCTGGGCCCGCCGCCACGTCACTACTGAACCGGTGCCACGGCGTACGGTTCGCAGCAGCCGCCTGCCCTCGTCGTCATCGACTTCGCGAACCGTACGAGCTCTGGCATCCGCATAGGTTCTCGCTCGATGCGCGGTCATATCGGAGCCCCAGGCGGCGCGTAGTGATTCAAGTAATCCCGCAGCCGCGCCTCAAGCAGTGGCAGTTCACCGGCGTTGACCGCATGCCAGAGGCGGTTCTCGGTCCAGAACCGACAGGCGAACTCCTCGAACGACGGCGCACACCACGTGATCGCGGCCTTCTGCTCCTCCGCGTCCTCGAGATCGGTCTGTGTCTCTTCCCCGTCGCGCCGCGCCTCGTACTCAAACTCGTAGTCGAGGTCGGAGTACACCACGAACGCCTCACTCATCGGGCGGAGGTAGAGGTACCAGATGACGCAGTCCTGCTGATCCCGGAAGAACCGCACCAGGAAGGCACCGGGCTCGACCGGACTGGGCAGCGGGTCCGAAAGATTCGTCCAGCACCCAGTTACCGAGACCTCGTCCAGCGAGCCGTGCAGGTTCTCGGTGGTCTGGAACGTGACGAAATCCCGCGGCAAGGTGAGGCCCCTGGCGGCCAGGTCCCTTGCCAGGCCGCTGAGCTTCATGACCTGCCGCGGGATGGGCTCGCCGGCGTCCCCGAGCCACCGGAAGGAACCCGTGAACTGGCTGGAGTCCAGCGGCGGCAAGCTCTCCAGGGAGTACTGCTCGTAGGTGTATCGGCACGCACGGTACTCGCCGAGGTCGGTGGCGCACCACGCGGCGTCGAAGTCGACCGAAGACAGGTCGGACCCTGACTGTTCACTCAACGGAGCCCCTGAATGATCACTGCAAGCGGAGTTGTCGGCGCCAGCATCGCATTGGCCACCGACAACTCCTGCCGAGGAGCGGGCGCGAACAGGCCCTCAGGCTCGGTCGAGAGCGCAAACGTCGCTTGATACGGCACCAGCTGATCGTTTCAGAATGACTCCAGCTGAGAGCGGCACCCCTGTTGGCACTTGTACAGCTGAGTTGGCACCTTGGCCCATGGCCTTGTGTATGCGGCCTGAGTAAAGAGACGGATCCTGACGGATCGGACGTAGGAGTGGGTGTATGGGCGGGGATGCGGAGCGGGAATGCTGGGAGTTGCGGTCGGGAGTCGGTGTGGGTCCGTTGCAGTTCGGGATGTCTCCGGCCGGGGTCGCCCAGGCCCTTTCGGTCTCTGGACCGCAGGAACGGGTTGGCGGTCCGTATGCGCAGGAAGACTTCCCGGATGGGGTGAAGGCGTTCTACGACGCGGGCAAACTCGCCTGCGTTGCGCTGGATGCGGTCACCGGTCCGCAGGTCTTCCTGTCTGGCTTCCCGCTGGCGGGGAGCGATCCGCAGCGGGGTCAGCAGTTCCTGCTGGACCACGCTGCGGAGAAGGGGAACTGGGTGCTCTATACGCCTGATGACTCGCTTTCCCTGACTGATCTCGGAGTTCTTTTGCGCTCGCAGCAGGTCGGGGCAGCGCGCCTGACGCGGCCGCTCTTCGTGAAGGAGGAGTGGTTGGATTCGCAGTACTTCCGGGACCACCTTCCGCTGGAGGGCGCCTCAGGCTGAGCGCTCGATCTGGCGAACGGCCCCGGACCCCGCGCTCGAAGCACAGTGAGATGCCTTGTGTCTTGTGCTTGACGATCTTGGTCGGCAAGGTGTTCGGGTGCGCCCTGGTCTTGTTCCGGACGACTTGTGGGAGCGGGTGACCCCCTTACTGCCACCCGCTCCCGAACGACGCCACCGGCATGGAGACTGACGCTCTCCGTCTTCGTCGTGGGCCGGCGTTTCGATCAGAAGGGCGGGTCCGGTGGGGCCTGGCGGATATCGCGTGGCGGATCAGCGGCCGGGTCGGGCAAGGTGCCGGGTGATGAACGACGCGTACGAGATGTCATATGCCCTCCCCGACTCCGTGGAAGGCCTGCTGCAAAGAGGTCGCGGCCTGGGTGCGGTGCGAGCCTTCCGGGAGCCGCGGGGGTCTGCCGCGTTCGTCCATGACGGGATCCTCCGTGACCGGCGGTGGGACCAGTCCGACGAACGGTCTCTGTACCTGGCGCGGCTGGTCCGTGATCTGGACCTGTCTCTCATGCCGATCGTGGACATGCTGGCGGGGGACGAGGAGGCCTGCCTGCGGGCCTCCGAGGTGCTGGTACTGGTGGCCGTCGCCGGATCGGGCGACGCCAGGGAAGGGCTTCGGACGTATGTCCGCGAAGGCGAGCACTGGGTACGCGTACTGGAGTCGCTGTCAGCCCGCTGGCCACCGGAGTGGTGGGAAGACCTCGGTGACGTCGCACACGCCCGGATCGGCA
The DNA here is from genome assembly GCF_030719215.1 of Streptomyces sp. Alt3. Lineage (NCBI taxonomy): Bacteria > Bacillati > Actinomycetota > Actinomycetes > Kitasatosporales > Streptomycetaceae > Streptomyces > Streptomyces glycanivorans. The sequence continues at coordinate 8,309,300 of NZ_CP120983.1, read as the reverse complement.
CGGAGCCGGAACTTCCGTTGTGGTCCGAGCCGTGGACAAGGTTCGGGATCGAGGTCCAGAGCTCGCCGTTCGTTCCGCGACCGTCGCTGAGCGGCCTCAGCACCGCGGAACTCCTCGCTCTGCTCGCCGACGCCCGTGCGGAGGGCCGCACGAAGGCCGACGCGCTGCGCGCCCTGAGTTCCAGGGATCCCGTTGAAGGACTGATCCCGCTGGTGCCCACGTTGGGCACGTCCGACGGGCGGCGCCCTCTGCCCCTGCTCAGGCCGGCCGTTGAGTCTCTGGGCGCCCTTGCCGTACCGGCGGCGCGCGGCTGGGCGCGGGCGGACCACCCTTGGCTGGCTCAACTGGGTACGGAGGTTCTGGCCGACCATCCCGGCCCGGAGGCTCTGCCAGGACTCGTGAACGAACTCGCCGAACAGTGGCTGGCGCGGGCCTGGTGCGGACCCGACCGGACGGCCCGACGCCTGGCCCGGTTCGGCCCTGACGCCGCCAAGGCCGTCCCCTACCTCCGGCGCTTCTGGCTGCACACCCCGCACTCGCACGAACGGACCGCATACCTCAAAGCGCTCGCCGCCATCAACGGGAACGGCCTGGAGCACGTGTATACCGAGTCCCTCTGGGACTGCCAGGGAACGACGCGGCTGCTGGGGACCACCTCGGCACCCACGAACCCGGAGGCACTGGACCGGATCGCCGCACTGCGCGATGACCCCATGGAAACCGCTGAGGTGAGAGCCGCTGCCCGAACACGGCTGGCGCCCCTACCCGCTGACTGCCCTGCCCCTGTTCGAACGAGCCAGGCCTTTCAGGACGCCTCCCGCTGTCCGTCCTGAAAGGCCTGGCTGGGGGGGGATCACGGAAAGGCGACCACGCGGTTCAGCGGCGCGCCTTCGCTCTGGCCACGGCAGGGTCGATCACCCGCCACCGGCCGGTGACGTGGAGCGCAAACGCTTGATCGCCCGCAAGATCTCGGTCCGGTTCTTCGCAGTCTTGAGCCAGGTGGGAAGCCGCTCGACCAGACTCGTCGGGGCCCAGGGCGCGAGCTCTCCGCGCTCACGCAGCTTGGCCTGCACATAGGCTTCCAGCAGATCCAGATGGCGTGTGTTGTAGGCCCACAGCACGTTCCCGCAGCAGCTTGCCTGCAGCCAGACAGGTCGCTGGAAGTAGGGATCGACGGGGCTGCCCACAAGGGCGGAGTCGACCTTCCGATCCTTGAAGAAGCCGCACTCCGTGCACCGCAGTCGCCGATGCGGGGCCAGGCTCCCGGAGCCGGTGGCCTTCTCATCCGCAGGATTGCCGGGGTGGGGCGTGACAGTGGCGCACCCGTCACATCGAGGACACTGCACGAGTACCTCATCGATGAAGTCGTATCCGTACTTGCGTTCGCGCCGATCCCGAAACCGGTTACCGGACGCCTCTGCACTCCCACTCACTCGATCAGCCTGCCAGAACGCGAGCTCTGCGCGCCAGGCACCCATCTCGCTCGCCGGCACACAGGGGGTGACCGCTTCAGGGACGTGCGCCGGAACCGGGACTCGTGAACAAAGCCCATCGTCCCGACGCCGGACCGGAGGAGCGAGAACCGACGTGCCCACGGGTACGGTCCGCAGCGTCGACGGCCCGGACCGTACGGGGACAGACTGTCTCGTAGAAGGCTGCATGAGCGGTGCTACCCCCCACCGCGCTGGGCTACAGCTCGAAGCACCGCAACGTCGTGGAACGGTGCTTCAGCCCTGGGCCGCCGGCCGCCTGGCCGAACCGCCACCCCGGCGTGGAGGTCATCTGTCGGGGGCCGGGCGGGGGCCTACGCCAAGGGCGCCCGACGCGGCGCCCCCGACGCTCTGCAGGTAGCCGACCGGTTCCATCTGTGGCAGGGCTCGGCCGCGCCGTGAAAACCTGCGTCGCTGCCCGCCGCGACTGCCTGCGCAACCTGACGCCCAGCGGCATGCGGCCGGAAGCCACCGGACGTGCTTCCGGCCGGCTGCAGGACGATTCGGCGCCCATCGGCCGGCGGGCCGAACGGAAGAAGGCCGATCTTGCTTCAGTAGTGCGTCGCCTGGGTGCCGCTCCCCCACCGTGTCGCAGATCAGAGTTCGGTCGTCCAGATTCCGACCGGATGGTCACTCGGAGGCAGCCACAACTGAGGTTGTGACTCGCGATGCCTCTCGTCCGCGCTTTCATCCCAGTGGAAACGGCCTTCGGCATCAGGCCACGCGACTTGCACTACAGGGAGAGGTGGCCGCCGGTAGAAGCCGATGGCCTGCCCGAAGAAGGTCCGGTACCAGCCGCGATCAACCTGCCTGAGCGCGAAAGGCCGCCGTACCTCGTGTGTGATGAACTGTGGCCCGGTTTCGAGACGTTGACCTCGTCTCGAACAAGAGAGTGGGAGGGACCGTGGACCTTGGTGGGGAGACGTGGCAGCGACTGACTGCCGTGGTGCTCGTCATGGCGGTGGCGGCCGGGTGTACGGGGCAGGGCGAAGGCGCGGGCGGCGGAAACGACGAAGACCTGCTGCGGAACCAGGACTGGACGCAGATGCCGGGCACCACCGCGCGGAACGACATCCTGCGGGTCATCGCATTGGATCGGCACATCGTGGAGCAGGACTCCTCCGGCGGTCGGCCCAACCCCCCGCTGAACCTGGCCGGCCCGCATCTCAGGTCCGACGGCGACTTCACCGTCAGCGCGCGCATGTCCGGTGTGGGTGACGATGACGGCGACTCATGGCTGCGGCTGTACGGACGGGTGCCGGTCATCTACGACGAGTGGCGGCAGGAGCGGCCCTCACTCCGCGTCGGCGTGACCGCTGACGGACAAGTGAAGGTACAGATATGGGACGGGGAGGGCGATCAGCCAGCCACCTCCAAGGAATTCGCCTGCGGCTGCTCCGGGACGGTGACTCTCGCCGTGTCGAGCATCGGTGACACCTTCCGCGTGAAAGCCGACGGGCGGCGGCTGGGAACCGTGCAGGACCCGGGAGTGTTCGCCGAGGGCACTGTCTGGTTCGGTCTGGAGGCGGACGCGGGCGAAGACGAGCGCCGCGAGGGATGGCGTCTGACGCAGCTGATCGCGCGGGCAGAGAGCGGTGACTCGCTGCGCGTGATCAAGGCGCCGCAGCTACGCCAGGAGCGGTCCGACGACTCGTTGCGTGCGCGGGCCGCAGACGCGGGGCGGCCGTTCGACGTCGGCGCCGCCCTCGCCGAGAACCCGCTGCTCACCGACTCACGCTACCGGGCGCTCGCAGGGAGCCAGTTCTCCATGCTCACTCCGGAGAACGCGTTCAAGCCACAGTTCCTCCACCCACGCCGGGGCGTCTACGACTTCCGCGACGCGGACCTACTCGTACGCTTCGCCCGCGCGAACGACATGAAGGTGCACGCGCACACCCTCGTCTGGCACGAGGCTCTGCCCAACTGGATGCGGGAGAACGACGACCCCGAGGAGGTGCGCCGGACCATGCTCCGGCACATCGCCATGGTCGCCGGGCACTACAAGGGAAAGGTCGCGGAATGGGATGTGGTCAACGAGCCCATGTCCGACGACGAGAAGAGCTACACCAACGGGGATCTCGGTCTGCGCTCCGAGCAGAGCCCGTGGTTCGAGGCCATGGGCGAGGAGTACATCGACGAGGCGTTCAGGGCCGCCCACCGCGCCGATCCGAAGGCACGGCTGTTCCTCAACGAGTACGGGGTCGAGGAGGAAGGCGAGCGGTGGGACGCCCTTTACGATCTGGTCGAGCGGCTCAAGGAACGCGGCGTACCGATCGACGGCGTGGGTTTCCAGAACCATGAGTACGCACCCGGCGACCGCGTCGACCCGGAGACCTTCCGCAGCCATGTGCGGGATCTGGCGGAGCTCGGGGTTCAGGCGCGGGTGTCGGAGATGGACGTCCCCATAGGTGAGGACGAGGAGGACGGGCGGCAGATCCAGGCTGATGAGATGGCGGGCAAGCTGCGGGTCTGCCTGGAGGAGCCGAACTGCACATCGTTCTCCACATGGGGATTCACCGACCGGTACGGTTCCACCGCCGACACCAAGATCTATCCTCCGCGCACGGCCGATTCCCTGCCGTGGGACGCGGCCCTGCGGCCGAAGCTGGCGTACGAGCGCCTGCTCGAGGCCTTTGACGAGGCGTGAGGAATCGAGGTGCAATCTCTCGGTTTGGTGTCGATGTTAATGAGAAGCAGTGAGCTGAGTCCAACCTGTCGGCGGGCTCCGTCAGTTGGGCGGCTCTGCGTGCCGTACGGCCGGACAGATGGCAGGGATGACCGCTACCGTCCTGCACGACCTCGGCACCCGCAAGGAGGTAAGGAAGTGGTTCGCGAACGCCACCAGGGCCGCCGGGGAATCCGGCAACCGGCAGCTGCACGCCTGGGTCCTGGCCCGCGAAGCCACGGTGCCGATCAACTACGGCGCACCCCGGGCCGCGGCACAGCTGGCCGAGCGAGCACGGCAGATCGTCGGAGGCCAGCCGACTGCCGCCGCGACCCTCGCGGCCGCCGTCGCCGCCCGTGCCTACGCCCTGTCACACCAGCCCGACAAGGCCCGCCAACCCCTCACAGCAGGGGAGCCAGGTGGAGGGGGCCTGGTCGGCCTTGCTGGGGTTGGTTTTCGCGGTGACGGCAACCAGGGAGCGTTCGGCCTCCAGGTCGTTGGCGTAGGCCTCTCGGCGGGCCGGGGACCACTGCGAAGCGCCAGCCGGCGGGGAGCGTCATTCGAGCTGTGCGGTATTCCCGGCTCCGGAGCAGCTGACAGGCACAGGCGGGGACGTCCGGCGGCCGTCGCGGAGCCATTGGTAACGGCACACTGCGTCGAGGTAGCCCTCCTCTTCCAGGGAACCGCGCTGCGGCGGGCCGAGGAGGCGTGCTGCTGCCACGCACCGTTCGTCGTCGTGGAGGGCAAGCCCGTAGACGGCAGCCAACTGAACCAGGCGGTCCGTGTCGTCCAGCACAGCTGCCATGGCGTCCGCGAACACGGGATCGTGGTCCCTGCCCTCGGCAACCACGCGGCAGGCGGTCTCCCGTACCACAGCGTCCGGATCGGCCATGAGCCCCAGCAACGCCGTGCGAGCATCGCCGGAAAAGGCCGACGGCGAGGACAAAGCACTGAGCCCTTGCGCCACCGCACGTCGTACCCCGGCATCGGGATGGCCGGCATGGGCCAGAAGAGCCGCCTCCGCGCGGGGGTCGATGTGTTCACCGAGTGCGACCAGCACCTCGTTGAGCACGGCGACGTCCGTCTCCTCGGCCGCCCAGCCGGTGAAAAGGTCCAGAGCAGGACCAGCGAACGCGTCCTCGTCGCTGTCGTCGAACAGATGAACAAGGCGGAGCACCTCGGCACCGAACAATCGGCGGGACGGGTCCGGGCTCGTACGTAGTGTTGCCGCAGCGGTCCAGGTCGCCTCCTCCCGCCGTCCACTCAGCTGGAGGCTGGCACGGCTCCACGTTGCATGGTCCTGCTGATCGACCTGGGCCAACGCACGGTCCATCAGCTCCTCGAACGAGGTTCGCAACCCGAGCAGTTCCTCGACGTACGTGAGGATCGCCCCATGGCCGTCCCGCACGGTCATGCCACCGAGGGTGAACTCGACGACGCTGTCGTACTCGCCGTCCTGAACCCGCTTACGGCCGACAGCGTCCCGGGAACCGGTACGGCGTCGCAGCTCGGCCTCGACCCCCGTCTCGTGCCAGCGGCGCGCGAGGTCCCGGGCCTCCAGGAGTTCGACCTCGGGATACCTACCGCGGATCTCGTGGTCCAGGAGAGCCTCGAACAGAGCGGGCGAACCCGAGTCGACCGCCTCACTCAGAGGGATGAGGTCATCGGGGCGGCTCTGGCCTGAATCCGCACCGTACTGGAGCAGCAGTTGGGCGATGCGCCCGGCGTGCATCCGGACGGCCAGGCGGAACGCGGCGTCCAGGTAGTCGAAGTCGCTGTGCTCGTGGAGAAGGATCCTCACCAGGTCCGCGTCTCCGGCCTGGACCGCGGAGATCAGGGAGGACTGGCCGTCCACCGCACTGCTCGTACCCGTACGCACGCCCATGATCCTGTTCCCCCGTAGCGTTCTCGCAACTCAGTGTAGATCTGCCGAATGGCCCGCCAGGGCGGATCACAGCCGGCACGGCTTGGCGGACTTGCCTGACGCCCGATCAGGGCCCGGACGCGGAGGGTGGTCAAGAGGTCGGCCAGGGTGGTGGGCAGCGGAATCGGGGTCCTGCTCAAAGTGAGGAACGTCGTCCCGTCTCCCGTGGTCAGGGCGGTGGTGGACAGGGCAGCGATCCGAGTGAGGTGGTGGCCGAACGGCAGGAGGATCGCGCCGGCGGCCCGGACGTCGAGGTCGAGGCGGGTGTCGGTGAGGCACTGGTGAAGGAGGTACCAGTGGGAATCCTCGTCCAGGCCGACCGGGTCGGCCTTATGGCGGTGCTCCCCGCAGGCCGCTCATGCTCGGCCTTCCTTCTCCGAACAGGTGCAGCGGCACAGCGACATGTGCCGGTTCTCGTCATCGTCGGAGGTGGCGTGGTAGCCGCAGCCCGCGAACGTTCCACGTGACCGTCCTCGCGCCGTCGTAGGGTGCGCCCTCCTGCCAGTCGTGCACGGCCTCGGTGGCGGTGCGGCACATCCGGAAAGGCCATGGTCCTCCCCGCAGGCGCCCAGCCCGGCCTGCGCGGCGGCGTCGGCCACAGGTATCAGGCCGCGACGAGCTCCTGCTCGCGGTCCGGCGTCTCGACCTTGGGCTTCTTGTTCGGCAGCGAGAGCCGGAAGACCTTGTGCCACGCGGAGAGCACCTGCCTGGGCAGCGGCCCGGTAACGTACTCCAGCTCGTACTTTTCGAACAACGCGCGCACCTTCACCGCGACCTCGGCGTACCGGTTGCTCGGCAGGTCCGGGAACAGGTGGTGCTCGATCTGGTGCGACAGGTTGCCGGTCATGAAGTGCATGGCCTTGCTGCCGCTGATGTTCGCCGAGCCCATCATCTGGCGCAGGTACCACTGGCCGCGCGTCTCGCCCTTGATCGACCGGCGCTCGAAGACCTGTACGCCCTCGGGGAAGTGCCCGCACATGATCACCGAGTGGGACCAGATGTTACGGACCAGGTTCGCGGTGAACGTGGCGGCGAGCGTGGTGAGGAACGACGGGCCCGAAAGCAGCGGGTGGATCACGTAGTCCTTGAGCACCTGCCTGCGGATCTTGCGGCCCACAGCCTTGGCACGCGCGCGGAACTCCGGGTTCTTGCGGCGGCGCTTGTGCAGGTTCTTCCCGAGCTCCAGGTCGTACGCTGCGATGCCGTACTCGAAGAAGCAGGCGTTGATGAAGTTCCACAGCGGCTGGCCGAGGTGGAACGGGTGCCACTTCTGGTCCTCGTCCACGCGCATGATGCCGTAGCCGAGGTCGTTGTCCTTACCGATCACGTTGGTGTACGTGTGGTGCAGCTCGTTGTGCGAGTGCTTCCACTGCTCGGACGGCGAGACGTGGTCCCACTCCCAGGTGGTGGAGTGGATCTTCGGGTCTCGCATCCAGTCCCACTGGCCGTGCAGGACGTTGTGGCCGATCTCCATGTTGTCCATGATCTTCGCCACGGACAGACCGGCGGTGCCGATCAGCCACGCGGGCGGGAAGAACGAGAACAGCAGCACGCCCCTGCTGGCCAGCTCAAGCTTGCGCTGCACCGAGATGACCTTGCGGATGTAGGCGGCGTCCTTCTCGCCGCGGCCGGCGATCACCTCGTCGCGGATCGCGTCCAGCTCGCGGCCGAGCTCCTCGATCTGCTCCGCGGTCAGGTGGGCGGTGGGGTCGATGGCGGTCAAGGTGCTCCTACCGTTCGATGTCGCACGGGCCCGCCGCAGCGGACACGCAGGTCTGGATGAGGACGCCCGGCTCGGCCTCGGTGATCTCGCCGGTGCGCAGGTCGCGGACGGCGCCCGCCTTGAGCGGCGTGACGCAGCCGAAGCAGATGCCCATGCGGCACCCGGAGGGCATGAGAACGCCGGCCTCCTCGCCGATGTCCAGCAACGGCGTTCCGCCGTCCGCGTCGACGGTCTTGCCGGTGGCGCTGAACGTGACCTCGCCGCCGTCGCCCGCGACGACGATGCCGGGACGGAAGCGTTCGGTGTGCAGGCGCTGCTGGACGCCGTGCTCGGTCCAGTGCGCTTCGGCGGCGTCGAGCAGGCCCGCGGGTCCGCAAGCCCAGGTCTCGCGCTCGGCCCAGTCGGGCACGAGTTCGTCGAGACGGGCGATGTCGAGCGTGCCGTCCGTGTCGGTGTGCACCTCGGTGAGCCGCAGCTTCTTGTCCGCGGCCAGGTCGTGCAGTTCGTTGCGGAAGATCACGTCTTGCGGCCGTGGCGCGCAGTGGACCATGACGACGTCGTCGAACTCGGTGTCGCGCAGCATGCCCATGACGGGCGTGATGCCGCTGCCGGCCGTCAGGTAGAGCACCCTGGCGGGCTTGGCCTGCGGCATCACGAAGTCGCCGGTCGGCTGGTCGAGCTGGATCAGGGTGCCCGGTTTCGCTCTGCGGACCAGGTGGTTGCTGACCTTGCCGTCCGGGATCGCCTTCACCGTGATCGTGACGCGGCCGTCCCTGCGGTCTGTCGGCGAGGTGATGGAGTAGGCACGCCACAGCCGCACCCCGTCGACGTCCACCCCGATCCGCACGTACTGACCGGCCGTGTGGCCGCGCCAGCCCCGTCCCGGCCTGATCACGACGGTAGCGGCGTCACCCGTCTCGGGGTGCACGGCCTCGATGCGCCCACGCAGGTCAGCGCCCGCACGCAGCGGGCTGACCAGGTCGAGGTAGTCCGACGGCAGTAGTGGCGTCGTGACCGTCTCCAGCAGTTTCCACGCCCTGCTGCGGAGGGCTGTACTCGTCATGACTTCAGCCTGATGCGCCTCAGGGCGTAAAGTCCTGACCACAGGACGTGAATCTGGTCGGCTGAATTGTTCGCAGGGAACAAAACATGAGTTATGCAATCCGGAGGGCCAGCGAACTGACCCTGGATGAGACGACGGTCACAGCGCTTCGGGTCGCGCTGAGGAGCACCGCCGACGAGGTCGTCCAGGCGATCATCGACGAGATCCCTCCCTACGCCAACGCCCTTTCGGGCCGCATGGGCAGCACCATCCGCCGAGCCGTCCGCACCGCCCTGGGGCACTACCTGGACCTCGCGAGCGGGAACGCCACAGGCGGTGACGGCGGTGACGCCGCCTACGAGCTGGGCCGCGGCGAGGTGCGCGACGGCCGTTCGATGGACGCCCTGCTCAGCGCATACCGCGTCGGCGCCCGCGTGGCCTGGCGATGTCTGGCAGCGGGTGCCGTGCCCGCAGGTCTGCCCGCAGCCGAGGTCGCCAAGTTCGCCGAGCTGACCTTCGCCTACATCGACGAGCTCTCCGCTGCGAGCGCTGCGGGCCACGCCGACGAACTGGCTGCCCGGGGCAGGGCCCACGAGCGCCACCTGGAACACCTGGCCCGCGACCTCCTCACCGGCGCGAGCCCGGATGTGCTGCTGGCCTCTGCTCAACGGGCCGGGTGGCAGCCTCCGGTCTCGCTGACCGCGGTCCTGCTGCCCTCCGCCCAGGCCCGGCCTGCATACCGCGCGCTCGACCCGAGCACCCTGGTCCTCGACGACCTGCCGGACGCCACCGGTGTGCTACTCGTCCCCGATGCCGACCGGTCACATCTCCTGCGGCGGCTGGCCGACCGCACCGCCGTGGTCGGCCCGGCCCGGCCATGGACTCGTGCGTCCGCCTCGTACGCACGAGCCAAACGCGCGCGCTCCCTCTCCTCCGATATTCGCGACACCGAGGACCACCTGCCCGAGCTGGTGCTGAGCGCCGACGTGGACGCGTTCGCAGACCTGCGTGCCCGGGCCCTCGCACCGTTGCGGACCTTGCCTGTCGCGACCGCACGGCGACTGGAGGAGACGTTGCGGGCGTGGCTGCTGCACCAGGGCAGGCGGGACGAGGTGGCGGCGGCGTTGTTCGTCCATCCCCAGACAGTCCGGTACCGGATGTCGCAGGTGCGGGAGCTGTTTCCGGATCTCGCATCGCCACAGCGCGTCCTTGAACTGACGCTGGCGGTCGGTCCTCGGGTCAGCTGACGTACTTCGGCCGTCCACGACCGCGTCCGCGGGCGGTCCAGGAATCGCGAAAAGCTCATCGCGCGTATGGCCGGCGATCCGGACCGCTATGCCCTGAGAAAAGGCTTTCATGTTGCTTTGGAGCCACTGCCCCGGTATGGGCTGACCTACGGGCGCGCGGCGGGCTGCGACTGGGTGACCGACGGGCGGCCGGGCCGCGGCGCCAGGGCCGGGGGCCGGGCCGCTCGCGCCGGGGACCACCGTGGCTCTGCGACGGCTCCGTGCCCCATTCCGACAGATCGACCGGACGACCGACCGGGCCTGCCTGGCACACCGCCCGAGGGATGATGGGGATGGGACGACGGAACGTGAGATCAGGAGGTTCGATGGCGAAGCGGGTTCACCGCCCTCGTGAGGACGCGGAGTTCAATTTCATTCTCGGGATGAGCGAAGTCCCGGTCCTCGCATACTTCACCGGGACATGGCCCAAAGTAATCGAGCCCTGCCGGGTGATGGACCTCGTCGTGGGTGGCATCGCCGACGAATACACGGGCCGCCTGACGGCCGTCCGCGCCGACATCACGCGTTGTCCGGCCGCAACCGAGCGATACGGGATCACCGGAGCCCCGTCCTACGTCCTGCTGAAGGAGGGAGAGGCAGTGGCGCACGGCACGGGACCCCTGAGCAGCACCGAGGTACGGAAGTTCCTGGACGGCCACCTCTGAGCGACCGCTGCGACAGGTGGCCGCGCGACGCCCGTCTCGTCCCGCCGGGTGGTGTGGGCGTATATCTTCACCCCCTGCCGCGTACGACGCCGTCACGATCGACGTCCCCGAAGACTGGCCAACGTCCCGGCCGGCAACAGTAAACCCCACCAGGCATGGACCTGCTGGTGGGCGCAGTTCGTGAACACGAAATCGAGCGCCGGACCGTGCGCGCATGACGCTTACCCCCTCCTCGGGCAGCGCGGCAAGGACCGCGCCGATGTCCGGGGTCAGGTCAGGCCAAACGGTCAGCAAGGGGGGCCGAGACCGGCGCGCACTGTGCCGAGATTCCCCGGTGTGAGGCGGTGCCGGCGTGCGGCGTTGCGGACGTAGGTCTCCTCAAGGAGCAACGTCTGCCGTGAAGGCGAGCGCGGTGCGCACGCAAGTCCAGAAGTCCTCGTCAGCTGGCTCCGTCACTTCCGCTTCGTCGATCTCAGCCGCATGGGGCGAGGCCGTCAGCGGTTCCGGGAAAAGTCCAAGCTCCCGTGTACGAGTCACGGCGTCCGCGCAGGGTCGAGCGCTGTCCACGCCGACGATCACGATGGCCGGGTCCCCGGCCTGCCCCTTGGCCGGCAGAGATCAGCCGCTCGACGACACCTCGCAGTTGGTCAGCCGTCCCGAGGTTGAAGAACAAGCTAAGAGGTAGGATTTGGTGGCGGAAGCTGCGCAGGACGAGCACCTGTTACTGGAGGAACGTGCGGAAACCGCACGGTGGACGGGGACGGGCGCGGGTGAGCCGGATGCTATTCCCTCCTCTGCTTTTGGACCGCGCCGTCACAAAGGCCGGGCACCGGTAAGAGACTTCCGACAGCCGACTGACCGCCGCTTCGGCTCCTCCCCCGGCCGGGGTCCAGATGCACCTGTGCAACGAGCGCTGCATGTGCTGGGGAGAGGGTGCGCCCGGGCATGGCTTGGCTCTCGTCCGGTCGGTGCTAACGGTCAAAGGGAAGAGGTGCGCCCCCTGAGCAACGGATCGGGCGGCCCCGGGTACAAGTTCGCCGACGAGTTCCACCCGGACCTTGCCTTCACCAAGCCCTACCTTCTGGCCATGGCCAACTCCGGGCCAGGCACCAACGGCTCCCAGTTCTTCATCACCTGCGGACCGACCACGTGGCTCACCGGCAAGCACACCATCTTCGGCGAGGTCACCGACACCTCCAGCCAGAGGGTCGTCGACACCATCGCCAACGCCGAAACCGGCCGCAACGACCGCCCCCTGGAAGACGTCGTGATCGAGAAGGTCGTCGTCGAGACCCGCTGACGCCGGTCAGTGACGCATCCCGCCCCCCGCAGCCGGTGATCGACAGCACACCGCCGGACGCTTCGGAGCAGGGGGCTCCACCAGCCGGATCGCGCGGCGGAGCCGCTTCGCGGCCCCGGGCCCCATGCGAAACGCACGGCCCCCGGCAGACCCGATGCCGGGGACGGTGCGTTTGCGCTCACACAGTTCTCGGACTGCCAAGCCGACCGAGCAGACCTCGCTGCGCGCGTCGTACCAGGACCCCAGGTCCTCGACGAAGAGCATGGGCCGCACACCCCGGGTCATGCCTTCGGCAGAGGGGCACAGCCGTGCCGAGCCCGAGGCCGGCGGTCACGATGCGGGAACACGAGGAGACGACCGGTGCGCTGTCTCAGCGGAACAGCCCACCGCGCCCCTCAGCGGGTCGTGTAGTAGAGGGTGTTGTGTGCGGTATCCGGAAGATAGAGCACGTCGTGACCGTCCGAGTCCCGTCGTACCGCCAACCGGTCCGCGCTCACGCCCGGCGCGGCGGACTGCGCGATCCAGGCACCGCCTGCCGACTGGGTCGCGGAAAAGACCCGGTCGGTGCCCGACGTGGTCACGTAGTACACACGCTTGGAGTCCGTCCCGTCCCAGGTGATACCGAGAGCGGCCGCGGTCTGCCCGCCGGCGTACACCGTCTTGCCCACCCAGCCGCCACCGCTCGGATAGGCGTAGTACACGCGGAAGTGACCACCACTGTCCGCCGAACGGTAGCGGTAGGCGATCTTCGGCGTCGAGCCGTCAAGGGTGAGCTTGGCGCTCTGCACCGCGGGACCGGTGTAGGCGTTGTCGGCGCTCCACTCCTCCCCTGCGGTGAGGTCCTGGACGACGTCGGAGGTCGCGGGCGTGACCGGGGTGGCGACCCTCGTGTTCGTACTGTCCGCGAAGGCGCCGGTCGACGGGTCGTAGCCCAGATACGAGAGCTGGTGGCGGAACGCGGTCGCCGGCGCCTTCGCCCACTCGAAGAGCAGGTGCACACGGCCTGAAGCGTCCACCGTGATGTCGTCGGGGTACACGGAACGGTACAGGGCACTCGCGAAGGCCGTGACGAGGCTCCAGCGGGAGTTGGCGTTGTCCCACCGGTACAGCTTGCCCGGACGCTGATCGGAACCCGTCCCGACGCGGGCGGCCAGATACAGGTCGCCGTTGGGCGCGGTGGTGACGACCGGATAGGTGATGCCCACGCCCTGATCGGGCAACTCCGACGCATGGTCGGTGACGTCGCCGCCGGGGGCCCCGGAACGGAAGTAGCGCCAGGAATCGGCGTGCATGGAGGCGAAGACATGCAGGCGACCACTGCCGTCGCGGGCGACCGACGGCTGGTTGTGGCCGTTGTCGTCAGGGAACTCGGCCTGCCGCCCGTCACCGTTCAGCAACGGCAATCGGCTCCAGGCCCCGTCAGGGTCACGCCGCGCGATGGCGGGCCGGTGCGTCGCGGCCGTCGAGCCCGGCTCGTTGAAGGCGAAGTACGTGTACTGCCCGCGGCCCTTGTACGTAGCAACCGGTGTCCACCAGGCGGCCTGGTTCGACGTGTCCATCGCGTAGGGGACCTTCTCGATGACCGTCGCCGCGGCGGCCGTGGTCTGCGCGGTGTCGGCCCCGGCGGCCGGGGCGGGCAGGAGGAGGGCGGCCAGAGCCGCGGCAGAGGCGGTGTACGTACGTACCGTGGGGCGTCGCAAGATGAGCTCCTTCGCGGGTGTGTGCGGCGTGGGAGATGACGCGGACGACAGCGGCCCGAGCGCCGGCCGGCGGTCGTCGTGCGGGGTCGGGGTACGAGGCAGGGCCCGGCAGAGCGTGCGACGCCCACCGGGCCCGGACCACGGCGCTCGGCCTCAGCGCTTGATGAGCGCGGCGACCTCCTCGCCGGCCTGCTTCATCGCGTCCTTCGGCTTCGACTTGCCGACAAGGACGGCCTGTACCTGCTTGCCGACGGCCTCCTCGATCTGGGCGTTCTGCGCGAACTGCCAGAACGGGCTGCCGGTCGCGGTCCTGGTGATCTTCTGGGTCCACTCCGTGGTGAAGCTGTCCCTGGCGACCTCGGGAGCGGCCAGACCGGCGGTGGTGGACGGCGGCAGTGCGCGTGCGGAGAAGTACTCGGAAGTGGTGGCCTGGTCGGTGGTGGTGTGCAGCGCGAACTCGGTCGCCGCGTCCTGTCCCTTGCCGTTCACGATCGCGATCACACCGCCCCACAGCAGCGCCTGCGGCGTGTCCCCGGCCTTGAGCACCGGACGCTCCATCGGCTGCATGGAGTCGGCCAGCGTCTTGTCCTTGGACTGGGCGGAGGTCACACCCTTGCCGATGATCGCGTCGTCGTAGAAGGCCGCCTTGCCCTGCCCGAACAGGGCGCGCGCGTCGAAGCGGTCCACATCGGCGGCGATCAGCTTCTCGTCATGCAGCTTCTTGTACCAGGTGACCGCGTCGACCGAGGCGTCGTCGCCTATCGTGACCTTCCCGCCGTCGAGCATCTTGCAGCCGAAGGTCTGCATCCACGGGAAGATGTCCTTGAGCTGCGCGACCTTGGTGGCAGCGGCATACGGCACCACCCCGCCCCCGAGTCCCTTCAGCTCGCCCAGCGCCGCCTCGAACTCCTCGACGGTGGTGGGGTGCTTCTTGATCCCGGCCTTCTCCAGGAGCTGGGAGTTGGCTATCACACCGATCGATCCGGTGTTCCACGGCAGCCCGTACTGCTTGCCGTCGTACGTGCCGCTCTTCAGCGCCACGTCCGTGTAGCCGCCCCTGCCGACCACCGATCCGAGGTCGACCAGCTTGCCCATCTGCGCCATCGCGGCGAGCCAGGCGATGTCGAGGTGCACCGCACCCGTGGTCTCACCGCCGCCCAGCTTGAGGGTGAGCTGGCTCAGGTACTCGTTGTACGGGTACGAGACAGCGCGGATCTTCGACTTCTCGGCCTTCTCCCATGCCGCGATGATCTTCTCGATCGAGGGCTTGGCGGCTTCCTCGTTGAGCGACCAGGAGGTGAAGTCGAAGTTCTTGGACTTCGGGTCACCGCCGTTGGAGGGCGAGCCGGACGGCGCACAGGCGCCGAGCACACCGGCGCCCGCTACACCGAGCGCGCCGATGCCGAACATGCGCAGCGCGCCGCGCCGGCTGATGCCAGAGGTGGTCATGATCTCTCCATGGGGAATGTGCGGGAGGGGAGGTAGGTGAGGGCGCGGGCCGGACCCGCGGGTTCAGCTCTTGACCGAACCGGCGGTCATGCCGCCGACGAGGTAGCGCTGCAGGAACATGAAGGCGACGATCACAGGCACTGACACCACGAGCGAGGCAGCCATCAACTGGGGCCAGGCGGTCTGGAATTCGCCGATGTAGGTGGAGACGAGCCCGGGGGGCAGGGTCTGCTTCTCCTTGTCTGCCAGGGTCAGCGCGAAGATGAAGTCGTTCCAGCCGCGTACGAAGGCGAAGAGCCCGGCGGCGATCATCCCCGGCGCGGCCAGCGGCGCCACGATGGAGTGCAGCGTCCGCCACCGGGACGCGCCGTCGATGGCCGCCGCTTCCAGCAGGGCGTCGGGGATGGTGTCGAAGATGCCCTTCAGCATCCAGACGCACAGCGGCATGGTGAACGTGGTGAAGGAGAGCACCAGGGCGCTGTACGTGTTGAGCATGCCGAAGCTGGAGAAGACGGTGTACAGCGTCACCAGGAGAAGCGCCTGGGGGAACATCTGGGAGGCCAGTACCAGGTGCATCAGCGAACGCCGCCCCCGGTAGCGGAACTTGGAGAACGAGTAGCCCATGTAGGTGGCGACGACCACGCTCAGCACGGCGGTGATCGAGGCCACGACGAGCGAGTTGATCATGTACTTGATCAGCTGGTCGTTCTCGGCCAGGGCCGTGAAGTTGCTGAGGGTGAGATCGGTGGGTATCAGCTTCGGCGGGAACTGGAAGGTCGACTCGGGGGTGCTCAGCGCGGTGACGAGCAGCCAGTAGACCGGCAGCAGACCGAAGGCGCCGATGACGACGACCGCGCTCCAGGCGGCGATCCGCGAACGCAGCAGGTCCTTGCGGATGCGGCGGCGGGCGCCGCGCTCACCCCGCGTGGCGGACGGCTGCGGACGGTCGACGGCCGGCAGCGGGGTGGAGGTGGTGGAGGTCATCAGGCGTCGCCCTTCCGCTCGGTGATCCTGAGATAGGCGGCGACGAGGAGGAGCAGGAGCAGCATCCACAGTCCGCCGAGTGCGGTGGCCCGGCCGATGTCGAAGCCCTTGAAGGCGGTCTGGTACACGGCGGTCGCGAACGTCTCGGTGGTGCCGGCGG
Source organism: Streptomyces sp. Alt3 (assembly GCF_030719215.1). Classification (NCBI taxonomy): domain Bacteria; kingdom Bacillati; phylum Actinomycetota; class Actinomycetes; order Kitasatosporales; family Streptomycetaceae; genus Streptomyces; species Streptomyces glycanivorans. The sequence continues at coordinate 8,292,912 of NZ_CP120983.1, read as the reverse complement.
GTCCGCCGCCGGTGAGGACGTAGATGGTGTCGAAGTGCTGGAAGTTCCAGATGAACTCCAGCAGGAGCACGATCGAGGCGACACCGCGCACTTGCGGCCAGGTGACGGCGAAGAAGCGCCGGACCGAGCCGGCCCCGTCCATCGAGGCCGCCTCGTGCAGTTCCTTGGGCACGGTCTGCAGGCCGGCCAGGAGCATCACCATCATCCAGGGGAAGCTGGCCCAGGTCTTGGTGACGATCACGGCGAGCATCGCGGTGCCGGGCCGGCCGAGCCAGGCCACGGACTCGTCGATGATCCCGGTCTCCATGAGGACGCCGTTGAGCACCCCGTAGTTCGCGTTGAAGATCCACATCCAGAGGAAGGAGACCACCACGCCCGGGATCACCCAGGGGAACAGGAACAGGCCGCGCAGGAAGCCGCTGGCCTTGAGCCCGGTGTTCAACGCGAGCGCGAGTGCGAAGCCGATCACGAAGGGGACGAGCGTCGCACCGACGGTGAAGATCAGCGTCTGCTCGAGGATGGTGAGGAAGTCTCCGTCCAGCCAGTAGGTGAAGTTGTCAAGGCCGGCGAACTCCCGTCCCGGCAGCCGCAGATCCTGCTTGAAGAAGCCGGTGAACAGCGCCGACAACAGCGGGTAGAAGATGATCGCCGCGAACAGGGCGAGGCCCGGTGCGGTCAGCAGCAGGGCGAACGCACCGTTGGAGAGCCGTCCCCCGCTCCGCTCGCGGGGCGGGGGCGCCTTCTGGGGAGGTGCGGCCGTACTCATGGGTCTGTCCTCTCAAATGGTGGCGGGAGCGCCGGTGCCCTGCGTGAACGTCGCCGCCCCTGCTGCGCTGAATGCAAGTTGCAGCATGCGGGATCGTTCTCCATATCGTGCGATGGCGTCAACCCTTTTCGTCGGTGAATCGCCGATTCCGCTCAGGCCCGGCAAACACGCGCCACCTGCCGCGAACTTGCACTTCGGCTCACGACGGCCAGGTCGGTGGCCGCAACCGGAACTTACAGCGGATCCCATTGATTGAACAGTGGTTGCACAATATGGATGTGATGTACGTTCAAGAGCGCTCCGCTGCGGCGGGGAGTATCCGAGCTTCACACCAAGGAGGCCGCACCGTGCGGGAAGAAGAGGTCCATTACGACATCGCCGTGATCGGCGGCGGATTGGCGGGGACCTGCGCGGCCATCGCCGCGGCCCGGCTCGGCCGCCGCGTCGCCCTGGTCAACAACCGGCCGGTCCTGGGAGGCAACGCCAGCAGCGAGATACGTGTCTGGGTCTGCGGCGCTTCCGCACACGGCGTGCACCGCTGGGCCCGCGAGACCGGGATCATGGGCGAGCTGTACACCGAGAACCAGTACCGCAACCCCGAGGGCAACCCCTACTACTGGGACCAGGTCGTCCTCGACGCCGTCCGCGCCGAACCGAACATCGACCTCTACCTCAACACCGACGTACGCGAGGTCGACGCGAGCGGCCCCGCCGACAGCCGCGAGGTGCACTCCTGCACCGGCTGGATGATGGGCTCGGAGCGCCGCATCACCTTCCGTGCGCACCAGTTCCTCGACTGCACCGGAGACGGTCTGGTCGGTCACCTCGCCGGCGCCCGTTACCGCATCGGCCGTGAGTCGCAGAGCGAGTTCGACGAGCCCTGGGCACCGCCCGAGGCGGACCGGGCGCTACTCGGCTCGACGACCCTCTTCCACACCAGGGACACGGGCCGCCCTGTGAAGTTCGTACCGCCCTCCTATGCCAAGGACTTGTCGACCACCCCCATCCTGCGCAACCGCATCCTGCGCACCGGGGACAACGGCTGTGACTACTGGTGGATCGAGTGGGGCGGTGAGCTCGACACGGTCCACGACAACGAACGCATCCGCGACGAGCTCCAGGCCGTGATCATGGGTGTCTGGGACCACATCAAGAACTCCGGCGAGTTCCCGGACGCGGCGAACCTCACCCTGGAATGGGTCGGCAGTCTGCCCGGCAAACGCGAGTACCGCCGCTTCCTCGGCGATCACGTCCTCACGCAGCAGGACATCCTCCAACAGCGCCGGTTCGAGGACCGGATCGCCTTCGGCGGCTGGTCCGTCGACCTCCACCCCGTGCAGGGCATGTACGCAGAGGAGCCCGGCGCGCGCCAGCGGTACGCGGACGGCATCTTCCACATCCCGCTGCGCTCCCTCTACTCGGCGAACGTCACGAACCTGCACTTCGCCGGACGCAACATCTCCGCCACCCACATCGCCTTCGGGGCCACCCGCGTCATGGCCACCTGCGCGACGATCGGCGAGGCCGCTGGTACCGCCGCGGCCCTGTGCGTCGCCGAGGGCATCACGCCGCGGGAACTCGCCACCGGACGGTCGGAACTGGTGCGCCGCACCCTGCTGCGCCAGGACGCCTCCGTGATCGGCCTCGCCGACGAGGACCCCGGCAACCTGGCGCGCGCTGCCGACGTAACGGCCTCCTCCTGCCTGAGCCGTCTGGCCGCCGAACCCACGCAGGACGCCCCCGGCACCCCGTACCCCCTCACCCGCGACCTGGCCCTCCTGCTGCCGGTCGACCCCGCACTCGACACGGTCGACCTGCTCGTCCACGGTGCCCCGGACGGCCGGTCCCGCGATCTCACCGTGGAACTGTGGAGCACGGGCCGGCCCGAGAACGCGGTTCCCGCCGACCATCTCCTCACGACCACGGTCACCGTCCCGTCCGGCGGTCCCCACTGGGTGACCGCCCGTCTCGACCACCACCCCGACACACCCGGGAACGCGGTCCTCATCGTCCGAGCCTGTGCCGACACGGCCCTGGTCCTCCTCCCCGAACGCACCGACGGTGTGCTCGCCCTGCGCAGGAAGGCCGAGGGGGACGTGGGCGTCGACCACGACATCCCGGAGGAGGACGGCCAGCTGGTCCTGGAATGGCAGGCCCGCGGCCTGCGCCGGCAGACCTTCGCCTTCCGGGCGGCCCCCGACACCCGGGCGTTCCACCCCGAACGGGCCGTAGGCGGATACCAACGTCCCTATGGCGGACCGAACATGTGGTCCTCCGCCCGGGAGGACGACGCCAGGTGGCTCCGTCTCGACTGGCACGACGAGCAGGACCTCACCGAGATTCGCCTGGTGTTCGACGATGACGTCGACGAGTACCTCAACAACCTCCACCGCCACCGCACCCCGTACGAGGTCATGCCGGAGCTCGTACGCGACTACCGCGTCCAGAGGTGCGACGCCGCCGGTACATGGCACACGCTCGTGACGGTGACGGACAACCGACGCCGCCACCGCGTACACGCGTTGCGGGGGCTCGACGGCGGCCCTGTACGCACCGACGCGCTACGGCTCGTGGTGGACGCGACGCACGGGGCTCGGCACGCGCACGTGACAGCCCTCAAGGCATACGGCGCATAGCCATACGGGGAAGGGGGTCCGGTGGAAGCCGATCGGCTTCCACCGGACCCCCTTCCCCGTCCACGTCAGAGCGCGCCGAGGGCCTGACTGGTGGCGTCGGCGGCCTCGATGACCTCGCGCACGAGGGCGAGGCGCTGCCCCTCGGTGTCGGAGCGGTCCCCGAGTACCGAGGTCGGGCCCCAGAGAGAGATGGCGGCAACGATCTCACCCGACGCGTCACGGACCGGCGCGGCGAGGGACGCACGGCCCAGGGCGCGCTCCTCGGCCTCGACGGCGTAGCCGATGCGCCGGACGGTGTCGATCTCGGCGTCGAGGAGGTCGTGACTGGTGGTCGTGTACTCGGTGTGCGCGTCGAGGGGATCCCCCAGCAGCTTGCGGCGCTCCTTGGGGGCCAGCCCGGTGAGCAGGCACTTGCCGATGCTCGTGGCATGCAGCGGGGCGGTGTGCCCGGCCTGCGTGTAGGACTTGGGGGCGCGCGTGCCCTCGAAATTGCACAGGAACATCAGCTCGCCACCGCGGCGTACGGCCACATTGGCCCCGAGACCGGTGCGGGTGGCGAGGCCCTGGAGCACTGTGCGGGCGGCCCGGTGCACGGGGTGGCGGTTGGTGGCGGTGGCGGCCAGCGGAAGAAGGCCGAGACTGAGGCGGTAGAGGTTGCTGACCGGATCGCGTTCGACCATGTCGAGGCGTTCCAGGGTGGACAACAGGCGGGAGGTCGTCGAGGAGCCCAGCCCGGTGAGCTCGGCGACGTCGGAGACACGGAGTTCGGGCCGGCCGGAGTCGAGTGCGCGCAGCACCGAGACCGCTCGTTCGACGCTCTGGTTCGTCCCTGCATCAGTCGCCCGCGTAACCATGGCCCTCCTCGTTCTGCAAATCCCTTGCACATTCTGCATCAGCATATCGCGCATGGTCGGCGTCCGTACCTGGAATCAGCGACCGTGGCGGTCCCGCGACGTCCTGCGGGCCGGGCGTCGACGGCGTCGCGGAACCACCGGGTCACGGGGCAGGAAACCGTGAGCTCCTCGGCACTGCGGGTCCGACCGTGCGGCAGGAGGTCAGGCGGCGGGGCGCGGACCCGCGGCACCGGCCCCCGACAGGAAACGTCGCTGGGCTTCTTCCAGGGCTGCCGTCTCGGCCCGCTCCCCCGGGTGGTCGAAGTGGCCGGCCCTCAGGACCAACAGCTCGCGCGGTCCGGCCAGGCCGTTGTACACCGCGAACTGCCCCGGAGGGGGCACCGACGGATCGAACAGGGCGGCACCCACATGTACGGGGATCTTGATGTGCCGGGCCGCCGTCGCAGCATCGAAGTACGCCAGGACGTCCAGCACCGAGGGGTCCTCGGCCAGCCGCGTACGCACCGACTCACCGCTGCCCGTGCACGGGAGTGTCACCCGGAGCGGATGGTTTCCGAAGGTCGGCACCGTCAGCCCGGCGGCGTGGAAACGGTCGTCCCAGGGGAGCGCCAGTGCCCCGATGCCGCCGCCGAAACTCGTGCCCAGGTAGGTCAGCCGTCCGGCGGCCTCCGGCACCAGTCGCCGAAGTGCGGTGGCCGCGCACCAGACGTCCGCCACACACCCGCCGATGAGGTACGACTCCCGGGCGCCGATACCGTGCAGGACGTGCCCCGCCGACTTCGGGGGAACGCCGGGCAGCAGGCTCCGCGTCCCCAGCCCACGCAGGCAGGGCCAGATGGTCGCGGTCTCCGGCGGGGACTGCCAGGAGTCCGGGGCCACCCGGCCTCCGTAGCCGTGTGTCGCCACACAGCCGCGTGTGACCCGGCCGTCGGCGGGGACGGTCAGCCATCCGCCGATACGGACGCCGTCGGCGGACGTGTACGAGACGTCGGCGACCCGCATGCCGTCCACCGTGGCCCAAGGCCCCTCGACGCGAGGCGACGGGTCGACTCGCAGCGCACTCGCGTAGCGCTCTCGCCAGAAGTCGGCGAAGTCGTCCGGGCCCGGCGGCGCCTTCACCGCGAGGAGGCGCGGCAGGTCGTAGCCGTGGGTGGGGTCGAAGGGAAAATCATGGGGCAGCGGGCCGAGTTCGCCGGTGTCCGTCGTGAGCGGATGGGTGGACAAGATCTCTCCTTGTTCGGTGTGCGGGACGACGAGCACATCTTCCGGAACGGTTCTCGGCGCGACGCGGCCTGTCCTGTCGGCGCCGATCCCCCGCTACGGGCCTGACAAGCCGACTCGGCGGTCGCGTCCTGCTGGGCGGTGTGGTCACGGGCAACTGCTTCGACGGGAACGGCGGTGGTCGGTACGGGGCGGCGGTGAGGGAGGCCGGGACGACGCCGGTCCGTCGCTCGATCTCCCGGTCCGGGCCGGATGGGCGCGGCCCTCCGCCGCCGTGCGCGCGTCGCGAATCCGTCGCCGGGCATCGGACCGAGGGCCTCGCGGTCGGCCCGAGGACCTCACAGTGCCCGCCGGTGGAATTCCCGTCGTGATCATCGCTGCCCGCGAGACCATACGGTGCTCGGCCTGCACCTTGCAACAGGTCGCGGCCCGGCCCTCCAGCCCGACTTCTCCGTCGACGCCGGTCAGCGGCTCGACCGCGATTCCGCAGTGGCTGGTGTGATCACGGGGTCGGAGCCTTCCTGGATAGCCCCGTTCGCCGGGCTGAGCCCGCGTGTCCTAGGCAAGCCGGTGACGGCACTGCGCCGCGAGGGTGTGGATCCGGTCCGCAATAGCCGCCCGTGGTCACTTCCGCTGGACGACCGTGTGCTGCTGGTAGTGACTTACTGGCGCACGAACTTGACGTTGCGTCAGCATAACCCTCTCTTCGGTATCTCAAAGTCCGCGGCCGACCGCATCATCGACCACCTCGGCCCATTGCTCGCGCTGCAACCCCGCAGGGGTTCCGCAAGGACACTGTGCTCATCGTGGACGGCACCCTTGCGCCCACCCGCCTCCGAAGCAACCCTCCCGGTGCCCCGGAGCCCCGACCCAGGACGAGCCGGACAACACGACCTGGAAATCGTCATCGCCCTGTGTCAGAGCTTCGAAATGCGCCGCGAACCCACCGGCAAACGCATCAAGCCACCATCACACTCGCCAACGGCCCCATCGGAAGCGCAGCAGGCCAAGTCCTCTGACCGGATCCCACCCCACCCGCCGGTTGGCTGCCCTGGTGACCTCGCCAGGCAGGTCGTCGTCGAAGCCGACGATCATCTCCAGCGCGGCGAGCGTCTCGTCCTCGCCGTCGATCGCCCGCAGCGTGTGCGGCATTTCGAGGACCGGTCTTCCCTGGCATTCAGATCAACCTCCGCAGCAGATTGGCCGGCGTGAGTATGGCTACTCATGTGGCGGATAACGGCGGACGGCATTGTTCAGATCGTCAGCAGATCAGTCACCGCACCGGGCATTCCGGCATCCCCAGGAGATCCGACATGGACAAGAATTCTCGCTCGCTGCCCCAGGCTCTCCGCCACTACCTGGTCAACCCTCTGGCCCTGGGATATCTGGGCGTTGTACTCGCGGTGTGCCTGTGGGTGACCGTAGATGCCATCTCCCACTCTTCGTCCGGAGACGCCAGCTTCGCCGGAATGTGGGCCATCCTGGCCACCGCACCGACCTCGATGCCGTTCCTCGTCGCCGGCCCCGCAGGATTGATAGGCATTCCCATCGGTGCCATCGTCCAGGCCGCCGCGCTCGGCGCCCTGTACCGCCACATCACCGAACGGCAGGCCCATGGCACCGGGAGCGGCGTCAGCAACGCCTGACTGAAGCCTTTGCCATGCCCGCGTCACTGGCGGCAACCGCGAACCTGCTCTCGCACGCGGTACTGCCGGGCGGCCTTCGGCATTGTCGTAGCCACCTGGCACCATGATCGGCATGAGTGAGACAACTGAGCCTGGAGACAATGGCGTTGCCGCCGTTCTGACCACGCCACAGGCGTGGCGTGACTTTCTGGAGCAATACAGCAAGCTGTACGTGAAGGTCCGTGCCGACGAGGAAGAGCTGGACGAACTCCTGGACGAGGATCAGCTGGAGGCGCTGGACCAAGACGGGCAAGTCGAGCTGTGGCTGGGTGAAGCCCCTGCCCGAGAGGAAGCTCTGGCGGCAGCCGAGGAGCGGCTCGGCGTGCGGTTCCCACCCGGCCTGCGGGGATTCTTCCTGGCGAGCGACGGGTGGAAGCGCCTCGATGACCATGTGGACGGCGCCCATCCGTGCGGCCGCGTCAGATGGATGCGGGACAGCGAGGCAGGCAGCCGCGTGATCGAGACCTACGCCTCCATACCCGGCAACGAGGACGACGTTCAGCTGTTCCGCAGGTCCATCGAGATCGCCCGGGGAGAGGACTTCTGGCTGCTCGATCCGACCGACGCCGGGCCGGACGGCGAGTGGGCCGCCTACGAGTTCGCGCCGAAGTACGGCGACACCACCAAGCACCCCAGCTTCTCCGCACTCTTCCGCTCCGGGTACGAGAGCATGGAGGAAGATGCGGACGAGGACATGGACTGAGTCGGTTCGTCAGCCTTCACGCCCACGCCAGGAGTGAGGCAATGGCGACGGGCACTTCGTAGGACCGAGCGGTTTCGTCGTACCGGGTGATGATCCCTCGTGAGCGGAATGCCCCGGCGGCGGAGCCACGCGCGGAGCGCCTTCGAGTGGCCCTTGCCGCCCAGGACGTGATCGGGCCGGGTACCGGGGCGGCCCGGTCCGGCCCTGGACACCCGGATTGCTTCCATCACGGCGGTGAACCCCGCCTGTAGGCGAGGGCCGGTGAATGACGACCGGCTCGCTCATCTCTCCGGCGTGCGATGCCCAGCAGGCTGCGGCATCCCGGGGAGCGGACCCGGAAAGTAAAGTGGCCGGCACCCTCAGCCCGCCGAAGCGGGTGGCACAGGGACCAGCCGACGCCAAGAAGCACTCCAGAAGAGAACCGCTCCTCAGACGGTCCTTGACCCCGGTTCCTGGATACGGGTCATGCGTCTTGCGCCAGCGTGGTTGATGTCGTTCAGAAGGTGTTCTCTCAGGCGATCGGACTGCGATGTCCGAGGCGGCAGTGACGGATCGGCGCGCTGGGATCGGTCCGCTCGGTGTACACGTGCACCGCTGAGGCGTCGGTGTTGTCGGTTAGCACCGCGATGTTGTTCTCGTCGAGCAGCGGGCCGCCGGAGTCAGGCCCGCGAGGCGTACCGCCGACCGGTTGCAGTGCCGCTATCGGCGACGGCACAGGTTTCCTCCGCCTGCTCCGGCAGGCGTCGACAGTTGTGAGCGGCGGTTTTTACCTCCTCTATGACGCCGGTGGCGCAGGACCGCCGGATTCCATGTTCGATCAGAGCGGCAACGGTCAACTACAGGTGCTGTGCCTGCTGTCCAGCCGGACCGGCGGATCCGGAACAGGATTCCGTTGAGCACCGTGCGGTGGTCGTTCCACCGGCCGCCTCGACCACCCGCAGGCGGCAGAAGCGGCTCCAGCAGCGATCACTCGCGATTCGCCAGGTCCCCCGGCCCATGCCCCAACCAACGAGAGACCGGTCGGAAAGTCACATGATCCGCCGGACAGTGCTTAGGCGATCGCGGCTGGCTCGGCCATCGCACCGGGCGGTAGTCTCTCGCCATGAGTCACGGGGGGGGGAACGAGGGCTCTCTGGTCCTGGAGGCGCAGGAATTGCTCGCCGCAGGGCAAAGGGACGAGGAGGCTTTCGCGGTGCTGGCCGCGAGGACCGGCAACTGGGGCACCTGTGTGTTGGCCGTGTGCTTGGCCCTGGGCGTGCCCCGGACTGACGCCGAGGCCCGGCTCCGCGAGGTTGAGCCACTCTTCTCGGACTTCGCGGTGGGCGAGGAGGAGGACCTCGCTTTCCTTCTCAAGTGTGGGCACGTCTTCATCGTGGATCGAGCACTTGGGGAACACGACGAGCGTATCCGCGGCCTTTTGGGAATCGCCGCTGGTGCCCGCGGGGGCTATCCCAGCGGCCTACTCGCGTGGTTTCGCACCGGGGAACTCACGAAGATCTTCCTCTACTTCGCCAAAACCCGGTTCCAGGACTGGCGCGGCTCACCACCCGACTTCTGGGCCGCCATGACTGCGGCTGGCGAACTTCTGGACAGCCCGGACTGTCCCGCCCACGAAGAGGTGACTGCGGGGCTGGAACGATGCCGCGCGCAGGCAGCGGTCATCAGCGCCGACTAGTAGGGCTTTGTTAGGTATCTAGGCAGGTGGTCGCTGTGCTGGTTTCCTGCTGGTATGAGGGCAGATGAACTCGGGACGTGTCGGGACCGGTTGGAGGACTTCGCCGGGGAGGTGTTCGCGCCTTTGGCGCGTGCTGACCAGCGGGCGAAGGGCGGGCTGTATCTGCAGGGCCTGCTGCTGGACGGGCGCCGGAAGTCAATGCAGCCGATGGCCGGACGCCTCGGCGTGGACCATCAGCAGCTGCAGCAGTTCATGACCTCGTCGACCTGGCCGGTCAACGAGGTCCGCGCCAGGCTGGCCCGCCGGGCGGTGGCTGTGGTCCGTCCGCAGGTGTGGGTGGTGGATGACACCGGGTTCCCGAAGGACGGGACATCCTCGCCCGGGGTTGCCAGACAGTACTCCGGCACTTTGGGCAAGGTCGGGAACTGCCAGATAGGGGTCAGCGTGCATGCTGCCTCCGACACCGCGTCGTGCCCGTTGTCCTGGCGGCTGTTCCTACCCGGCAGCTGGGACCAGCCGGAGGCTGCGGACCGTCGGGCTCTCTGCCGGATCCCCGAAGGGGAGCATCACCGCCCGAAGTGGCAGCTGGCGCTGGACATGCTCGACGAACTGGCCGCGCTCGGACTACGTCCGGCAGTGCTGGTCGCGGACACCGGATACGGGGCGAATGCCGACTTCCGCCACGGTCTGGAAGACCGCGGGCTGGCCTATGCCTTGCAGGTCAAGGGCGAGATGACAGCCCATGCCGAGACCGCTGAACCTTACGAGCCGCCCTATGGAGGACTCGGGCCCAGACCGTTGCCCCGCTACCGCACCCGTCCGGTCAGCCTGCGCGAACACGTCCTGGCCGCAGGACGCGACAAGGCAGTAGCGGTCACCTGGCGCAAGGGCTCGAAAGCCGCCATGTCCGCCCACTTCGTGTTCCTGCGGGTCCGCCTCGCCGGCCGTCGCCCGAAACCCGCCCCCAACGGTGTCATCGGTCTGCGGTGGCTGATCGCCCAGTGGCCCGAAGGTGAGAACGAGCCGGTCAAGTACTGGATCTCCAACCTGCCCGCCGACATCCCCGCCCGCGATCTCGTCCGCCTCGCGAAACTCCGCTGGCGCATCGAACACGACTACCGCGAGCTGAAGACCACCCTCGGACTGGACCACTTCGAGGGCCGCTCGTTCACCGGCTGGCACCGCCACGTCACCCTCGTCACCGCAGCCCACCTCTTCCTGACCGAACAGCGGTCCTGCCCAAAAGTCCCTGCCAGGGCCTGACCCTCTACCAGGCCCTGGCCCTCCTCCAGCACCTGTTAGCCACCTGGACCGGCACCTGCCCCACCTGCCAGCAACCCACCCCATGGCAGACCTACGACACCACCTAACAAAGCCCTACTAGGGCGTGTATCGAAACGGATCTTGAGCTGTGAATGATCACCGTTCAGGGGACGAGGAGATCTCACGGACGAGGAGATCTCACGGACGAGCAGTGGGCAGTGCTGGAACCGTTGCTGCCGAAGGGCGCGAGAGTGGGACGGCCCCTTGTCTGACCGCGCCGGCAGTTGATCGACGGCATACGGTTCCGCGTGCGGACCGGTGTGCCGTGGCGGGACGTGCCCGTCGAGTACGGACCATGGAGCCGGGTCTACGACTTGTTCCGACGGTGGCAGCGCAACGGTACCTGGCAGCGGATCCTCATTCGGCTTCAGTCCCTGGCCGATGCGAGAGGAGCGATCGTCTGGGACCTGAGTATCGACTCCACGGTCTGCCGCGCTCACCAGCATGCAGCCGGGGCCCATAAACGGGGTGACCTGCAGAAGGAACCGCCTGGCGGTGTGTTCACCGAGCCCGGAGATCACGGGCTGGGAAGGTCCCGCGGCGGATTCACCACCAAGTTGCACCTGGCGGTCGAGCAGGGCCAGAAGCCCATGTCGATCGTGATCACGGTAGGGCAACGCGGCGATTCGCCGCAGCTCGAGCCCGTGCTGGAGAGGGCGTGTGCCCCGCCTAGGGCCGGGTCGGCCGCGTGTCCGCCCCAACCGGGTCCGTGCGGACAAGGCGTACGCCTCCCGCAGGAACCGCGGCTACCTGCGCCGCCGCGGCATCCGCTGCACCATTCCAGACAAGGCCGACCAGGCACGCAACCGCAAGAAGCTCGGTTCCCTCGGTGGCCTGCCGCCCGGCTTCAACGCCGAGGACTACAAGGCTCGGCATGCAGTCGAGTGCGGCATCAACCGCCTCAAAAGGAACCGGGCCGTGGCCACGAGATTCGACAAGCTCGCGGGCCGCTACGAGGCCACTGTCCTCGTAGCGGCCATCAATGAGTGGCTGTGAACAGCTCAATCAGGGGCGACGGACGGACGTCCGTGGAGTCGTGGAGGTTCAGGTGTTGATGGCGTGTTCGACGAACTGGCCGCAGGCGCGGAACCCCAGGCGGCGGTACACAGGCTCGCCGTCGGCCGATGCCTGCAGGACCGCGATGCCATGGTCTCGCTCGCGGGCAGCGTGAAGGGCCACGAGCGTGATGGCTCCGCCGTAGCCGCGCCGGCGGTGGGCGGCCAGGGTGGAGATGTTGTAGACGCCGGCGACTCCGGCGTGGTGGAACACCTCGGCGGAGCAGACCGGACGGTTCTCCACGTAGCCCACCAGGTACCGGGCCGGACAAGTCGCGGCCAGCGCCTGGGAAGCAGCCCGGGCGAAGAAGTCGCGGACGGTTTCGGCGGGTGGGTTCCAGTTCGCGGCGAGGACCGTGGCGTAGTCGGCGAGCTGCTCGGGCGTGGTCACCGTTCGGATGTCGAGACCCGGAACAGAGGGAATCGGCAGGATGTCGTCCAGCTCGGCCCACATGGCCGTCTCACGCTCGGACACCGGCAGGCCAGCTGCTGTCAGGCGGGTGGTGAGGTCTGTCGGTGTCGAGGCAGGTCCCACCCACCAGGAGAAACTGCGGCCGGTACCGGCCAACGTCCCGACAGTCTCGGAGATACGGGCTGCGGCGTCGTCGGCGGTGAAGCGGGCCGCAGCGACGATGTTGAACGTGTCGTCGTCCAGGCCGCTGTCCGCGACCAGGAGGTCGCCGGTCTCCGTGACCGTCGCACCGGACATGCTCCGGTGCAGATGGCAGGCGTGTTCCGCCAGGTTCCGTTCCATCCTGTCCGTCAAGTCGGCTTCATCGGGAAAGTAATCATTCATAGGGATCGATACCAGCACGACCGGGCGAAGACTGCATGTCATTTTGGGCGGTGTCACGCCGACGACCAGCACTTTCGATACACGCCCCAGCATCGCGGCACGGAACTGATGCAGGCCTTCCCCTTCTTCAACGCAGCCAATCTCTCTGAGTCCTTGTGCGTGCGCGATGGGTGATCACCGAGAAGGTGACCGACCGCGAGAAGCGCCACCCGGTCGGCGGCACCACCGTCCACAGCGCATGCGCGAAGGTCCGGAACACCGAGGTCCACGGCAGGGGCTCCAAACCCGTGGGCCGCCGGCGAGGACGACCACGTCAATCCGGGCACCTACCGCATGGAGGGCGCCATGGTGGCTGGCCCTCCCGCGCACGACCCGGTTCCGGGAAGAAACCTCCGGCGTCTGCCCCAGCGTGCGCGACCTGGTGAACGCCGGCCCGACTGTGACAGCAGCAACGTGCTGCCCGTCGCCCCGGTCCTCGCGTTCGAGGCCTGGGAGCGTCAACTGAGGGTGCTGGCGAACAGGGGATCAAGCGGATCGCCCTCGGACCCGACGACGCGGCAGGCCGCGGCAACCGGTCCTCGGGAGAGTTCCACGAGCCGGGCCAGGGCTGCCGCCGCGGACGTCAGTCCCGCCGGATCGAGGCCGAGCGCCCGGGCCGCGCGGTCGCGTCGGCGGTCGAGGCCGGGCATGTCCTCCCGGTACTCCTCGGCGACCGCCTGGAGTTCTCCGGCCGTCCGTCCGGGAGCGTCCCGCCACCACGGTGCCACCAGACACAGCCGCACCAACTCCGGCAGTCCGAGGGCGAGCGGTCCGGCCTCCCCGTCGAGGCTGACGTACACCACGGGGCGTTCCTCTCCGCCCTCGCCGACGAAGCAGAACGCGTCACCTGAGCCCGCGCGCGCAAACTGCTCCAGCCGGGCTCCGGAGGCAAGCCGGACCCCGTCCTCCAGTTCCTGGTCGGCCGGGTCCGTCGCGTCGAGATCCGCGACGCCGACGAAGAAGTCGATGACCGCCTGGTCGGCACCCAGGAGAGGCAACAACGCGCCGTGGTGGGTGGGTACGTCGGCTGGCGCATTCGATCCGTTCACCTGGAAACCGTAGCTGGGGCCTCCGACAGCGGCGGCGCCAGACAACCAGGGGCCTGGGCGGGGAAAAGGTGGCGAGACCCGCAGGCTTGGTGCACGACCTGTTCGACTAGCTGGTGCTCAAGCTTCCACGAGGCGTATCGACGGTCGCCGAGCTTCGGAAGGACTGGTCGAATTCCGAGAAGAGAGCATCGCGCCCGAGACGCTCCGGCCGGTCTCCTACGTGATGATGGACAAGAAAGTCTTCGCCGCAGCAGACACGCGCCGATGCCGCAGAGTCGGCTCGAAAGGGGCGCCAGCCATGCCTACCTCCAGAACGAACAGACCGGCCGCCGCCGCGCTCGCCGCGCTCACGCTCGTCATCGCCGCGGCCTGCGGCAGCCCGGGCGGAGGGAAGATGACATCCGGAGCACGCGCCGAGGTGCTCGCCGTGAAGATCGACAACGTCGCCGCGGCCCGGCCGCCGACCGGACTCGAGAAGGCAGACATCGTCTACGTGGAGCAGGTGGAGGCAGGCCTCAGTCGCATACTCGCCGCCTACTCCTCCGGCCTGCCGCCCGTCGTCGGCCCCGTACGCAGTGCTCGCGAAACGGATCTGGAGCTGCTCCGGCAGTTCGACGAGCCCACGCTTGCGTACTCGGGCGCCCAGTCCGCTCTCCAGCCGTCGATCGAAGCTGCCCCCCTCGATGCGCTGCCGCCGTCGAAGGCACCGGACGCCTATTTCCGTGGTGGGGAGCGCGCCGCACCACACAATCTGTATCTGCGCCCGGGGAAGGTCCAGCACGCCTCCACCGGGGTGAACGCGGCCGAGGACATCGGGCTCCGCTTCGCCGCGCCGCCCCCGGGCGGCACCCCCGTCAACGAGCGAAGCGTGTCCTACCCCTCGGCACGGTTCACCTTCACCTGGGCCTTGGACCGGGACGAGTGGCTGGTGAGCATGGACGGAACCCCCGCCCGTACGTCCTCCGGGGACCGGCTCGCAGCAGCCACAGTGGTCCTGCAGAACGTGGACGTGCAGCCTTCCCGCTTCCGGGACCGAGGAGGCAACACCTCGCCGTTCAGCGCGACCGTGGGTTCCGGCTCGGCTGTGGTCCTGCGTGACGGCAAGTCGTACGACGTGACATGGCAGCGCGACACCGCCGAGTCAGCCACCGGCTTCACCACCAGGGACGGCAAACCGATGACGTTCGCGACCGGGCAGGTCTGGATCGTGCTCCTACCGAATTGACGGCGGCTACATCACCCTCGACGGTGTCACCGAGGACGGGCGTTTCCATTTCCGAGGCCCGCGGCGAGCTGACCGCCGAACAGCGCGTCCAGGTCACTCGCCTCGTACCCCGGTGCCGGCGAGGGCGACTCGATCGCATCCGCAGACAGCTGCCGCCGCAGTTTCGTCGCCACCCCTCCCAGGTGCCAGCAGTGCGCCACCGGTACCGAGGGCAGGAGGTCGGCCATGTCCTGGCTGCACGTCTGACGGTCGGCACGAGCGGTCACCACCGGAGCGAGGTCTGTGCACCGCGCTTCATCGTCCGGCGAGCCTATATCACACCCCAGCCATCTGTCGCAAAGATCGAAGGTCAGTGGCATCCGGTGATGTGATCATGGGAATGCATGGGCCGCAGTCCGGACCCCCCACGTCAGGAGCAGATGACACCATGCATCCCCCCACCGCGCCGTCGTCCCCCACACCGGCCGCGCCCGGCGGCCTCCCCTTGATCGGCCATGTACACCGACTCGCCCGCGATCCCCTGCCGTTCATCACCTCACTTCGTGAGCACGGCAGCGTCGTGCGTATACGCATAGGCCCGACGCCCGCCTATGTCGTCACCGACCCCGCGCTCACCCGACGCGTGCTCGTGACAGAAGCAGCGGACTTCGCCAAGGGCGGCAAGATCATCGACGCCTTGCGCGTCTTCTTCGGTGACGGCCTGGCCACCGTCGCCGACGGTGACGCCCACCTCCGTCAGCGGCGCCTCATGCAGCCGATGTTCAACAAGGCGCACATCGCGACCCGCGGCCCCGCCATGATCGACCAGGTGCGCGCGATGGTCACCTCCTGGCCGGAAGAAAGCCGTCGCGACGTCTTCGCGGACATGAACGATGTCGCCCTCGCTGTCTTCCTCGTCGCCCTGTTCGGCGACGGCCTCCCTGCCCACCTGCAGGGCGAGTTCACCGCCCTCATGCCCGAAATCATGAAAGGAACGATTCGGCAGACCGTCCTTCCCTCCTGGCTGACGCGGTTGCCCCTGCCAGCACACCGGGCGCACGCAGAACGCGTCCGGCGCCTCCGTGAGCTCGTCGACCAGGCCATCGAGCACCGCACAGCCTCCGCGCCCGCTCACCGTCCCGCAGCCGAGCTACCCCAACCCCCCGCGTGCCCCCACGATCCCCCGGCACAGCAGGAGGCCGGATTGTTCGACACCCTTCTCAACGCGGAGCATCCACTCACACACCAGCAGCTGCAGGACGAGGCGATCACGCTCTTGACCGGCGCGATCGAGACGACCGGAACCACCTTGGCCTGGACGCTCTACGAGATATCCCGGAACCCCCAGGTGGAAAAGCGGCTTCGCGCCGAGATCGCCGCCGTGTGCCCCGGCCGCCCCCTGGTGCACGACGACCTCGACAACCTCCCCTACGCGCGAATGGTGCTGCAGGAGAGCATTCGCAAGTACGGCCCTGCGTGGATGGTGACCCGGTCGGCCACGCGGGACGTCGACCTCGGAGGGCACCACATCCCCCAGGGCGCCGATGTCGTGTGGAGCCCCTACCTTCACCAGCACGACCCGGCCTTCTTCCCCGCGCCCGAAGCATTTGACCCGGACCGCTGGACAGCCGAGCGTGCCCACCTCACACGAGGATCGTTCCTCGCCTTCGGCGACGGCCGACGCAAGTGCATCGGCGAGAACTTCGCCTGGACAGAGCTGCAGATCATCTTGGCCACCATTCTTCAGACGTGGCCACGGTTGGAACTCACCTCGCGCCCCCCTAAGGCTCAGGCCGTAGTCACTGTCAAGCCCGACGCGATGACCATGACCTTCCAGCAGCAGCCCTAGAGGCGCAGAAGCAGGTGGCAGCCTCCGCAGCCGCCACCTGCTTCGGCCCATCCGACGCTATCGGCTGGCGCTTGTTGCTGAACGCCCAGGACAGAGCATTCCTGTTGCGTGGGTCGGGTGTTGCGGGCTGAGCCATTTGCGGGTGGAAACGTTCACCGGCTCCCGAACGGGCCGGTTCGAGAAGTTGATGAAGGCGCGGCAGGAGCGGGGGGAAGGGGCCTGCTGCCAACGATCACGACATGATCCTCTCTCAGCGCTTCGCCATCGGAAGCCGCGGCATTCACGTCGACTCGATCCGTTCGCCACGAATACGCATCGCGGTACGACACCAACAACAGAACAGCCGAGCCGTCCCGCGCCCGTCGTGCTCCCGACCCGGCGATGTACTGCCAGTACACCCTTCATCAGTGCCTCGCCCCCCTTCTTGAATGCCGGTTTCCTGGGATGCGTAATCCCGCAGTGACACCCCTTTTGGAGCACCAGCATGCAAGGAGCGACCCTCCAGGCCCCCGTCGACGAACGCGTCGCGGAAAGGCCACCTGCCTCCCGCCGGCTTCCCGGCGTGGTCTACGTGATGGCCCTGGGGACGTTCCTGATGGGCACGACCGAGTTCGTCGTGGCGGGTCTGCTGCCGGAGATCGCGGGCGACCTGCAGGTGAGCGTGGCCCGGGCCGGCCTGGCGATCACGGTGTTCGCGGTCGGGATGATCATCGGTGCGCCCCTGATGTCGATGCTGACCCTTCGGCTGCCCGCCCGGTGGACGCTGGTACTGGCCCTGGGCGTCTTCGCCGCGGGACATGTGATCGCCGCGGTCGGTGACAGTTTCGGGCTGCTGCTCGCAGCGCGGTTCCTGACCGCACTGGCGACCGGGGCGTTCTGGGCGGTGGCGAACGTCGTGGCCACCCGGGCGGCCGACCCGGCCGCGAGCTCGCGGGCCGTCGGGGTGGTTGGTTCCGGTGCCATGCTCGCCAACGTCGTCGGTGTTCCGCTCGGCGCTTTCGCCGGACAGCTGGTGGGCTGGCGCGGACCCTTCTGGATCCTGGCCGTCCTGGCGGTGGCCGCGACAGGGCTGATCGCGCGCTCGGTCCCGAACGAGCCCCGCGGAAGGCAGACGGTGTCGATCCGCTCGGAGCTGTCCGCGCTGCGCTCGGGCCGGCTCTGGCTGGTGCTGGTGGCCTGCGCGACCACGAACGCCGGGGTGCTCGGCACATACACCTACATCGCTCCGCTACTGACCGACCGGGCGGGGATCGCCGGGAGCCTCGTACCCCTCGTCCTCGTCGGATTCGGTGCGGGCGCCCTGGCCGGGTTCCTCATCGGCGGCCGGGCCGGCGACGTCCGCCCCTACGCGACCACCATCCTGGCCGCGGGATCCAGCTCGGCGGCCCTGCTGGCCCTGGGCCTGTTGTCGGCTTCGGCCGCCCCCACGGTGGTGCTCGTGGCCCTGCTCGGGCTGGTCGGCTTCCTCGGTACCCCGGTACTGATCGCCCTCGGCGTCCGCTTCGCAGGCAAAGCCCCCACGCTGGGCTCCGCCCTGACCGTGTCGGCCTTCAACCTCGGCACCGCGGCCGGCTCCTGGATCGCCGGGCTCACCCTCGACTCGCCCTTCCACACAGCCGGGCCGCCCCTGATCGGCGCCGCCATCGCCGCTCTGACCCTCATCCCCACGATCACCATCGCGCTGGTTCAGCTCCGTCGCACCCGGCCCGCCCTCGACCAGGGCACCAATCGCGGGACGGCGCCACCACAACACCAAAACAGGATATTTCGATAGATTTCCTAGAAAGCTGTGCACTCCTGATCACATACAGGCCCCCCGGGCGCTGGGACACGCAGCAAGGAGAGCCACCATGCGTGAAGTAGTCGTGCACACCGCCGGAGATGTCCGGTTCGGAATCTCGACGACCCACCCTCGTCGCCACCGCAGGTCAGCCGCACGAGGAGCTGATCCCCTCGCCGCTGGCCGCCTCCGATGTGCTCGGCACCGGCTGGTACGGCGCCGCGCCACCAAGGTCCTCCTGCACCCCTGAACCGACCCGTGCGGCGCCGCCCGATGGCGGCGCCGCAGCCCCCCGCACATCCCGATCACCGAACAGGATTCTTCACTGATGAACCCCACCTACGACTTCACCGGCCAGGTCGCCCTCGTCACCGGCGCCGCCTCCGGCATGGGCCTGGCCACCGCCCGTGCCTTTGCACAGGCCGGCGCCGCTGTCGCGCTCGCCGACCTCGACCAGAAGGCCGCCGAACGCGCGGCGCAGGAACTGACCGCCGCCGGCCATCAGGCCATCGGGATCGGCTGCGACGTGGCCGACGAGGACCAGGCCGCCGCCATGGTCGCCCGCACCGTGGAAGCCTTCGGACGCCTGGACATGGCCTTCAACAACGCCGGCATCCAGGTTCCGCCTACCGACGCCGCCGACGAGACGGCTGCGAACTTCGATCGCGTCAACGCGGTCAACCTGCGCGGCATCTGGACGTGCCAGAAGCACGAACTGCGGCAGATGCGCATCCAGGGCTCCGGCGCGATCGTCAACTGCTCCTCCCTCGGCGGCCTGGTCGGCCTGCCCGAACGCGCCGCGTACCACGCCTCCAAGCACGGAGTGATCGGCCTGACCAAGAGCGCCGCCGTCGAGTACGCCCCCAAGGGCATCCGCGTCAACGCCGTGTGCCCCGGCGTCATCGAGACCCCGATGGTCGCCGGCATGCTCGAGGGCCAGGCCGAGATCATGAAGCAGCAGCCCATCGGCCGCCTGGGCACCGCCGAAGAGATCGCCGCCGCCGCCCTGTGGCTGTGCAGTCCGGCCGCCTCCTTCGTCGTCGGCGTCGCCCTCCCCGTGGACGGCGGCTTCACCACCCACTGAATCCGTTCCACCTGCACCGCTACCTGCCCGGCCTCTTCGGCCCCGTTTCAGGGCCGGCTCGACCCGAACAAAGTCATCGACGAGGGTGACGACGTCGTGCCCGGGCTCGCTCCCCGTCGCCGACCAGGACACCGCCGCCCTGACCACTGCCTCAACCAAGGAGGAACCCTGTGACCACCTTCGCCCTCATCGGCGCCGGCCCCGGCCTGGGCCTGGCCGCCGCCCACCGCTTCGGCACTGCCGGCCACCACGTCGCCCTCATCTCGCGCAACGCCCGGCACCAGGACGACCTGGCCGCGGAACTGGCTCGCGAGAACATCCACGCCCGCGGGTTCACCGCCGATGTCCTGGACCCTGCCTCCCTGACCGCCGCCCTGCGCGAGGCCGCCGACACACTCGGGCCCGTCGAGATCCTCCAGTTCAGCCCCGTGCCCCGCGGTGACTTCATGAAGCCGGTCCTGGAGACGACCGCTGCGGACCTGGACGATCCGCTGGCATTCTCGGTCAAAGGCCCGGTGACCTGCCTGCATGCAGTCCTGCCGGGGATGCGGGAGCTGGGCCGGGGCACACTGCTCTTCGTCAACGGCGGCAGTGCCGTGCGCCCGAACCCTCGCGTGGCCGGCACCTCGGTCGCGTTCGCCGCAGAGAGTGCCTACGCGGCGATGCTCCACGACGTCCTCGCGCCGGAGAACATCCACGTCGCTCAGCTGATCGTCCCCGGCGCCATCCACCCGGACGCCGAGCACTCCAGCCCCCAAGCACTGGCCGAGCGCCTGTACACCGTCCACACCGAGCGCGGCGCCTTCCGGCACTACTCCGAGCCCATGCCCACCTGAGTGTCCCGCACCGCCCCGCATCGCACCTGCGCCCCACCTCGGGTGCCACGGAGCGGGGGGCCGAGGTTTCTGCCCTGCGCCGGGGTCGGCCGTGCGGTAACGACGGCGGGGCGCCGCGGGCCGGCACGGTGGCGGCGAGCCCGCGGCCGAAGCCGGTGGAACAGCCCGTGATCTGCCAGGTGGTCATCGAAAAAATCATCGCATCGTGAATTATTTCAAATGGTCGGAACCCTTGGCCGCCTGCCGGGAGGGTCCGGTCCCTACAGCCGCCTGAGGCCGTGCCGCACCCCCGGCCGACCGGGTGCCTCATCCGGAAAACCACCGTCGGCGCGGCCTCCAGCCTGCGGTTCCGGGGCCGCTTCGACCCGGGGACACGGTTTCCTAGGACGCAGCGACCCACCCACCGCGATCGCGACGCTCATGACCGGGCGGGAGGATGGAGTCATGGCCGGCAACGTGGACCTCACCCAGTTCTTGCGCCGCTGCCGGGACCGCATCGACCCCGAGTCGCTCGGCCTCCCGGAGCGCGGTGCCTACCGCCGCGTGCCTGGTCTGCGCCGTGAAGAGGTCGCCCAGCTCGCCGGAGTGAGCACCGACTACTACATCCGTCTCGAACAAGGCCGCAACATCACCCCCTCCGACAGCGTGCTGGATGCCGTCGCCGATGCCCTGCGCCTGGACGACGCGGAGCGGACGCACCTGCACGACCTCGTCAAGGCCAAGCCCGGCCGCCGCGCGCGCCGCGCCGCACCCGGCGTGCAGCGCGCCCGTCCCGGCCTACTGCGGCTCCTGGACTCCTTCAACGACCATGCCGCGTTCATCCTGGGCAAGCGCGGTGACATCCTGGCCATCAACCATCTGTGCCGGGTCCTGATCGCCGACTTCGACGCCATGCCCTACCGCGAGCGCAACCTCACCCGCTGGATCGTCCTGACCCCCGAGGCCCGCGCGCTGTATCCGGACTGGGAGCAAATCGCGGCAGAGATGACCGCGATCCTGCGCCTGGACGCCGGCCGGTACCCGGACGACGCCCGCACCGCCGAACTCGTCGGCGAGCTGACCATGAAGAGCGAGCACTTCCGCCGCTGGTGGGACGACCACAAGGTCCTCACCCGTACCCACGGCCAGAAACGCTTCAACCACCCCCTGGTCGGTGAGCTGACCATCGACTACCAGGCACTGACCCCGCCCGGCGAGGACGGCCAGACCCTCTTCCTCTACATGCCGGCCCCCGACCGCACCTCCCAGGAGGCCTGGCGCCTGCTGGCCGACTGGAACACCCCCACCGCCCCCGACCACAACCCCGAACCGGACGACAGCCCGTCCCACTCCCCCTCCGACGACAGGAGCAGCCTGTGAGCACCCCCTCCAAACGCCCCTTGGCCCTGGTCACCGGCGCATCCAACGGCATCGGCTACGAGATCGCCCGCCTCTGCGCCCTCAACGGCTTCGACCTCGTCGTCACCGGGCGCAGCGACAAGATCGACGAAACGGCCGAGCAGTTCACCCGCGACGGCGCCCACGTCATCCCCGTGCGCGCCGACCTCGCCGACGCCGACGGGGTCCAGACGGTGTGGCAGGCGGTGGAGAAGACCGGCCGCCCCCTGGCCGCAGCGGTACTCAACGCCGGCCGCAGCATCGGCGGCGCGTTCCTCGACACCGGCCTGGACGACGAGCTCTCCCTGATCTCTCTCAACGTCACCTCCGTCGTCCACCTCGCCAAGCGCGTCACCCGGCACATGGCCGAACACGGCGAAGGGAAGATCCTCATCACCTCCTCCCTCTCCGCGACGCTGCCCACCCCCTACGAGACCGTGTACGGGCCCTCCCGCGCCTTCACCCGCATGTTCGCCCTCGGACTGCGCGAAGAACTCAAGGAACACGGCGTCACCGTCACCTGCCTCATGCCCGGCGCCACCGACAGCGACTTCCACGCCCGCGCCGGCATGAACAACACCGCATTCGGAACCGGCGCGAAGAAGAACAGCCGCAAGGTGGTCGCCCGCCAGGGCTTCGTCGCCATGATGGAAGGGCGCGCCGAGATCGTCGGCGGCGACGCCGCCACCAAGCGCAGCGCCATCGAGCACCGCTTCCTGCCAGAGACCTACAAGGCCGCCCGCCACGCCACCAAGGCCAAGCCCCGCCCCCACCGGTGAGCAGCCACCAGTCGTCCGGTGCCCCCAGCGGGCTGCAGCGGGTACGGACATACCTGGATGCGGGGACAGACGTGCCCTCGGCAGTGATGTCGCAATGGTTGAACACGGCGACACCGGCTCGTCAGGACGCTGGGCATGCGCGGATATCGTTCGCCAAGACGTATGTGGACAGTGCGAGTTCGAGGGTGGGGACCTGATGGGGCCGAAGAGCGGACGATATCTGGTGTCGGCGGTGGTGTTCGTGTCGGCGACAGGACTGACCGCAGGGTGCGGGGCCAGCGCCGAGCCCGCCGAAGCCGGGAGAAAGCCGGGGCCGGCGACGAGCACGGCAGCCGGTAAGGCGGCGGAGCACTCCGAACCGCTGACCGGTGCCCGACTGAAGGCCGCGCTGCTCACCGCGGACCAGGCCATCGGTTTCGAGATCACGGGGAGCAGTTCTCGGGACGGGGCCGAACCGGACTCCTCCCTCAATGTCGAGGAGACCGTTTCCCCGGAGGTCTGCCGGCATGTGAGGGAGGCCACCAGGGGTGATGGTGAGGAGGCTGCCGCAGCCTCGTCGATCATGTACCGGTCCGGCACCTCCATGGCTCCCAGGAGCACCAGCCTGATGAGCTATCAGGAGGAGGCTGCACGGGCCCGCATGAACCAGTTGCGCGAGGCCGTCGGGGCGTGCAGCCGGTTCAGCTTCAGCAACGCGATCGGAAACGCGTCCGTCACGACCGAGGCGCTGGACGTCCCGGCCCTCGGGGAGGACGCACTGCGCTACCGGACCCTGTCCCGGTTGGACAGCGAAGGCTTCGCCTGGACCCTGGTGACGGCCGTGCGGGTCGGAGGCGTCATCGTGACGATGGACGTCCTGGACACCACCGGGCCGATGCCACCCGAGAAGCTCGCCGCGTTCAAGCCTGATCCGGGCCCCGACGAGGCGGTCATCGCCACTCTCGTCGAGAACGTCACCACAGCCCGGAGCGCCTGAACTCGGCCACGGCGCGCCGCGCGCCTCGGCTCGTTGAACGCATCGACTCTCTCGCGGTTCGGCTCCAGCTACCCATCGGGCACGCTCTCCAGACCGTCAACCGCATATCCCCCTGGCCGTCAGCACGCAGGGTGCGCTGCGCCGGCCAGGTGGCCGACGCAGCGCCCTGTCGTTCTCTTCCCGCCGGTCAGCGGGTGCGGAGGTCCTGGTGAAGAGCGTCCAGAACCGCGGCCGCCTCGGGGTTGCCCGTCTGATGGCAGCGGGCAGAGGCCTCGGTCAGACGGGCGATGGCCTCGGTGACGCGGTCGAGGCCGTTGCCCTCGATCAGGGCTGCGATGCGGACCGCCTCGGCGCGCGGGAGTTCGCCACGTTCGCCGCCGTCGTCGTGCGCGGCAATCGCGGCCTCGGCCTCCGGGAGCGCCTCGTCGAAGCGGCCCGCCTCGGCGAAGACCCGGGCGCGGCGGTAGTGGTTCTCTCCGCGTTCGTACCAGACGGCGAAGTCCTTCTCGCCGGAGGGCAGGGCGGCGAGGACCGCGTCGGCGCGGGCCAGGTGCTCCAGCGCCGTGCCGGTGCCCGCGCTGTCGCGGGTCTGGAGCGTGAGACGGGCGAACTCCCGCATCATCATGGTGATCAGCGGGGGGTTGGGCGCCTCGGCGTGGGCGGCGAGGGCGCGTTCGTACGCGGTGTCCGCCGCCTCCCAGCGCTCGGCGAGGGCGAGGGTGGTCGCCGCCTCGGCCGCCACCAGGGTGAGGACGCCGCCCCGGT
This sequence comes from Streptomyces sp. Alt3, assembly GCF_030719215.1. Classification (NCBI taxonomy): domain Bacteria; kingdom Bacillati; phylum Actinomycetota; class Actinomycetes; order Kitasatosporales; family Streptomycetaceae; genus Streptomyces; species Streptomyces glycanivorans. The sequence continues at coordinate 8,268,460 of NZ_CP120983.1, read as the reverse complement.
CCTCCTCGGGCCAGCCCGCGACGGTGTCGGCGAGGCGGAGCAGCTCCTCGGCTGCCGGGACGTACTCCTCCAGGTCGCGCAGGCCGCGGCCGAGGGTCAGGCGCCCCTGGGCGAGCATGCGTCCGTCGACGGTGGGCGGCGCGTCGACGAGGGCATTTTCGAGGACGGCTACCGCGTCGGCCTGTCGGCCGGATCGGGCGAGGACATCGGCGAGTTGGAGGCGCGCCTCGATGGCGCTTCCGGCGTCTTCCGCCTGGTCGAAGCGAGCCGCGGCCTCGGAGAGGTGGCGTACGGCTCCGTTGGCGTCGTCGAGGTGCGTGGCGGCGTGACCGAGCAGCAGGTACGTCGGGCCGAGTGGGAGGGTCGGGTCATCGTGGGCGACGGCGTCCGCGATGGCGGAGTGGAGCAGGTCCGTCGCCTCCTGCGGCCGGTCCTGGGCGAGGAGCAGCTGAGCGAGATGGATGGACAGGCGCGGTCGGCGCCAGGGCCGGTCGGCGGATGCGATCTCCTGCAGAGCGGCCCGGAGTTCCTGTTCCGCGTCGGCCAGGGCACCGCGGCGGGCCAGCAGATCGGCGCGGAACTGGCGAGCGTTGGCGGCCTGGTGGGGGTAGCCGAGGCGGGCCGCCTCGGAGCAGAGGGTGTCGACGCTGCGCTCGAACCGCTCGGTGAGTGGGTCGAGGTCGCCCGTCCCCTCCTGGTCCTCCTCCATGCTGGAGAGAGCGGCGTGCAGTTCCTGGTGCGCGGCGAAGGCCACCGAGTGGTGGAGGGAGAGATGGCTGAGGATGCGCTCGGCACGCAGATCGGTGCCGAAGGCGGCCTCCGCCTCTCCGAGGGGCTCACTGTCGAAGGGAGTCGCGGTGAGCAGCTCGTCCGCCTCGCGGAGCATCGCGTCGAGCTCGGTCCGGATCGAGGCGTGGTCGGGTGCGGTCCTTTCACCGTCGTCGTCGCGGGAGCCCGGGGTGGCCGTCAACGCCCGAGAGCGAGCTTTGGCCGCGAGCGCGTGCCAGGGCATGTTCAGTCGCGTGAAGTACGCGACGGCCGTGTCGAGTTCGGCGGCTCCTTCGGTGTGGCGGTCCTTGAACCAGAGCTGCTGCGCCCTGTGTTCGGCGAGTTCCGCGGCCAGTAGGTCCTCGGGGCCGCGGGTGCCGTCGTACGGCTCTGTGGCGTCGGCGAGTCGTTCGGCGACGCGTGTCCAGAGCCTGTCGTCGAAGGGGTGGCCGTCCCGTGCCAGGCGGCGGGCCTCGCCCACCAGGGTGGCGAAGTCGTCGGGGATGGCGGCCCGTGCGGGAGCCGGCGTGGCGGGCGCGGCGCCGACCGACGCGGTGTGGGCCACGGTCGCGCGCAGGCCGAGTGGCAGGGGCTCGTCAAGCAGCGGGGCGAGAGCGAGCCGGGACCGGCGCCGGTCGCCGACGGCCGTGGTGCCGTTGCGGGTGTCGAAGGCGGCGGCGAGGGTCTCGGCTTCGGCGCGCACGTGTGTGAGGAGTTCGGCGGCGGTCCAGGCGCGGCCCGGCGGACCGGCGACGGCGGTGTCGTCATGTCCGGCATCGACGAGCCTGGCGAGGAACGCCTCCGTGCCGGTGAGGAAGTGCAGGTGGTCCAGCGGGGCGCCCTTGGCCTCGAAGAGTGGCCTGTTCTCCGCCAGGATCTCCAGGCCGCGGCCCTCGTTGCGGGAGTGGGCGCAGAACTCCAGGTGGTAGCCGACCTCGGCCTGCATGCCGGTGGCGCCGCGCACCTTGCGGTAGCCGGTGAGGTGGTGGGAGCGCGCCTCGTCGGTGCGTCCCGCGCGCAGCAGCGGGAGCAGCGCCCGGGCCTGGCTCATCTGGGGTTCCTCGCTGCATCCCTGCTCACGGTCGAGGACCTGCTGCCAGACGGCGAGGGCGGCGGTGTCGTCGCCCTCGGCCAGACGGTGCCAGGCGTGGTGCCGGGTCTCGCAGGCCTCACAGTCGCTGAGGTCGGTGCGGGAGCGGGTGGCCCAGAGGTCGTAAGCGTCCGCGACGCCGGTGCCGGTGTGGTGCGCGAGGTGGTAACGCATGGCCGCCACGGGCTGCACGGCGTGGTCAGCGGCCTCGTACCGGCTGCGCATCTGGTCGATCCAGCCATCGATCGATGCCAGGGGTATCTCGGGCACCTGGAGGAGCGCGGTGGTCACCCACTTGAAGCGCCAGAAGACATGGTGGGCCTCGTAAGGGCTGAAGGACTCGGGGGTGGTGTCCCACAGCTTGAGGATGCGGGCGAAGACGACGGGCGACTTGCGGTGCTCGCCGGTGAACTCGTAGGCCGTCATGAGTTCCAGAAGCGCGGTGACGAGCACATCGGGCTTCTCGAAGGCCTCAGCGGTCTCGACGAGTTCTTCGGCGGTGACGGTGCGCGCCAGTCCGTGGGGGCGCTCGTCGTTCTCGCGGAGCGCCTCGACCACGGCCTCGGGGGTGTCCAGCATCTACATTTCCTTCCGGGGCTCGGAGCCGGGGGCCGCCTCGCCGGGCTGGTGCATGGCGTGGGTGAGCAGGCCGATGAAGGCCCGGTTGAGCAGGGCGGTCTCGCCGGCGCGCAGGGGGCGTCGGCTGAGCAGCAGCGCCTGGCCGTAGAGGGCTTCGGCGGTGGCGACCGCGAGTCCGCGTTCGGCGATGGTGAGGGCTTGGCGGACCAGCGGGTTGAGGTGGTTCAGGACGAGCTGGGCGCGCGGGATCTCCTCGCGCAGGGAGCCGAGGATGTCGGCCCACAGGCCGTCACTGTCGGCGGCGAGGCTCGACCGGGTGCGTTCGTGCCGGGCGTCGCGGTTGTCGAGCAGCAGGGCGGGGGCGGTGACGGGCTGGAAGTCGCGCAGGACGACGTCGCAGTCATGGACGCCGATGGTCTCGCGGGCGATCGCGAGGAAGGCGGCGGCCCGCAGTTCGGCGCCGGGGTCGACGGCGTCGAGGTGGGCGGTGACGGTGGTCGGGTCGAGGTCGGTCACCGTGGTGCCGGGCCTGATCTCGGGCAGGCGGTGGACGAGGTCGCGGTCGTAGGTGTAGCCGCCGTTGACGACCCCGAGTCCGGCGGCCGAGGCGATCGGTGCGACCTGACGGAACTCCTCGACGCTTCGGGTCACGAGGAGCGTGGGGTGGGTCCGCGCGAACTCCTCCAGGGTGACGTTCCCGTCAGTGGTCTCGAACGGCAGCCAGGGCAGCACGATACGCAGCAGTTCGTCGTCGTGGCGGGCGAGCGCCTTGACCGCGAGGTGGTGGGTGTCGATGAAGCGGTGCAGGAGAGCGGGGTCACGGGCCGCGAGTCCGGTGAGCCACTCGCGGATCCGGTCGCCGAGGGCGTCCCGTACGGCGGACAGCGTGCCGTCCTCGTACAGCGACTCGCGGGAGGCGGTCGGTCTCAGGCTGGTGGTGTCGACGACGCAGCGGAGGAAGAACGCCCATTCGGGCAGCAGTTCAGGGGCCTGGTCGGTGAGGAGCATGCCCTTGAGGTGGACGCGGTGCCCGGCGCGCTGGGCCGGGCTGACCGTCGTCGGCATGACGTAGGCGACACCGCGCAGTCCGGCGGCCGGCAGGTCGAGCTCGATTGTGTCGAGCGGAGCGAAGTCGAAAAGCTCGCGGCAGTACGCGGTGTACGCCTCCCGCTTGGCGAGCGGGGAGCGGTGCGTCCGCTCCCACGGCGGCGCCGCGTTGATCCGGTGGCTCTCGCCGCGTGGGTCGATGACGGTGACGTGGTGGCGCAGGAGTCCGCCGTAGTGCCGGGCGAGGGAGACGACCTGCTGGGGGCTGGTCCATTCGGCGTTGTCCGCACGCGGGACGAGCTTCACGGTCGTGCCGGGCTCGGGAAGCGTCGCGGATGGCAGGGTGCGGATGGTGTACCGGCCGTCGGAGTGGCCGCGCCATTCGACGGTGGGCGCTGCCGGGTCGGCGGCGGAGCGGCTCAGTACGGTGATCTCGTCGGCGACGACGAAGCAGGCGAGCAGGCCGATACCGAACTGGCCGATGAACTCGCCGCGGGCCGCGTCGAGGCCCGCGCCGTCGAGAGCGCCGTCCACGGTCCGCTTGGAGCTGCGTCCGATGGTGGCGAGAAACCGGTGCACGTCGGCCTCGGACAGGCCGATGCCGGTGTCCGTGATGGTCAGTGTCTCTCCGGTGCGCACGGTGATCGTGCCGGCGGCACCGGGTGTGAGGGCCTGCCGGGCGGTGATGGCGTCGACGGCGTTCTGCAGCAGCTCGCGCAGATAGACGCGGGGGCTGGAGTACAGGTGGTGGGAGAGCAGGTCGACCAGGCCGCGCAGATCCACTTGGAAGGTGTGGTCGGTCGGGGAGGTCTCGGAAGTCTGGGACTGGGACACCTGGGGCGGTCCTTCGGTGTGTGCCCGCCCGCTCCTGGGAGTGGGTGGGTCGTGATCGGGTGTGTCGGAGGGCGGCTTCAGGGGCGGGGTGGGCGGGGCTCGGAGTTCGGGCCGTGGATGGTGCGGACCTCGTCCGGCACACGGCTGGGGACGTGACGGTTGTTCCGGGCGGGCCGGACTTGGACCGTGCCCGGGTAGTTCCTGGAATCGACCCGAGGGCGGGTCCGGACCCCATGCGTGGGTCCGGACTCGGCCCGTGGGTGTGGCCGGACGCGACCGGTTCGCCGCGCGGTGCGTCGTACCCGAACGGCGTGCATGGCGAAGGTCCGTGCACGGGCCCCGGGCTTCCGGACAACGGGCCGTGGACGGGCTGGGATCCGCCGCACGCGGCCTCTGTCCCGGTCCCGACGGATCCGTGCCCGTCCCGGGCCCGTTCCCGTCCCGCTCCGGTCAGCCTCCGGCGTAGGCGCGGTACTCCTTGTACGCCTTCGCCGGGTCGGAGCCGTTGAGGTAGTTCCAGGGGAACTCGGTGACCCGCCCCTCCGTGGCTCGGAAGCACTCCCGCGCGGAGGTGACGTCGCCTGCCAGCGAGAACGCCATGGCAAAGGTGTTGTAGACCTGAAGCCAGCCGCGTCCCTGTACGAACTCCGGGTGGCGGATCGAGTGGTCTGCGGCCTCGCCGAGCGAGGCGACCACCTCGGGGCGCCCGATATAGCGGGAGTCAGGGCCGGAGTCGAGGGCGAGCCAGTGTTCCAGGTGCGCGACCGCGACCAACTGACCGAGGAGCGCTCCCCCGGGCGCAGCGAACGCCGACGAACGGGCGAACGCGTGCATCTCCTCGTGGGAGCCGCCCCACTTCTCGCAGACTTGCTGCAACTGCTGCTGGTGCGCGCCCAGGTGGCGGGGGTCACGGCGCACGGCCGCCTCGAAGCGACGCCGTGCCACGTCCCCCTCGACCTGGAGTCCCCGGCCCGTGACCTGGAGGGCATACCAGGGCGAGGTCCAGCTGGGTTCACACTCGGCAACCTCGTAGAGCCAGGTCTCGGCCGTGGCCAGCCGGTCGTGGAAGAGCTGGAACTGCTCGCGGGACACGTGCGAGGCACGGGCGCCGGTCCTGGCCTCCCACGCCCAGCTGATGTGGCGGACGGCCGCCACGAGTCGCGGCAACGGGGCCTGGGGCTCGGCCGCCACGACATCGGTGATCCACCGTTCCGTGCCGGACACGTCACCGACGGCCCACAGGAGGCCCGTACGGTCCTCGCTCTCGGGCCGCGCGTCGAGCACGTCCCGTACGGTCGCCCAGTCCCCGGCCTCGGCTGCCTCACGGACTCGCCGAGCGTCCGGATCGCCGGAGTCCTTGTCGACGCGCGCGACGGGCCTGCCCGTCCATCGTCCCAGCGTGTTCCCCAAGTCCCGGATCAACGCCATATCCCCACCCCTTGCTGTATCGCACGGGTAGTTGATGATCTCCCCCCACCCGTGGGTGTAGTAACTATCACGCGCGACCGACAATCGCACACCTGTATTGATGCACCGAGGGATGTGCTGATGCCGTCATGATCCGGAAGCCCGAGGTGCGCTCGGGCTCGGGGGTGCTGCCCTGGTGGCAGACCGCTGGAGCGCGGCCGGAGACCGCGTGGACGGTGGGCGCGGATCGCGCTCGAACAGGTGGACTCGGGCCACGTCCACGCTCTGACGTGAGAGGGGGTGGATGCCGCGTGACGCGCTCGCAAACGGTCACGGTGCGCTCGGCCGCCGGGGAGGGCGGTCAACCGATCCACCACTGACCCCACCATTCCGTTGGCCTGAAGTATTGCGGAGAGTGGCCGGTTCGGGAATGATCTCCCGCCGTGACACTTTTCCTCGGAGCCTTGCTCGCAGTGCTACTCGTAGGGCTCCACCGCATCCTGATCAGCCCCCGACGCGCCTCCACCTGGGTCGCGGATCACTTCGTCGCCACCGATCACGGCCTTCCTCCGCGCGAGGCACTCGACTCCCGACGCCCCGGCCCTCCCCCGGCGACGCACCGTCAGGAAGAGCGGCAAGCCGTCGTCGACGCCGCCCGGCAGGGGAGCTGGAAGACCGCAGCGCGCTACGTCGGCGAAGCAGGCGAGGACTGGGACGAGCGCTGGACCAGGCTCGCGCTCCTCCAGCACGTAGCCGAGAAGGACGACGCCTGGCTCAATGCCTGGCGCACCGCCGAGCCGGACGACTGCGACGCCGCGACCCTCACCGCGAGCCTGATGGTCCACCGCGCGTGGGCGATCCGAGGCAGCGGATACGCACACGAGGTCATGACCTCGGACATGGAGCGTTTCAAGGCACTGCTCCCGGCCGCCATCGAGGAAGCTCGCAAGGCAGCGCTGCTCGACCCCGCGAACCCGGGCCCGTGGGTCGTCATGATCACTGCGTCTCGAGGTGCGCAGTACTCTCGCGCGGCGTTCAGGCCACTCTGGGACGGGCTCGTCGCCCGCGCGCCGCACCACTACGAGGGTCACTGGCAGGCGCTCCAGTACTGGTGCGCCAAGTGGTTCGGCAGCGACCGGCGCATGCTGCACTTCGCGCGCAAGGCGGTGCGCAACTCTCCGTCCGGCAGCCCGCTCGCCGGGATCTACCTGCACGCGCTCGACGAACTCACCGAGGGGTCCTCCTTCGGTACCGCTGCCGTGACCCCGCTGTCCAGGAGCACGCTCAAGCTGGTCGCCGCTTCGTTCGAGCAAGTCCCGCCGGACGACGAGCGTCTGCCGGTCCTGCGGCACCTGCTGGCCCACCACATGCTGAGGTCGATGCTGTACGCGGGCGCCCTGGAGCAGTTCCGTCAGATCGGACCGTGGTGCGGCGCCCCGCCCTGGCGGAAGGAAGGCGACGCGGTGGCGGCCTTCGAGAACGCCCGCGGAACCGCCGCAAGGCTCTCCCGCGCCCGCCCCTCCTCGGGCCCACAGACCCACGGCATCGTCCGCTGACACGACCAGGGGACGGGTACAGCGCGATTTGCCGACCGGATGGCGGTTCGGATGGTGCTGCATCTCACCGCCGTCGAGTCACTGTCGGCCTGCGTCCTCGGCCTGACCAGTGGTGGAGCGAGGACAGCCTGCTAGCGTCTCGCTGCTCACCTCCAGCTCCGCCCACCATCCCGCTGCCCGGGCCACCACGGCCGGTTCCGGCTTCAGGAGATGATGCTCCGGCGAATCGTCGGCAAGGTCGACGGCCGGAAAAGGCTGGTGGGCAGGGCCGAGGTGTGCTTCAACGATCGGCATACGTCACCACGGTCTGCCGGGCAGAACAGCATGTAGTCGCCAGGTAGGAGCGGTCTGTCTGTGAGGGGGGTCCGTGGATCAGAGCGAAGACCAGATCTTGGCTGAGGAGCTCGCTGCGCTCGGCGCAATGGGTGGGGGTAGTGGTCGCCTGGTCCGGGTGGTGGCCAAGCTGATGAGGAAGAACGTCCATGAGATCGATCTGCTTGTTCCCCTTCCTTTCGACGATGCGGTGAAGCGCGTCTCCGGTGTACTCGCGAGGGCCGGCCACGCTATTGAGACCGTGCCGGTACGCCCTGGTGAGGACGAGACTGTCCGCGTCGTCGCCGGCGGCGGTGCCGACGGTCTGAATCCCGTGGTGGTGACCGCGCGAGTACTGAAGACCGATGAGAACAGCTCGGAGGTCTGGCTTCGTGCAGCAGCCAAAGAGGGTCTGATCAGACAACGAGCCGGGGAGAAGACCGCCGTCCGCCTCGCCGCCCAGTTGAGCAGGGCAACCGGCGCGGGCAGAGCAGGCGGGTGAGCGGCAGGCCGACAGCAGCCCTGCCCATTCCCAAGGAGCGGGTCACGGTTCGGGCGGAGCAGGCGCTCGGGGAAGGCGCAGCCGGAAGCACGCCCCGAGGTCGGAGGGGACGAGAGCCAGCGTTCCTCGGTGGCGGTGGGCGAGTTCGCGGGCGATGGGGAGGCCGAGGCCGGTGCCCCCGCGGTCGCGGGAGCGGGCGTCGTCGAGCCGGACGAAGCGTTCGAAGACGCGCTCGGCGTCCTCGCCGGGTACGCCCGGCCCGTCGTCGTGCACGGACAGGACGACCTGCTCGTCCTGGTTACGGACGTTGACCTGGACACGGCTCGTGGCGTGGCGAGCGGCGTTGTCGACGAGGTTGCGCAGCAGTCGCTCGTAGTCGCCCTTGCTGCCGCGCACATACGCGGGCGCGGCCGTGTCCGCGGTGAGTGCCACCGGTCGGTCCGGCAGGCCGTACTGCTCTACGAGCAGGGAGACGAGGGCGGCCAGGTCCACGGTGCCGCTGCCGGTCGTCGGTGCGTGGGCGTCGAGGCGGGCGAGGAGCAGCAGGTCCTCGGCGAGGGCCTGCAGCCGTCTGGTCTGCCGTGCGGCGGTGGTGACCGCAGTGGGCCAGTCGGTGCGGTCCGGGTAGGCGAGGGCCACTTCAAGGCTGGCCAGCAGGGTGGTGAGCGGGCTGCGCAGTTCGTGTGCCGCGTCCGCGATGAAGCGTCGTTGCTGGGCTGCGGCGTCGTCGAGGCGTTGCAGGGTGGTGTTGATGGTGGTGGCCAGGGCGGTGATCTCGTGTCCCGTAGCGGGAACGGAGACACGCTCGCGGGGGTCGCTCGCGGTGACGGAGGCGGTGGCGACGCGAATCGCTTCGACCGGCCGCAGAGCGATGCGTACGGTGAAATAGGTGATGGCGGAGATCAGCACGAGGCTCACGAGTCCGGCCCGCACCAGCAGGGAATTCACGCTGTCGGTGATCGCATTGGTCGTGTGCGGGAGCACCACCACATGGACCCGCAGTGTGGCGTCCGGGGAGACGCCCAGGTTCGCGGCCCCGGTACTGCTGAGTTCACCGGCCCAGATGTCGGTGGACAGGACTGCGTAGGTACCACCGCCCAAGTCGAACCTGCCCGCGGGCTCGTCGCGGCGCTCCGGAATGCGGATGGTGCGCTGCTCGTAGTACCAGCCCGAATCGGTGACCAGTGGCTCGGAGAGCCGGGGCGGAGCGGGCAGAACATGAGGGGAGCCCGGGGCGAAGACGTCCATTCCTCCGCCGGAGGCGACGGCCGTGCTGCGACCGGTCGCGACGACCTCGAACGGCACGGCGCTTCTGCGGCTGGGAATCTTGCCCTCACGCAGCTGGTCGGCCAGCGCGAGGAGAGGTGCCTGAGCCTGGCCAAGGGCGATCTGGGTGCTCTGGCGGTAGACGTCGCGGTGCAGCCACCAGCCGATGGCGACCAGGATGACGGCGGCGGTCGAGGCGACGGCCAGGGCGGTTCGGGCCCGCACGGACCGTGGCCACCAGCGGCGCCGTGGCTCAGCCGTGTTCACGGTCGTCCACCAAGCGGTAGCCGATACCTCGCACGGTCTGTAGGGACTGCCGGCTGAACGCCGCGTCCACCTTCTTGCGCAGCACGCTGACGCGCGCCTCCACCAGATTCGGGTCCAGAGCGTCATCGGGCCATGCGTGGTACAGCAGATCCGCCTTGGAAACGGCCTGGCCCGCCCGGCGGGCCAGCAGTTCCAGCACCGAGAACTCCCTAGGAGTGAGGTCCACCCGCGCTCCGGCCCGGCGGCAGATGCGGGCGGCGACGTCCAGCGAGAGGTCACCGACGGCGAGGACGGGCGGGGCGACGGCTGCGGCACGTCGGACCAGGGCCCGCAGCCGTGCGACCAGCACGAGGTACGAGAAGGGCTTGGCCAGGTAGTCATCGGCACCCGTGTCCAGAGCCTCCGCCTGGTCCCACTCCCCGTCCTTCGCGGTGAGCACCAGGATCGGGGTCGCGTTGCCCTCCCGGCGCAACTGGGCACAGACCTTGTAGCCGTTGAGGCCGGGCAACATCAAGTCCAGGACGACCACGGCGTACTCACCGGTCCTGGCCATCCACAGCCCCTGCCGGCCGTCATGGGCCAGGTCGACGCTGTAGCCCTCGGCGGTCAGACCGGTGTGCAGGGTCCGGGCGAGGTCCACCTCGTCTTCGACCACCAGGATGCGCATGCCGTGCAGCCTCGCACAGCATCCGCAAAGTTCCTGATCGGCCGGTCAGGTTGGGTCAGCAACCGGTCACCTGGGGCCGGGCAAAGTGGCGGCTTCTCCCGCCGCCGAAAGGTCCCGCCGCCGATGTCCATCGACGTACGCGCTCCCGCCGCCACCGGCTGCCCTCCGGCCCGGCTACCCTCCGACCCGGTCAGAGCCCTGGTCATCATCGCACCCGCGTCACTGACCGCAGCTCTGGGACTCTGGGGCATCCGCAGGCGGAACACGATGTGGGGCGACGAAGCCGTCACCTACCAACTCGCGCAGCGCGAGCCGTCCCAGATATGGGACACGATCCAGCAGGTCGACCTGGTCCACGCCCTCTACTACGCCGTGATGCACGTGATCTTCGATCTCTTCGGCCCCGGGCTGTTGTCCTTGCGGCTGCCGTCCGTACTGGCCATGTCCGCCGCAGCCGGCGGAGTCGGACTTCTAGGACTGCGTCTGGCGGGACCCCGCGCCGGAGTGCTGGCCGGGCTGGTGTTCGCGCTCCTTCCCCAGGTGCAGAAATACTCGCAGGAAGGCCGGTCCTACGCCATGGTCTGCGCCCTGATCGCCTGGGCCACCTACGCACTTGTGGCCAACGTGCCACGGCGCCACCGGTGGCGGTGGACGGTGTACGGCCTCACGATGCTCCTGGCCTGCCTGCTCCACGAGTTCGCGGTCCTCGCGCTGGCCGCACACGGCGTCACACTGATCGTCTCCCGCACGCCGAAAGGAGTGCTGAGGGCGTGGAGTGTCGCCGCTGCCGGCGTGGTGATCGGGCTGTTGCCGCTCGCAGTCGTCAGCGCGGGACAGTCGGAGCAGGTGTCCTGGATCGACGGACCGGTGCGCCCCTACCACTTGCTGGTCGCGGTGATCGTCGGGGTGGCGTGCGCCCGGGCGCCGCTACGGAGTGACGGGCCCGTGCGGCTCGCCGCGCTGGCCGTACCGATTCTCGTACTCCCGGGTGCTCTGCTGCTGACCGCCTCCCTGGTCAAACCGCTGTTCGTCGACCGCTACCTCCTCTTCAGCAACATCGGAGTCGCCCTGCTGGTTGGTGCCTGGCTGGAGTACGTCCACCGGCTGCCGCGATACTCCCGGACCGCCCACATCGCGGCGGCCGCGGCCCTGGTGGCGCTCGTACCGCCGAGTCTCTCGCTCAGAACTCCACAGAGCCGGAGCAATGACGTCACCGCCATCGGCGCCGCTGTGCGGGAAGCAGCCCGCCCTGGTGACGGGCTGGTCTACCTCGCCGGCCGACACAGAATTCTGGCTGCGACCTACCCCGGGGACTCCCGTCGACCGACGGACCTCGCCCTGGCACAGGGCCCGGTTGAGTCGAACACGCTCGCCGGTATCGAGCTTCCCGCCCGTGACATCGCGGCACGCATGATGCGGTTCCACCGGATCATCACGGTCCGAGTGGCGCGTAAAGACTCTCTCTCCGATCCACAGGAGAAGGCGAAAACAGACACCCTGGAGCGTCACTTTCGCGAGTACGCGACAACGCGGGTCAACGGGGCGCGCATCACTGTCTACGTCCGGGACCACGGCCCATCCGCGAAGGCCGGTCCTCCGGTGCGACGCTCCTAGGGCTCGGTGGCGGGCGCAAGTGGGCGGACGAGGTGGATCCCGGACTGCGGCCCGCACTGTTGGCCCTGGTCGAGCCGGATATGCGCGGGGATCCGATGTCACCGCTGCGATGGACGATGAAGTCCACCTGCAGACTCGCCGACGAGCTCACATGCAGGGTCACCGTGTCTCGGATACCGTCGCCGACCTGCTGAGGGAGGAGGGGTTCAGCCTCACGGCGGGGCGCGGGGCGGGCCTGCTCCCTGCGCGGCGGAACTCCGGCTCGACGAACCACCGCGTGAGGCGTACACGAGGAGCGGTGTGTGGCAGGAATGACTTCTGGATCTTCGGGCATGTGAACCGCGTTACAGAACGGTCTAGTTGGAGGACGACATGGGTAATCGCACATGGCAGATGATCCCGTCGAGCCGTGGCATGAGTGCCCTCTACCTGGTGGTCGGCGTCATACTCGCCATCAGTGCCGCGAATCAGCTGACGAACGAAATGGCCGTGCTTCCCCTGCTCTCCGGCTGTGCCGCCGTAGCGCTCGTGATCACCGCAGTCGTAGGCCTGGTCCGTCCCGGCTCACGCACCTCCCCTCGCTGACCCGGCCGGCCCACGCGAGATCGTCCGGCAAGCACCACGGGGCGCCGTGGAACGCGACGGCGGGGCCTGCTCGTCTCCCCATATCCCCGTGATGCTCCTCTGACGACGTGGACCGGGTGCATGTAGCGTCAGCGCCGGGGGGACGAGATGAGCTTCGACGAGAACGAACCGCAGTCTGTTCGAGAGGAGCGCTTCGCCGCAGAACGGGCCGAACGCAGAAAGACACGCAAGGCTGCATCGCTCGGCTCTCGGGGAGCCCACATCGGCTTGGTCATCGTGACCATCGCCCTGGTCCTCCTCAGCTGGAACGGGAAACTAATCGCTCTGGGCATCGTCAGCGGAGTCTTTCTGCTCTGGTTCTCCGCAGCCCTCGCATGGGCCTACGCCGACGGGGACCACGGCCGACACGCACTCCAGCGCGCGTACAACGTCACTTTCGGATGGGGCGACGGGTTCTGAACAGACCCCTCAGATGTCGGGGGGATCATGGCGTGCACTCCTTCCTGGGCACATCGGCGCCGCTCGCTGCGGTGTGCCCTGGTGGCCGGCCGCCGCCGCCCGACGCAGGGAATGATCCAGAGTGCTCATCAGCCGGGCGACACGACTGCTGCCGCGGCCGCGTCGATCGCCGCACGGGGGCGCGGATCATCGGGAACAGCCTGCTCGAAGAACGACAGGGGGTCCTCCGCGTGCCGAACCACGTAACGCGTCAGCCGTACAGCACCGGTGAACTCGCGCGCCACCTCGCGCTCAACCCGGCCACCCTGCGTGCCTGGGGGCGCGCTGGAGCTCGCCGGGCCGGTCACTGCACCTCTGCGCCGACCGGGCCGCCATGTCCACGTGGGCGCGCCGCTCGAGCCGGCCGACGGCCGCACCTCAAGACGGCCCGGGCGCGCACCGCGGTGACCGCAGCGTGGCGGACGGCCGCCTCCCCTCCGGACGAGGCCGCCGCGCTCACCGTCTGACCGGCCGGGGCCCTCAACGGGTGGGGGTACACGGGACGTCCCCCACCCAGGGCCGGTGCACCGAACCTGGCACGCCCGGACTTCCCTGACCTCGCGCCGGCCGACGACACCGGTACCGGAAGGCCCGTCGGCGGCGGGCCGGGTGGCGCCGCGGGGTCAGGTCGTGGAACCCCGCTGGGGGCGGGTTCCGTTGATGGCTACCCGCTGGCCGTAGCGGCCGTGGGGGAAGTAGTCCCAGACCGCGTGGTGCTGTACACACCGGTTGTCCCAGAACACCAGGGTGCGCGGCTGCCAGCGGATACGGCACTGGAGCAGGGGCGTGCGGGCTATGTGGGCGTAGAGCATCTGAAGGAGCGCATCGCTCTCCGGCCTTGCCAGTTGGGTGATGTGCGAGGTGTAGGGGCCGTTCACGAAGAGCAGCTTGCGTCCGGTCTCCGGGTGCAGGACGACCACGGGGTGCTCGGTGCGGGGGATGTCGTAGTCCGCCGGTGGGGTCTGCCCGGCGGCGGCCCAGGGCAGGGCGCCGTCGTGCAGTGCGCTGAGCCCGTCCAGGAAGGACCTCATGGCCGGGGAGAGGAGTTCGTAGGCCAGGTGCATGTTGGCGAACAGGGTGTCTCCGCCGCTGCCCCCCTCGGGGATCTCCGTGATGTACAGCATGGAGCCGAGCGAGGGGTCGGCGTCGGCGGTGCCGTCGGCGTGCCAGCCGTTGCCCGCGATGGCCCGGGACTCCTTCGTCGCCCTGATCTCCAGGATGTGCGGGTCGGAGCCGTCGGCCGCGAGCGCCACAGGGTGCAGCTCACCGAAGCGGGTGGCGAAGCGCTTGTGCTGCTCGGGGGTGATGTCCTGCTCGCGGAAGACCAGCACGTGGTGGGTGAGGAACGCGTGTATCAATTCCTTTTCCTGGCGGGGCGTCAGTTCCTGTGACAGGTCGAGGCCCGTCACCTCGGCGCCCAGCACCGGAGTGACGGGCGTGACGGAGATCGTCTCGTACGGTTCGGCCGGGCGGGTCGTCAGACGTTCGACCGCCTGGAGTGCGTACTCCTCCATGGAAGGGACCTCTTCTGCTCGTGGGTGATGTCACTCGTGCGTGCTGTGTCGGGTGAGTTGGTGGTGGCGGTCAGCGCGGGGGGCTGAAGTCCCGCGTCGGCCTCGGTCCGGTGCCGTGTCCGGCTTCTCCGCGCGGTGCCGCGTCGTGCAGGATGGCGGCGGCTATGGACTCCACGTGGGGTGCGGCGACGAGCGTGTAGTGGTCCGCGTCGATTCTGTGGGCGCGCACGGGGGACGGGAGATGGGCCTCCCATTCCTCGGTCGGCACAGGCTCCGGCGCGAGGGACGGTACGTCTGGGACGGTACGTTCCGCGATCCACAGGGAACTCGGGGTGAGGCTCAGGTGTGGCAGCCGGTGGCCGGCCATGGCCGACAGGTTGGCACGGCAGCACCGGGCCAGGTGTTCGGCGTATTCACGTCCGCTGTCGCTCAGCCCACCTGCGCGATTGCCGCCCAGTTCGCGGGCGAAGACGGCGTCCACCTGTCGGTCGTCGTAGGCAGCCACCAGCGCGCCCGCGCCGGGCGGCGGCGGGTCAAGCAGGTACAGGCCGGCCACAGGCTGGTCCTGCTTCTCCGCAAGAGCGGCCATCGACAGGGCCACCCAGGCACCGAAGGACCACCCGGCCAGGAACAGTCGGCCGCCGGATCCGGCGTGTTCGGCCCGGACCGCCTCGAGGTAACTTGCGGCACGCTCGGCGATGGGCTCGGTGGGCCGGCCCGGGACGTCGCGCAGTGCGGGATCCGCGATCAGGCACACGGTGAGCCGGTCGCCCAGTGCGGACACGAGCGGGCGGTAGGCCTGGATGTCACCGCCGACCGGGTGGACCAGACAGAGCATGTCCGAACCGTCGACGCCCCGCTGCCACACCTCGACCTGCACCGGATCCGAGGTGGTGGAACGTGCGTCGCGGGCGGCGGCGTCGATGAGGCCGGAGATCTCCGCGACGCTGACCCGGTGGCTGAAACGGGAGAGGTCGAGGTCCACGCCGAAGCGCTCCTTTATCCGGTCCGCGAGTTCCAGCAGCATCAGGGAGTCCGCGCCGAGGTCGTACAGCGACACGTCGGTCCCCAGGTCGTCCACCCCGAGCAGCGGGGCCACGGTGTCGACGAGTTGCGCGACGCGATCGTGGCCGGGCGCCGGACTCCGCGTCGGCCGTGCTGCTTCGGCGGCAGGGCGCGTCGTCTCCACGGAGGCGGCCGACGGCCGTTCGTAGAAGCTTCGGGCCTGGGCGAGATCGGTGGTGTTGACCATGAGGTGCGGGAGTTGCAGCCGCATGGCCTGTTCGAACAGGGCAGCACCTTCGTCGGATGTCAGGCCGGTGAGCAGGTGTCTCTGGTGCTGTCCGTCGTGGCCGAGCGCGCTCAGCGCCATACCGGCCTCGCGCCAGACGTCCCAGCCGATGCCCATGCGGACCGTACGGCTCGTGCCGTTGTCGGCCCGGTACTGGGCGAACGCGTCCAGGCAGCCGTTGGCCGCGGCGTAGTCGAACTGTCCGACGCCGCCGAACAAGGAGGCCATGGACGAGCAGTAGACGGCGTGGTCCGGGTCGTACGAAGCGATGAGCCGCTCCATGAGCAGGGCGCCACGGAGTTTGACATCCGTCCCCCGGCGGGCGGTTTCCGAGTCGCGCAGCGCGAGTAGCCCACCGGCGGGCGTTCCGGCCGCGTGCACGATGCCGGCCAGGCCACCGTCCAGTTGGGGTGCCAGGCGATCCGCGATCTCGGCCGACTCCTCGACGGCGAGGTCCGCCCGCACCAGTGTGATCCGGTCCCGCCAGGGTTCCAGGGCCGGCGGGAGCAGGGCGTGGCGGGACAGCAGGACGACGCGGCTCTCCGGATGTCTCAGGATCCGGGCGGCTACGACGGCGCCGATGCCACCGGTACCGCCGAGGACCAGGTGCGTGCCGGAGCTCCGTGCCCATGCTTCAGTGCTGCGGTCCGTGTCCTTTCGGGGCGTGGCCGGAGCAGCCACGGGGTGGACGGCGCGGTGCCACCAGAAGGAGTCGCGCAGGGCGACGACGGACATCTCCGCCGGGAAGTCGAGGAGGAGGTCCGGGAGGAACGCCGACCACGAGGTCGGATCGGGGCCGGGCAGGTCGATCCAGTGCAGTTCCGTGCCCAGTTCCTGTCTCGGCACCTGTGTCGCCGCGGCCAGCAGACCTGCCTCAGGCCGCCGGACCGGACCGGTGACCGGCTGGGCGCCGCAGGAGAGCAAGTACAGGCGGGGCCGGTCACGGCCGTGTGTCCGTGCGACGTCGGCGACGGCCAGGGACAGGGCGGCGACGGTGTCGAGGCACGCCCATCGGGCCGTGTCGAGGGACGGCTCGCCGATGTCGCCGTCGATGGCGAGAGGCAGCGCGTGCAGCCAGTCGACTGCGGTGCCCGGGCCCGGTGCGCCCGCCTCGAGCAGTACGGCGGCCAGGTGCTCGGTGTCGGAAGGGTCCGCCTCGTAGCGGTCGTCGTCGATCCGGACGAGGTCCTTGCCGGGCAGCAGCCACAGCACCCGTGTGTATCGGCGCTCCAGTTCCGCCCACGCCGTCGGGTCGGTCCGCTCGTCGGCGACGATCACGGCGGTGCGCACCAGGGCCGACTCGTCGGTCCGTGCCCTGCGGAGCCGTGTCCACTGCGGTTGGTGCGTCCACCGGCCGATCGGGAGCCGCTGCGGGTCCGGGGTCCGGCCCGGCACCGGCATCGGTGTCCTGGGCGCAGGGGCGTCCGCCGGTGCCGGTGCCGTCGGCTTCGCGCGTGGGAAGTCGTAGTCCGCCAGGTCGAACGCGGGCGGCGGGAAGTCCCAGGGCGCGGGGGCCGGGCCCGGCGTCCAGTCGACGGTGTGGCCGGCTGTCCACGCCGTGGCCGGCTCCAGCGCGTCGATTCCCGCTGCCGGTACGCCGCTCGGTTGCACCGGGACGGCCGGCGGTACGAGTGCGCGCAGCCACGCGACGGCCGATTCGGCGTCCTCGCAGGTGGCGGCGGCCCGGTAGGCCCGTACCGGACGGCCCGACTGGAGGTGGCGCAGCACCTGTGCGTAGTCGCGCGGGCAGGCGCTGAGGTGGTCGGCGATCCGGTGGGCGTCCGCTATCAGGGCGGCGGGCGAGTTGGCGGACAGTACGAGGCAGGGTAGTGGCCGGCGGACAGGCTGGTCGCGCGGCTGCGGTGTCGTGTCCGTACCGGCCGGACTCTCCACCAGTAGATGGGCGTTGGTCCCGCCGATGCCGAAGCTGCTCACGCCCGCGACGCGCGACGCCGCGTGGGGCCAGGGCTGTGCGGTCACCGGTATCCGGAACGGCCCCGCGTCGACGGCCGGGTTGAGACGGTCGAAGTCGGCGGTCGGCGGGATGGTTCCGTGATGCACGGCAAGCACCGCCCGCACCAGCCCCACCACACCTGCGGCCGCGCCCAGGTGCCCGATCTGGCTCTTGACGGAGGACAGGGCGAGGCCCGCGTCGTCGGCCAGTTCGTATCCGGCACGCAGGGCGGCGGCTTCGATCGGGTCGCCCAGCCGGGTTCCGGTTCCGTGGGCCTCCACGTAGCCGACTTCGGAGGCGGTACGGCCGCTGCGGCGCAGGGCGGTACTCACCGCGGCCCGCTGTCCGGCCAGCGAGGGTGCGCTGTAACTCATCTTGTCCGCACCGTCGTTGTTGACGGCGGAGCCCGTGATCACGGCGTAGACGGTGTCGCCGTCGCGGCGCGCCGCGGCAAGCGGCTTGAGTACGACGACGCCCACACCGCTGGCGCCCACGGTACCGGCGGCGTCCGCGCTGAAGGGCCGGCAGTGACCGTCCGGGGAGAAGATGTGGTTCGGCCGGTGGATGTACCCGTCCGTCAGCTCACGGTCCACGAGGACGCCGCCGACGAGCATCACGTCGGCGTCGTCCTGCCGCAGCAGCCCGGCGGCGAGGTGGACGCCGACGAGGGAGCTGGAGCAGGCGGATTGGACGGTGAGCGCAGGCCCCCGCAGGCCGAGGTGGTACGCGGCCCGGGTGGACAGGAAGTCCTTCTCGTGGTGCAGGGCGAGCCGGAAGGAGTCGGGCAGTGCTGCGGGATCGGCTTCCCTCAGCAGGCTCTGGAAGTAGGTGTTCTCACCGCACGCGGCGACGAGGCCGACACGCCCGCCTCCGGCGTCGGCGACGCCGGCGTGTGCGAGCGCCTGCACGCAGGCCATCAGCAGGTGCCGCTGCTGCGGGTCCATGAGCCGGGCCTCGTGCGGGCTGATGCCGAAGTGGCCGGGGTCGAAGGCGAGGAGCCCGTCCATCTGGCTGCGGGCGCCGACCAGCCCATCGGCGGCGGGGAAGTCTTCGATCCCTCGCCCGCCGGAGGTGACCAGGTCCCAGAAGGCGGCCAGGTCGGTGGCGCCGGGCAGGCGGACGGCCATGCCGATGACAGCAACCGGTTCGTCGCCCTCGGCGGGACGTGTGCGGCCGGTGTCCGGGGCGGCCATGGGAAGGTCCGGGTCGGAGGAGGCGGGTGCGGAGGCGCCCAGGGGTGTCTCGCCGTCGGCCGCCCGCGCACCTCGCTCCTCGATGAGGCGCGCCAGGGAGTGGATCGTGACGTGCTCGAACAGCTCCGGCACGCCGAAGTGCAGATCGCCCTCGCCCGCACAGCGCAGTTGGAAGCGCATCAGGTCCAGGCTGGTGGCTCCCGCGTCGAAGAACCGCTGCCGCGCACCGGGGCTCCGGCCGGTCACCGCCCGGAACAGGTCGGTGAGCCGTCGTTCCAGTGCGGAGAGAGCCGGGGCGGCCCCGCCGCCGGGGCGCAGGTCGTGTCCGGCGGCGGACAGGGCCGCCTGGCGGTCCACTTTTCCGCTGGGCGTGCGCGGCAGCCGGGTCAGGCGCCGGAAGCGGCTGACGCGGACGTGGGAGGGGAGCATCGTGCTCAGGTGGCGGTCGAGCGCGTCGACGTCGGGGTCCTGGTCGGCCTGGAGGCAGGCCACGAGGGAACCGTGCGTCTCTGTGACGACCGCGTTGGTCACCCCGGGGTACTGGAGCAGCGCGGCTTCGACGGCGCCCAGTTCCAGCCGGTGTCCACTGATCTTGACCTGGGTGTCCATCCGTCCCGCGTAGTGCAGCAGGCCCCGACGGTCGAAGCGGGCGAGGTCGCCGCTGCGGTAGAAGGTGCCGGCCTCGGGGTCGTCCAGGAAGCGGGTGCGGTTCAGTTCGCTGTCGCCCAGGTAGCAGCGCCCGACCATGGGGCCGCCGAGCCAGAGGTGGCCGGTCGCTCCGGGCGGAAGGGCGTGGCCGTCCTTGTCCAGCACCCGGAGAAGGGCGCCCGAGACGGGCCGTCCGATCGCCGGCCGCAGTGGCCATCGGGCGGGGTCGCCCTCCAGACAGAGGCCGCTGACCACGTGTGTCTCGGTGGGGCCGTAGTGGTTGAAGAGGCGCGCGGAGGGCATTCCGGCGAACCATCCGCGGATCGCGTCCGTGCAGACCAACTGCTCGCCCGCGGTGATGACGTCGCGTAGCCGGGAGGGGTGGCGGCCGGTCCGCACTCCGTGTTCCGCGAGCAGTTGCAGGGCGACGTAGGGGAGGAAGAGGCGCTCCACGCCCGTGCTCTCCAGCCGGTCCAGGAGGGCAGGCATGTCCTGCCGCCAGGCGGGATCGACCAGGCGGAGGAGGCCCCCGGAGCACAGGGTGGTGAAGACTTCCTGGAAGGAGACGTCGAAGGACAGCATGGAGAACTGCTGAGTGACGGCGGGAGCGGACAGTCCGCCGTGGTCGCGCTGCCAGGTCAGCAGGTTGCACACCGTGCGGTCAGGCACTTGCACGCCCTTGGGCGTTCCGGTGGAGCCCGAGGTGAACAGCGTGTACAGGGGGCGCAGCGCTCGGTGTCCTGGCCAGATTTCCGCGGCCGGGGGGTCCGCCGGACACACGAGAGGGTGGCGGGGCAGGCCTGCAGGTGCGATGGCGTCGAGCGCGTCGACCCGTTCCGGTGTCACCAGGACGCACACCGGGGCGGCCTGGGCCAGCACCTGGCGCAGCAGGGACGGCGGGTACGACGGGTCGAGCGGCACGGCGGTCAGGTTGAGCCGAGCGGCTGCGAGGAGTGACACCACGTGCTCGACCGAGGGCTCCAGGTACAGGGCGACGGCTGCCGGTGCGGCCGGATCGGCGGGCAGGTAGGGGCGCAGGCTCTCCGCCAGCGCAGCTGCCTGTGCGTCGAGTTCGGCGTAGCTGAGGGTGGTGTGAGCCGTCGCCACCGCCGGGGCGTCGGGGGTGCGGCGCGCCTGGCGCTGGAAACCCTCGGCCACGGTGGCGAACTCCGGTGCGGATGCGGGGCCTCGGCCGTGCTCGGGGAGCGTGCGGCGGTACGGTGCCACCAGGTCGCGCAGGGTGACGTCGGCGCCGTCGGCCATCCGGTCGACGGCCTGACCGAGAAGGCGGGGGGCGGCCCGTACCTCCTTCTCGTCGACGTCCTCCCGGTACTCCCACAGGCAGTCGATTCCGGAGGCGTGCTCGACGACCGAGAGGGTGATCCGGCACTTGGCTCCGAGCGGTGCCGGCCAGAGCGGGCCGACGGCGCAGCCGGGGAGCCGCAGGGCCGAGAAGTCGGTGTTCTCCTGGACGAACAGGTAGTCGAAGAGGTCGCCCCGGGCGCTGGCCCCCCGGTCCGCCACCACGTCGGCAAGGAGCACCTCCTGTCCGCGCAGGACCTCTGCGGACGCCGCCGCGTGCCGGCCCAGCAGGACGTCCAGTGAGGCGTCCGGCTCCATGTCCAGAGGCAGGAGCACGGTGTTCGCCAGCATGCCGACCGTGTCCGCGAACTCGGGCCGGGGCCGGTTCGCCACCGGCGCGGCCACGAGCGGCCGGGTCTGGCCGGTCACACCGTAGAGGCTCCACACGTATGCGGAAAGCAGCAGCTGGAAGCGGGTCCGGCCGTGCTCCGCGGCAAGCCGGTCGAGCGCGCCGCGCCGGACCGCGTCGAGGGTGGTACGCAGCAGGCGGGCCGAGGGCCTGGCGGGTGCACAGGACACCGTAGCGGCGGGCGCGGTCTCGGCGCCCTGCTCGTAGTACGCGCGCAGGCGGGTGCGCTGTTCGTCGTAGGCCGGGCTCGCGCGCCAGGCCCGCTGCCAGTGGGCGAAGTGCGCGACGGTCGTGGCCGGGCCGGGCACTGCCGGGGTTTCTGCGCCCTCGTACGCCGCTGCGTACGCCTCGGTGAGGTCGCCCAGGATGATGCCGAGCGAACAGCCGTCCACAGCGATGTGGTGCAGGTGCAGCAGGAGGGTCCCCCCGTCGGAGGCGCCGCGGGCCGCGCCGGCGCCGCGCTGCGGGCCTCCCGTGTCCGGCTCGACGGACGGCAGCCAGGTGGCCCGGCACATGTACGGGGAGCGCAGGTCGAAGCGGTGGGCGAAGAAGCGGGAGGCCGAGTCCTGCCACGGCTCGCCGGCGTCGGCGTCGCACGACTGCCACGGGTCGTAGGGGGCGTCCACCTCCTGCCGCAGTCCCTGCGCGGTGGGTACCAGGCGGGTGCGCAGCGACGTGTGGCGCTCCACCACCGTCCGCACCGCTCGCCGGAGCGCGGGGAGGTGCACGGTCCCGCGCACCTCGAAGGCGAGTGGGACGTCGTAGGCCGCGTCCTCGGGGTCACGTTCGTGCTCGAGCCACAGGCGCTCCTGCTCGCTGGTGGCGGGCGAGGTGGGGCCGGGGACGTCGAGGGGTACGGGCGGGTGGATGTCAACGGCTGCGTCCGGGGCGTGCACGGCGTCCGCGATGGCGGCGAAGTCGGCCCGCAGCACGAGGTCCTGGGGAAGGTCCACACCGAATCGGCGCTGGATGTCGAACCGTAGGCGCAGCGCCTTGAGCGAGTCGCCGCCGCTCGCTGTCAGCCGGTCGGCCGGACGCAGCCCCGCGATCCCGAGCACTTCGGCCGCGAGGTCGAGGATCTCCCGCTGGGCGGCGGTGGCCTCCCGTTCGCCACGGTGTTCGCCACGCCAGGGCGCCTGTGCCTCGGCGGTGCCGAGCAGGGCGGCCTCGTCCGCCTTGCCGTTGGCGCTGAGCGGGATCCGCTCGACCGGGTGCGTACGGTGGGGGCGCATGTACACCGGGAGGGTGTCGGCGAGATGCCGTTCGTAGGTCTCGTAGGAGAGATCGCCTTCCAGTACGAGGAACGCGAGCAGTTCGTGCCGATCGGCGTCCTCGCGCCGGGTGCACACGTGCGCCTGGCGCACGGCGGGGTGGGCCAGCAGGTGCCGCTCCACCTCCCCCGGCTCGATGCGGAAGCCACGCACCTTGACCTGGCGGTCGGCGCGGCCGAGGTGGGTGAGACGGCCCTCGTCGTCCGCCCGTACGAGGTCACCGGTGCGATACCAGCGTTCCTCACCGCCGTCCGCTCGTGGCAGGAGCACGAAGCACCGCTCGGTCTCCTGGGGAAGATTACGGTAGCCGAGGGCCAACGCAGGCCCTGAGAGCAGGAGTTCGGCCGTCTCACCGGGTTCGGCAACACGCCCGTCAGGGGTGCGCAGGAGGAGTCCGGTGCCGGGCAGGGCCGTGCCTATGGGGACGGCGTCGCCGGTGAACTCCCGGGCGACGGGATGACACAGGGCGAACGTGGTGGCCTCGGTGGGTCCGTACGCGTTGAACAGGACCGTGCCGCTGTCCGGGTTGTTCTCGTACCAGCGCCGGACGACGTGGGCGTTGAGCTGCTCGCCCCCGATCAGTACCCGGCCGACGGTGGCGAAGCAGTCGGGCACCGCCGCCACGACGGCGTTGAACAGGGACACGGTGATGAACATCGTGTCGATGCGCCGGTCGCGGAGGGCCGTGGCGAGCAACGCAGGGCTCTGCACCACTTCGTCGTGGAGCACCACACAGACGCCGCCGGTCAGGAGCGGGGTCCAGACCTCGAAGCTCAGTGCGTCGAAGGCGGGGTTGGACAGGCAGCCGAAGCGGCTGCCCCCGCCCTCCGGCACGTACTGCGCTCCCGCCAGCCTGAGTACGCCCGCGTCGGTGACCTCGACGCCCTTGGGCAGGCCCGTGGTCCCCGACGTGTAGAAGACGAAGGCGGCTTCGGAAGCGGTGCCCTGCCGCGGCTCGTCGGGCGGGAACGCGTCGGCGGGCTCGTCCTCTCCTGCCATCAGCCGGTCCGCGTCGAACGCCGGGAGCGAGGCCGGCAGGTCGATCCCGTCCGTCGCACGGTGGACGGCCGCCACGGCCCCGGAGTCGTCGAGTATGTGCCGGCGGCGCCGGTCGGGGCTGAGACGGTCGAGCGGTACGACGGTCGCCCCGGCACGGCGGATGCCGAGCATGACGCAGACGAGCTGCCACGACCGGGGAAGGCAGACGGCGACCGCCTGACCCGGACGTACGCCGGCGGCGCGCAGGGCTGACGCCACCCGGCCACTGAGGCGGTCGAGTCCGGCGTGGTCGACGACGACCGTTCCGTCCTCGACGGCCGGTGCGCCGGGAGTGCGCCGGGTCCGGGCGAGCACGGCCTCGGCCAGGGTCGGATACGGCGGAAGAGCCGGGGCACCGGCAGACAAGCGGCGGTGGTCCTGCATCACGCCTCCCGGGCCGGGAGGGCGTTGCCGGTGGCCGGCACGGCTGTGTGGTGCGCGAGTTCGGCGGCGATGATGTCCGCCACCTGTGGTACTTCGGTGCTTTCCAGTATCTCCCAGTGGTCGCAGTCCATGGTTTCGACCCGGAGCCCGGAGCAGCGGCGCCGCCAGAAGTCGCGCACCTCGGCGTGGAAGGGGGTGTCCTCCCGCCCGGGCACCGCCTGGGCGAGGACGACGCGTGCGCCGGAGGTGGCCGGAACGTGGTCCCGGGCGGTCATCCGGTTGTGGTTGTAGATCCGGAAGTACCGCTCCACCTGGGCGTCCTCGATTCCGGGGTACATGCCGTTGAACCGCACCAGCTTGTCGCGGAACTCGGCCATGTCCACGGGCGCGATGGCTTCGCGGGCGGCCGGTTCGTCGGTGGCCTGGGTGTCGAGCAGGACGACGCTGACGTCGGTGCGGCCGCCGAGGGCGAGCCTGCGTCCCATCTCGTGAGCGACGAGCCCTCCGTAGGACAGGCCGGTCAGTACGAGCGGCCCCGGCCCCAGGGGCTCCAGCAGCCGTAGGTACGTTTCGGCCATCGCCTCGACGCTCGGCAGGTGGTTCTCACCGACGTTCAGTCCCGGGGACTGAATGCCGTGCAGAGCCACCGAGTCAGGCAGCAGTCCGGCCAGCGGCAGATAGCAGAAGGCTGTACCTCCGGCGGGGTGTATGCAGATGACGCGCGCGCCCGTGCCGCCCCGGAACTCGATGACGTTTCCCGTGGCGCCGGGGGCCTCCCCCTCGCGCAGCAACGCGCCGAGGGCCTCGATGGTCGGCCGGAGAATGATCTCGGCCACCGGTATGGGCCTGCCGAACGTTTCGGCGACACGGTGCGCCATCTTGATCGCGGACAGGGAGGTGCCGCCCATCTCGAAGAAGTCGTCGCTGATGCCCATGTCCGGGGCGAGCAGGATCTCTCCCCATATCCGGTACAGACCGTGCTCTATGTGGTCGCGCGGGCTGGCCGCGTTGACCCCGCGGGACGTCCGGGAGCGTGCGAGCTCGAGCAGCGCCTCCCGGTCGAGTTTCCCGCTGCGGTTGAGCGGGAGGGTCGGCAGGTCCACGAAGGCGGCCGGGACCATGTAGTCGGGCAGCAGGCGTGCGAGCTCGGTGCGCCAGTCATGGGTGGTGCGCTGTGCCGCCTCGCCCCGCCCCACGCAGGCGACGAGCCGGGGCTGTCCCTCCGCGTCCGGATCGACCAGAACGACTGCCTCACGAACACCGGGCAGAGTGCCCAGCGCGGCCTCGATCTCGGCCGGCTCGATCCGGAAGCCGCGAAGCTTCACCTGGTCGTCGGCACGGCCGGCGTAGTGGGCTTGGCCGTCGGGGAGGCGGCGGGCGAGGTCACCGGTGCGGTAGACGCGTTCACCGGGCAGGAACGGGTCGGGCAGGAAGCGTTCATCAGTGAGGTCGGGGCGGTTGAGGTAACCCCGGGCGAGGCAGTCACCGCCGAGGTACACCTCGCCGACCACGCCGGGCGGGACCGGTCGCAGATCCGGGTCGAGCACGTACAGGCGGGTGTTGCCGAGCGGACGCCCCACGGGGCACTGCCGCTCCAGCGGGCCGGGCTCGTAGTAGGCGGTGCTGTAGAGCGTCGTCTCGGTGGGTCCGTAGCCGAAGCAGATCCGCAGGCCGGGCAGGTGCCTGGTCAGGCGGTGCAGGGCGGCCTCGGTGAGCGACTCGACGCCGGTGAGCAGAGTACGCAGCCGGAGTCCCGCCAGCCGCCGGGCGGGATCCTCGTCGATCCACTTCACATAGGCGGGTGGGAGGAAAGCCTGGGTGATGCCGTGCTCGCCCATCCACGTCATGAGGGAGGCCGGATCGCCGCGCAGCTCCTCGGGAACGATGTGGAGCGTTCCACCGGTGATCAGTGGGAGCAGCAGTTCGTGGACCGAGGCGTCGAACCCGATGCTGGACCATGCGGAGCCGGGTTCGCCGGGCCCGGAACCCATGCGGGACTGCCAGTTGGCGAACAGGTTGAGCACGCTGCGGTGCTCCACCGCGACGCCCTTGGGCCGTCCGGTGGAGCCGGAGGTGAAGATCACGTAGGCGAGCCGGTCCGGGGTGTGGCCGATGCCGCCCGGCGCCCGGTCGTCGGTTCCCTCGGCCTCGACGGCCGCCAGGTCCAGCCACTGGCCGGGGCATCCGTCCCCGACACGGTCGCTCAGCACCACCGGGCAGGCCGCGTCCTCGATCATGGCGGTGAGCCGGTCGTACGGCTGCCCGGGGTCGAGGGGGAGGTAGGCGGCGCCGGCCTTGAGGATGCCGAGGATGCCGACGGCGAGTGCGGTGGTGCGGCCGACATGCAGGCCCACCACGTCGCCGGGGCGCACGGAACGGGCGCCGAGAGCGCGGGCGAGGTGGTCGGCCCGACGGTCGAGGGTCGCATAGTCCAAGGTGTCGTCCCGGCCTACGACAGCCGTGCGGCGCGGCCGGGCGCGCACCTGGGCCTCGAACAGTTCCACGAGCCCGGTGGCCGCCAGGACGGACGACGGGGTCACCGAGCCCGCAGGGGCACGGGACGAGAGCTCCAGGACGCTGTCTGTGGCATCCCAGTCGCGCAGCAGGCGCAACTGCTCCTCGTCGTCCATCAACTCCAGCGCCCCGATGGTCCGCTCCGGCGCGCGAGCCATGTCCCGCAGCAGGTGTTCGAGGTGACGGGCCCAGCGCTCTGCGGTGGCCCGGTCGTAGAGCGAGGTCGCGTAGTCCAGGTGACCCGTGACGCGGTCCCCGGCGTCGACCGCCACCAGCGAAAGTTCGAAGCGCGCGGGAGCGTGGCCGATCGGCAGGGGCCGCACCCGTACCCCGGGCAGGTCGAGAAGGTCGTGCCGGTCCGGCTGCCAGGCGAACATCGTCTGGAAGAGGGGGGTGTGGGCGGCGCTGCGAGGCGGGTTGACCAGTTCCACCATGCGCTCGAAGGGCAGGTCCTGGTTCCTGAGCGCCTCGCGTACGACGGCGCGGGTGCGCGTCAGCGCCTCGGCCGCGGTGGGTGAGCCGGACAGGTCGACCCGCAGGGGCAGCGAGTTGACGAGGAAGCCGATCAGGTCCGCGGCGGCGGGCCCGCGGCGATTGGCGACCGGGCTGCCGACAACGATGTCGTCGCGTCCGGAGAGCCGGGAGAGCAGGATCGCCCATCCGGTCAGGACGGTCACGAAGAGCGTGGCACCGTGCCTGCGTGCCATGGCTCGCAGCGCGCCGGTGGTCACCGCATCGACCGCGAACTCGATCCGGCCGCCCTCGTAGGCCTGCTCGGCGGGGCGCGTGCGGTCGGCGGGGAGCTCCAACACAGCCGGGGCACCGGCGAGAACGCCTTGCCAGTAGGACTCCTGGCCGGACAGACCACCGTCGGTGACGGTGTCGTGCTGCACCTGTGCGTGGTCGGCGTACTGCACATCGAGCGGGGGTAGCGGGTCGGCATCACCGGACGTCCGGGCCGCGTAGAGCCGGCCGAGTTCTCGCATCATGACGCTCATCGAATGTCCGTCGTAGACAGTGTGATGGAACGTCAGCAGCAGGATGTGGCTCCCTGCCCCCAGAGTGACCAGATGGCCGCGCCCCAGCGGGCCGGCGGCCAGATCGAAGGGGGTGCCCGTCTCCTCCGACCGGAGCTCTTCGAGGCGCGCGTCGGAATCAGCACTGTCCGTAAGATCGACGAGAGACAGGCAGAATCCGGCACCGGGCGGATCGATGTGCTGCCACACCTCCCCGTCGTGCTCCACGAGGCGCGTTCGGAGCACCTCATGACGCTCCGTCAGCATGTCGAGGCAGCGGGCCAGGGCTTCGCTGTCGAGCAGCCCGTCGAGCCGGAAGGCGAGCGGTTCGTTGTACGCGGCACTCCCGCTGGGAAGCTGAGCCAGGAACCACAGGCGCTTCTGCGCGAACGAGGCCGGCCTGATCGCCGCTGGCGAACCGGGATCGCGTCGCTCGACCGGCTCGTGAGCCGTGGGCGAGGGGGGACTGACATGGTGTGAAGCGTGTGGCACCGGGGGCTGCCTTCCCGACTGTGTGCGTACGTGACGGTGGGACCGCGCGACCCCGCGGCCCGATGCATGGTGTGAGCTCGGGCCGCTAAGCCGCTGGTGCACAGGATCGAGCACATGCCGACCGTGTGGCGGGCTGCTACCCCGACCGCACCGGCCTCACGACCGAACAGAAACGATCAGGGCTGCCGTCCCGCGATGATTGATCATGCCGATCCGGCCTGTCAACAGTCCGCTGACAGGCGGCAGGGAGGCAGATACGATCACTTGGACGGGTTGTCCTGATTCGAGGCAACGCACGGTCGCCGCCTCGGGTTTCGGCGATCCGACCGTACGAGCTCCCCGCTCGAGCCGCTCACCGGCACCTGCCCGCGTCCCGTACCGGGCGGCACCCGCTTCCAGGTGCCGCTGCCCCCGGACGAGGAGCCGTCAAGCACCGGCGGCGCATGAGCTGCGACAAGCCAGTCATCGGAACCCGGAGACCGCAGCTTCGTCGACGTCGGCCTCACACGTGTCCTCAGCGATGTCGGCGTGCCACAGGGCGACGAAGCCCTACGCCGCATCAGCGCGCGCCGTCATGCTCCGTATGAGCCCCCGATCGATTTCTCCGGCGCACCTCCCCGTCCCGGGTGCGCATGCCGTGGCTCCGGCGTTCAGGATGTCGACGGTACGGCCTTCTGCTTCTCCAGTGCCTTGGCCTCCGCCGCCAGCCGGTGGCGGCGCGTGGCAGGGCCGAAGACGGCCAGCACGATGGCTCCGACGGTCCAGGTTCCCGCGATGAACATGAAGACCGCCTCGTAGCCGACGCCGTTGTAGATGCCGGCGATCATCAGCGGGCCGGCCGCGTTCGACAGTCGTCCCAGGCCGTAGGCGATGCTGGTGCCGAGTGAGCGGCCCCGGGTGTCGAAGAGTTCCGGCGAGTAGGCGTAGGCCAGGGCGGTGTAGCCGCGCTCGAAGAGATTGACCAGGAACCCGAAGACGACGATCAGCACCGGGGTGAACGTCAGCCCGTACATCAAACCGGTGACGGCGATGATCAGCCCGAAGACCACCAGGGACCACTTGCGCTCGAACCGGTCGGTGACCATCGCGGCGAGGAAGGAGCCGAGCGGTGCGCCGACCGTCGTCAGGGCTACGTAGAAGATCGAGTCCTCCACGCTGACGCCTTCGGCGGCCAGCAGCGTCGGCGCCCAGCTGGAGTAGCCGAAGAAGCCGATGGTCTGGGTGATCCACAGGACCGACAGCAGGATCGTGGGGAACAGGAACTTCTTTTCCTTGAGCATGCCCGGACCGGTCCTGCCGGCCGGCCCTGCGGCTGCGGTTCCTGTGCGGCGGGCAACTCGCCGTGCTCGGCTGCCACGCCCGCCTCGATGCGCGTCAGGACGGCGTCGGCCTCCTCGTGGCGGCCGCGGGACTCGAGCCACTGCGGAGACTCCTCGAGTTTCCGCACGAAGAACAGGAACAGCACACCGAGAGAGCCCCACAGGTAGACAAGGCGCCAGGACCAGTCGGACAGCGGCACCACCGCGGAGGCGATGAGGTTGGTCACGGGGGTGCCGCAGATGCCGATGACGATGGCATACGCCTGGAACTTGCCTCGCTTGGCTCGCGGGTAGAGCTCGCTGATGTAGACGACGGCGACGACGGTCATCGCGGAGAGTCCCGCCGAAGTCAGCACGCGGAAGACGCCCAGGGACCAGATGTCCCAGGCGAAGACGCACGCGAAGGACCACACGGTGAACCAGACCGTGCTCATGATGAGCATGCGCAGGCGTCCCAACCGGTCGGCCAGTCCACCGGCGACCACGGCCCCGAAGAACATGCCGACGAAGGACAACGAGATCACGTAGGCGATGTGGTTGACGTCGGCGCCCCACTGTTCGCGCACCACAGGGGCTGTGATGGCGAAGGTGTTGATGTCGGCGAACTCGAAGAAGTATGCGAACGCCACCGCGTAGAGGGCGGTCTTGTGGAACTTGGATATGGGCAACCGGTCGAGCCGGTTGGCCGCGTTGGTGGCGGGTGTGTGCTGCACTGCACGCTCCTGGGGTGGGGACGCGGCACCGTTGCGGGGCCGGTGGTTTGCGCTCAGCCGGCCTCTTCCGGCCAGTACAGGTGCCGGGGGTTGTCGACCAGCAGGGCCTGTTGCCGGGTAGGGGTCGTGGCGACATGCGGGATGTGATCGATGAGCAGACCGTCGTCGGGCATGTGGTTCTTGAGGTTGGGGTGGGGCCAGTCGGTGCCCCACAGGGCCCGGTCGGTGAACTCGTCGACGACCTTGCGGGCGAACGGCACGACGTCACGGTAGGCGTGGCGCTCGCCGTCCAGGGCGGGCGGTCCGGTGACGGTCAGGCGCTCGGGGCAGGAGACCTTGACCCAGACGTCGTTGGCCTCGACGAAGCGCAGGAAGCGGGCGAACTCGGGCCCGTCCGGGCTCCGTGTGATGTCGGGGCGGCCCATGTGGTCGATGACGAGCGGCACGGGCAGGGAGGCGAAGAACGTCTCCAGGTCGGCCAGGTCCGGAGCCTCGAAGTAGAGGACGACGTGCCATCCCAGCGGTGCGATCCTGCGGGCGATGGTCACCAGCGCCTCGGTGGGCGCGGCGTCCACCAGGCGTCGTACGAAGTTGAAGCGCACCCCTCGCACTCCGGCGTCGTGCAGACGCCGCAGTTCCTGTTCGCTGACGTCGGGGCGCACGGTCGCCACCCCGCGGGCCCGGTCGCCTGCCGTATGCAGGGCGTCCACCAGGGCGCTGTTGTCGGCACCGTGGCAGGTGGCCTGCACGATGACGTTGCGCGTGATGCCGAGGCGGTCGCGGAGGGCGAACAGGTCGTGCTTGGAGGCGTCGACGGGCGTGTACCTGCGTTCGGCCGCGAAGGGGAATTCGGCGGCGGGGCCGAATACGTGGCAGTGGGCGTCCACCGCCCCCGCCGGCAGTGCGAAGGTGGGCTCGGTGGGACCGCGGTACCAGTCGAGCCAGCCCGGGGTGATGGCGGAGGTCTGGTCAGTCATCGGGAGTGCTCCTCGTGCGGTCAGTCGACGTAGGTCAGGCCGAGCTCGGCCAGGGGTCCTCGCATGGCGTAGATGTCCAGGCCCAGTTCCCCTTCCGCGAACCGTTCCCGCTTGCCCTCCTCGGCTGCCTCGCGCCTTGCGGCCGCCTCGACCACCGCGACGGCCTGGGAAGCGGGGACCACGACCACACCGTCGGCGTCAGCGACGATCACGTCACCCGGGTTGACCAGCGCGTTGGCGACGACGACGGGAACGTTGACCGAACCGAGCGTGGCCTTGACGGTGCCCTTGGCGTTGATCGCGCGGGAGAAGACGGGGAAGTCCATCTGCCGCAGCTCGTCGACATCACGGCAGCCGCCGTCGATGACCAGGCCCTTGGCCCCGCGGGCTCGGAGGGAGGTGGCGAGCAGCTCGCCGAAGAAGCCGTCCTCGCTCTCGGTGGTGCAGCCGGCGACGACCACATCGCCCTCCCGCACCTGCTCGGCGGCCACATGCAGCATCCAGTTGTCGCCGGGCTGCAGCAGCACGGTGACGGCGGTGCCGCAGAGCTTCGCGCCCTCGTAGACGGGGCGGATGTACGGACGCATCAAGCCGAGTCGGCCCATGGCCTCGTGGACCGTGGCGACCCCGAACCGGGACATGGCCTCGACCGCCGCGTGGTCGGCGCGTTCCATCCCGCGGTGGACGACTCCGAGTTCGTGCATGATTTGACTCCTTGCGCTGTCATGGGTGATCGATCCGGGAGCGGAACCAGGCCGTGTGGGACGGGGCCCAGGGACTCAGCGGCCCTGGGCACTCAAGCGGGCATCCAGACGGGGGTACACACGCCTGGCGTTGCGTTCCTCGACCGCGGTCAGTTGTTCGTCGGACAGGCCCGCGTTCTCGACGTAGCGGCGTGTGTCGTCGAAGTGGTGGCCGGTGTGCGAGTCGATGCCACGGACGGCCCCGATCATCTCGGAGGCGAAGAGGATGTTGCCGTGCGGGACCACTTCCAACAGCAGGTCGATGCCTGGCTGGTGGTAGACGCAGGTGTCGAAGAAGACATTGCGCAACAGTGACTCCACCGCATCCGGCTTGCCCAGCGCCTGCGCCAGGCCCCGGAACCGGCCCCAGTGATACGGCACGGCGCCGCCACCGTGCGGGACGATCAGGCGCAGCTCGGGAAAGTCGGCGAACAGATCCCCGGCCAGCAGTTGCATGAACGCGGTGGTGTCGGCGTTGAGGTAGTGAGCCCCGGTGGTGTGGAAGGCCGCGTTGCAGCTGGTGGAGACGTGAACCATGGCCGGCACGTCCAGCTCGGCGAGCTTCTCCCACACCGGGTACCAGGACCGGTCTGTCAACGGTGGTGCGGTCCAGTGGCCGCCGGAGGGGTCCGGGTTGATGTTGACCGTGACGGCGCCCAGCTCCAGCACCGCGCGTTCGATTTCGGGGATGACGGTGGCCGGATCGGTTCCCGGTGACTGCGGCAGCATCGCACCGGGGGCGAATCGGCCGGGATACAGCTCGGCGACACGGTGGCACAGGTCGTTGCAGATGCGGGCCCAGGCGGAGGAGGTGGCGAAATCGCCGATGTGGTGGGCCATGAACGAGGCCCGAGGGGAGAAGACGGTGACGTCGATGCCACGCTCGTCCATGAGACGTAGTTGGTTGGTCTCGATGGATTCGCGGATCTGGTCGTCGCTGATGGCGGGCCCTGCGCGATCGGGTGCCCGTGCCGGGTCGGTGAGCGCGGCGATCTGGGCCCCACGCCACTCCCCCAGCGGGGCAGGCGCCGTCGTGTAGTGACCGTGGACGTCAATGATCACGCGGTGTTCTCCTGAGTGGTGGGGGTGGGGTCCCAGAGGGAACGGGGTATGAGGAGGTCGCCGGCCATGATGAGCCGGGCGGTACGCAGCAGCGCGGAGCGCGTGACCCGCCGGGGGACGTCCGGGGTGAGGCCGAGGGTGACGCTGGACTCCCCGGACGGGTGCTCGACGGAGACGGTGGGCTCCGTGCCGGAGACATCGGCGGCGATGTCGCGGGCGACGCTGCCTTCAAGTACACAGGCGGTCGCAACCGTGACGGCGGCGAGCACACCGATGGACTGGTGGCAGACCTGCGGGATGAGGCTGCGCGTGGAGAGGGTGCCCCCGTGACGCGGCGGCGCCACCAGCGTCATCTTCGGGTAGTTCTTCTCCGTGACGTCGCCCAGGCCCATGGCTTCGCCGCAGATCAGGCGTAGCGCCTCGACACGGGCCTTGAGCCCGCCGTCGGCGTCGATCTGTGACGGTGTCTCGTAGCCGGTGGCGCCCAGGCGCTCGGCTGCCACGATCGCCAGGGGCTGGCCGTTGTCGATCAGGGTGACGTCGACGGCACCGATTCCGGGAACCTCGACGGTGTCGCGCGCATGCCCGGTGGGGAGCATGGAGCCGGCGACAGAGCCGGCCGTGTCCAGGAAGCTGATCTCGACCGGAGCGGCAGTGCCGGGGACACCGTCGATACGGGCCTGGCCCCGGTAGTCGACGTGCCGCGCTCCGTCCGTGCCCAGTGGGGTGGCGACGGTGATCTCGGCGACCATGCCGGTGTTGTGGGTACGCACCCGGGCGGTGGTGCGGTCGGCGTCGGGGACGACCACGCCGGTCTCGACAGCGAACGGCAGCACGGCAGCCAGCATGTTGCCGCAGTTGGAGGAAGTGTCGACCGTGTCCCCGCCGGGCTGCACCTGAACGAAAGTCCACTCCACGTCGACGCCGGGTTCCGTGCCAGGACCCACGATGCCGATCTTGCTGGTCAGCGGGTGCCCGCCGCCGATGCCGTCGATCTGGCGCGGGTCGGGTGAGCCCATCGCGGCCAGCAGCACGGTGTCACGGAGCTCGGTGTCCTCCGGCAGCAGTCGCGCGTCGAAGAACGGCCCCCGCGACGTGCCGCCTCGCATGAAGAGGCACGGAATCGCGGTCTGGGAGCCGTGACGGCGCGCCCCGCTGGACCGGGTAACTGCTTCGGCAGGCATCGGGACTCCTTCGCCAAACTGGGGATACGCAGAGGAAGCTAGGTCATCAACCAGATTGTTGACAAGATGTTTGAAGAAATTACAAAAGAAGTTCGCCGGGGACGCGGCCGGAGCCCCACGAGGCTCTAGGCTTCACATGCACAGACCTGCCGACGAAAGAGGTCGAACGAGTTGACGGACAAGCTGACGGGCGCAGCCGGACGCCAGTACGTGACCGACGCCATCAGGCATTCCTTGCGCTCCGGGGACCTGGTACCCGGGCAGCGACTCGTGGAGAACGACCTCGCCGAGTCCTACGGCACGACCCGCAGCGCCGTCCGCGAGGCCCTGCAGGACCTCGCCGCCGAGGAGATCGTGGAGATCGTCCCCCGCCGCGGCGCCCGCATCCGTGCGGTCTCCATCGACGAGGCCATACAGATCACCGAGTGCCGCTCAGCACTGGAGCAACTGTGCGCCATGAAGGCGGCTACGCAGGCGAACGAGGCGCAGCGTACGGAACTGCGCCGGATAGGCACGGAGATGCGGCAGGCAGTCGCGGACGGAGCGGTGCACACGTACTCCGCCCTCAACCAGCGCCTGCACGAACTGGTGGTCG
Source organism: Streptomyces sp. Alt3 (assembly GCF_030719215.1). Taxonomy (NCBI): domain Bacteria; kingdom Bacillati; phylum Actinomycetota; class Actinomycetes; order Kitasatosporales; family Streptomycetaceae; genus Streptomyces; species Streptomyces glycanivorans. The sequence continues at coordinate 8,233,849 of NZ_CP120983.1, read as the reverse complement.
AGGCCAGCGGTCAGGAGGTCGCCAGGCGCCAGCTCGAACGTCTCAACGGACCGATGGTGCGTTTTCAGTTCCGGCTGGCCCTGCGCCCCGGCCGCCCCGCCCAGTCACTGCAGCAGCACCTGGACATCATCGACGGGATCGTCAGCGGCGACGCCACGGCAGCGGCACAGGCTGCTGCCGCGCACTTGAACGACGTGATCGAACAACTGCGGTCGTCGGCCGCCACCTCATCCACACCGGTACCGACCCGTAGATGAACCGCCACCCGCAACAAACAGGCTGACGAGGCACACAGCGCGCTGTCCGCGCAGCCATGACTTCGTCCGGCAGAACGGACGCGCCGCCCACGACAACCTGCAGGAGCAGACGCCCCGAGCCTCGCCGGTCGACCACGGACGGTGGCATTCACAGAAGGCCTTCCACGACACGAACCTCTCCGGCAGGCCGCACCACTGCACCCCGGCCCACACGCGCGGAATCCAGTCGAACACCTGCCGATGATCTCGCCACCTGCCACGACGCCCATGTTCGACTTGCTCCCCGAAGTCGGTCTTCGACTCCCCCGCTGCGCCGGCGGACCCGTCTCCTGAAATTCGTCGCCCACCGTGCCCTGCGGGAGGAGTAAGCGTTGTACCGACCATGAACGTATGGCGAACCCTCACCGCGGCCGCGGCCGGATCGGTACTGCTGACCGCCGCCCCCGCCGCACAGGCAGACAGTTTCGCTCCGGCCCTGACCGGCGCCGCCCTCACCGCTGCCACCGCCGGAGAACGCACCGGCACGGCGGTCCATGGAGTGGCCCAGGAGACCGGCTTGGCGCACAAGGCGTCGACGGCCACGGATCTCGTGGAGACAGGGGCGGAGACCTTGCTGGCGCGTGACCGGTCCGTCACGAACTGACCCGCCCGCTCCCTTCGAAATCCGGCCACCGGCCGGAGCTGGATCGATTGCTCGGCAGGGGCGGTGCGGAGTCCTGGCCGCCCCTGCTCCCCGCCGGAGGCTCGTACGGCGACGGGTGCACCTGGCGAGAAGCCATCCGGAACGGCAGGCACCGACGTGCGGCTCGTACGTCAGTCGGCCGGTCCGAGCGCGAGGACGTGTTCACACCTGGGTTCCGCCTCAGCGGCGAGAATTCGCATACGGCGCAGCAGATCGCGCGTGGCGCGTAGCGTCAGGGTGCTGCGCCAGGTGATTCCGGGGTGGAGGGACCGAAGGTGCGACAGGGCCCGCGTGCCGAGCCCGGTGGAGTGGAGCCGGCCGTCGATATCCACGCCGCTGATGACGCCCTCGCCACAGGCGGTACAGATCCGGTAGCGGATCTGGCCGACAACCTTGCGGACGTGGACAAGGAGCAGACACTCCTCCCCGGGGCCGGCGTCACCGGGGACATGGGCGGAGAGGAACTCGATGCCACGGTAGGCGAAGATCCTCAGGCGCAGTCGCCTGCCGGACACCGGCCGGCGTCCGTGTCTGGCTCCGCGCGGGGGCGTCTGGGGGACGGAGCGGGCGGGGACGCTCATGCGACGTGCGTGCTCTCCGGACATGGACCTCGTGTGCCCGCGCGGCCGCCTCTCACCCTCCCGCTCGAAAATCGTCACCTGCGTCCACACCTCGTGTGCACTTCACGACCGTAGACAACGGCGGCCGGTCGACGCGTGCGAACGCGTCGACCGACGGCCTCGCTCGGGCGGAAGTTCGGCACCACGCATCCGACGATTCGTGCAGGCTTCTCGCCGCCGCGACGGCGTACCGGCGGGGAGGTGCGGCTGCCTCGCACCTGGGCGTTCCGTCGGGCTGGGCTCCGAGGCCATGAGGTGGATATGCCAGGAGAGGGTCCGGCGGTCACAGTCACGGGCTTCCGCATCGACGGTCCGCGTGCATGGCCGATACGCGGCGATGAGTGTTGACAGTAAATCAATTCTGTACGACGAACGTTGCCTTGTGGCCATGAAGCGGAGGGCCGTCTTGCCGCCCACCTCGCCGCACTGGTGTGATGAACCATTCGGACCGGCAGGACTGGGAGCGTCGGCATTGGTGGGGTGGCAGGCGTCGCTCCAAGGCCCGCTGGAGGGAAACGTTTCATGGGCGAGGACGCAGGGGAACACAGAGTGCGGTTCCGGATTCTGGGCTCGTTCGAATGCTGGGACGGAGCGGAACGCGTACGGGTGGGTGGCCCGGTGCACGAGAAGGTTCTGGTGACTCTCCTGCTGGAGCCCCAGCGCGTGCTTCCCGTCTTCCGCCTGGTGGAAGCCGTGTGGGACGAGAACGCGCCCGCCACCGCCGCCCACCAGGTGCGCAAGGCCGTGGCAGAGCTGCGTCAGCGCATCCCGGACGGACGCAATCTGATCGTCACGGAGGGGCCGGGCTACCGGGCTCTCACGACGCCTGACCAGGTGGACCTCAGCAGGTTCACCGAGGGGCTGAAACAGGCCAGGGAGGCCACGGCCGCCGGACGGAGCGCGTTCGCCGCCACGGCACTCCGAGAGGCGCTCGACCTGTGGCGGGGGCCGCTGCTGTCCGGCAGCGCCGGATCGGTGCTCTCGGCCGCCTCCGCAGCTCTGGAGGAACGGCGTCTCTCGGCTGTCGAGCAGCTCTTCGATTTACGGCTCAGCTCGGGCGAGAACAGCGAACTGGTGGGTGAGATAAGGGAGTTCATCGACGCACACCCACTTCGCGAAACTCTGCGCGGCCAGCTGATGCTGGCCCTCTTCCGGTCCGGCCGCCAAGCGGAGGCACTCGAAGAGTTCGCCAAGGTCCGAGAGTTCCTGATCGACGAACTCGGCATCGGCCCCGGCGACTCGCTCAGCGAACTGCACAACGCCATACTGCGCAACAGCCCCGATCTCGCGGCTCCGCCGCAGACCGCCCCCGCTCCCTTCACCCCGGAGGACAAGCCTTCCACCCTGCCCTACGACCTGCGCGACTTCACCGGCCGTGAAGCGGAGGTCCGCGAACTGCTCGGGTTCGTGCAGGAGGCTCCGGGCACGGGGCCACTGATCATCGCCATCGACGGCATGGGCGGCAGCGGCAAGACGTCACTCGCGGTACGGGCCGCTCATCAGCTCGCCGACAGCTACCCCGACGCCCAGCTCCACATCGACCTGCGCGGGTTCACACCCAGCGGACAGCCCCTCAGTGCGGGCGCTGCCGCCGAAGCCCTGCTGCGGACGCTGGGCGTGCCGGGCGATCGGATCCCGGACGACGCCGAGGGGCGCATCGCGCTGTGGCGGCGCACCATGAGCGCCCATCGAATGATCCTTCTGCTCGACAACGCCCTGGACGAGTCCCAGGTGAGGCCGCTCCTCACCTCTCCGACAGAAACCCTCGTCCTGGTCACCAGCCGAGCCCTGCTCGCGGACCTCGACGCCGCGCACACCATTTCCCTGGGCGTCATGCCGCCCGGCGACAGCGTCGCCCTCGTCGAGGGTGTTCTCGGCCGTACACGCGCCCGTGCTGAGCCGGAAGCCGTCGCACAACTGGCCGAACTCTGCGGCCATCTCCCGCTCGCCCTGCGCATCGCCGTCGCCAGGCTGCGGAAACGCCCCCGATGGACCGTCCGCTACCTCGTCGACAGACTCCGCGACGACGCCCACAGGCTGGCCGAACTCAACTCCGGCGAGCGCAGCGTCGAAGTGACCTTGAGGCTCTCGTACGAGGGTCTGGCCGCCGAGACCCGGGAGGCCTTCAGGATGCTGGGCCAGCACCCGGGGACCGAGATCGACGTGTATGCGGCCGGCGCCTTGCTCGACAAGGGCACCCGGGACGCGGAGGGGGTGCTGGAGTACCTCCTGGACATGCATCTGCTCCAGCAGCACGAAACCGGTCGCTACGCCTTCCACGATCTGGTCCGGAGCTTCGCCCAGAACCTCTCGCGCGGCAGTACGGGTCCCGGCGGGGCGGGCGGGAGCGCGGGTGTCGAGGAGGCAGCGCAGGCCGTGCGTCGGCTCCTCGACTTCGCTCTGGCTGCCACGGACGCCGCCTGCGACGTGCTTTTCCCCGGACGTGTCCGGATAAGCCGCCCCGAGCACCGGTCGCTCGCCGAACTCCCCCCGCTCAACACCCCCGACCAGGCCCGGGACTGGCTGGAGAGGGAGCAGGACTCGCTGCTGGCCGCTGTCTCCCTCGCATACCGATGGGAGCTGGACAGCCATGTGGGGCTGCTCGCCGCCAACGTTGCCTTCCCCCTCGACCTTCGTGGTCGCCTGGAGGAATTCCGGGAACTGAGCCGCACCGCGATCACCGCTTCCCGTCGGCTGGGCGACCCGGCCCTGTTACGGCTGAGTCTGTCGAACCTTGCCGTGGCCTGCTGGAAGCTCGGCCGCTTCGAGGAGGGGATAGAGACGGCGGAGGAGGCGTTCGGGCTGGCCGTCGCTCTCCACGACCGACGCGGCGAAGCCAAGGACACCGGCGTCCTGGGGCTCCTGCTCAGCGCACTGGGCCGGTACCACGAAGCGCTCCCCCGCCTCGAACAGTCCATCTCCATCAAGCGGGAGCTCGGGGCGGAGCGTGCCGAGGCCGAGTCCTTGACCAACCTGAGCAACCTGTACTCCGAGTGGAGGCGTTTCCCGGAGGCGGTGGAGGCCGCCACTCGTGCCGTGACGCTCTCGCGCAGCATCGGTTCCGTCGACAAGGAGGTCGAAGGGCTGACGGATCTCGCGGTCGCCCGGCTCGGACTGGGCGAGACCGAGGCGGCCGCCGATCTGCTGGGCCGGGCCCGCAAGCTGGCTGTGGACGTCATGTCGCCCGCAGACATGTCCTTGGTGCTCGCCCTGTCCGCCGAGGCCGCCGACCGGCTCGGCGAGAGCAAACCGGCCGCCGAGTGGGCCGAGTCGGCACTGCAGCTGGGAGACCTGAGCGGCACACCGATGCGCGAGGCCGCCGTCGGCAACATCATCGGGCGACTGCACGCCCGCAACGGCCGCTACTCCCTGTCCCTGGAGCTGCACCGGCACGCCCATGACGCGGCTACCGTGGTCGGCTACCGGGTGGAGGAGGCACACGCGCTCGCCGGAATGGCTCATGCCCTGGAGAAACTCGGCGAGCTCGGTCCGGCCCGGGCCCACCGCGAGACGGCGAACGAAGCCTTCGAAGCCATGGGGATTCCTGCGGACCAGACGATTTGACGGTTCGGCGCTGAGCGGGGTGGCCGCGCGAAACCGTTCCTGGCGTTCACATCACCGATGCCAGGAGGGCGGCTCCCCCGTACTTCGCCCAGGCGGTGCCGGCCTCCCCCAGGGGCCAGGTGGCCCGGGGAAGCATCGGACCGCAGCTCAGGCCTAGGGCTTCAGGCGGCGAAGTTGGGGCCTTCACCGCTGGACGAAGGACCCACATTGGGGCCTTCGCCGTCCGACGCCGGAACCACGTTCGGGCCCTCACCGTCCGACGCCGGAACCACATTCGGACCCTCACCGTCCGACGCCGGAACCACATTCGGACCCTCACCGGAGGTCGGCACGGCAGGCGCGATGTTCGGGCCTTCGCCCGAGTCGGAGACGACGGCTTCGAAGCTGGTGCCGTCGTGCAGGACCAGGTGCACAGCGGCCTGGGAATCGATCCGGGAACCGCTCGTCGGACCTGCCAGGTCACCGGCGCCGCCGCTGACCGAGAGAACGATCGCCGTGAGTATTCCCGCCGTCGCGAGCACCGAGTTCCGCATCTGAATCCCGCCTTCTGTGGTGGTCCTGCCTGGGCTTTCCTGCTGACAGGAATGACATTCGCGTGTCCCGCTCCCGGGTCGTTCCGCTTCGGCTACCTGTCGCCGACCGGGAGTCGGGAACGCAGCGGGAAAGCCTGTTCGCAGGCCTGGGGCCCGTGGCGCGGCGCGCTCGCGAAGGCAGGCAGCGAGCAGTGAGGAGGAGGAACGGGGAGACGCGCTGGGCCTGCGTGACGGCGCCGTTCCCTCCGCGGGGCTTGCCGCAGCGCCACCTGCGCTGCGGGGGTACTCCACCAGGTCCCGCGGTGGCTGCGGCCGACGCAGTCGCTTCGCCGGCCGGACGCCGTCGTCGTCGCCGAACCCGACGGCTGTACATGCGGAACGCCCGGCCGGGATGTCCCGGCCGGGCGTTCCGCACCGGATCCTCACGGCCCGGCCGACACGATCACGTAGGGCGACGCACGTCAGGGAGCGCCTCGTCCGGCATGCCCTTCACCGGCCGGAAGGAGACCGACGGGGGCCGGGCGCCCGAGGACGGCCTCTGCGCGGGTGGCCAGTTCGGCAGGGGTGAGGGCGGTGAGCAGGGCGTACCCCTCCCGCACCTCCCGTACCTCCGGCTGCGCCGTACCGCGGGCCGGCGCGTCGGTCGGGTCAGGCAACGGCACGGCGGCTGCGCAGCCCACCGTCACGGGGGTGTCCAGCGGGATGCCCGACAGGGCGCGCACTAGTTCACGTTCCGCGGTGAGTCCCGTGGTCAGTTCGATCAGCCGGGAGGTGGGCCAGCTCGCCTGGCGTGGAAGTGATTCGACGACGCGCGGCCCCTCGTCGGTCCGGGCGACACGGGTGAAGGCGTACCCGAACTCGTACCCGGCCAGATCCAGGAGGCCCGTGGCCAGGGCCCGGATCTCCGCTTCCTCCTGCCGGGTGATGGGCGCGGGGAAGGTGTGGACAGGTGTACCGCGGAGCCCCGTACCGACGGTCCCGTCACCGGTGCCCGGAGCGGGCCCGGAACCTGCGCTTGGTGCTCCCTTCCCCGTGGAACGCAGTTCGACGATGCCGGTGACCCGGTGCATCCCCTCCACCGTCAGCGTCTCCACGCCGTATTCGATGTCGTACGACGGTGGTGCGTCCCCAGGGCCGGTGGGCAGTGCGAGCGCTTCCCACTGAGGGCCGCTGCGCGTGAGCAGGCCCCTGATCTGTGATGCGTCGGCAAGCGACCGTGCCGCGGCGGCCGGGTTCGGGGACACGCCGAGGTGTTCCGCCGTCTCCAGCACAGCGGGCAGGGTGCTCGCGTCTCCGCAGGCGATCAGCATGCCCACCCGGTGGGTACGGACGGTCTCCACCAGGTGGTCACGCAGCTGGTCGTCAGTGAACCCGGCCGTCTCGGCGATCGTGACGACGGGGAATCCTGCCTCCTTCGCCTCAGCCACCAGCTCGGGCGTCGGACAGACGAGGAGCAGAGGACTCGGATCGGAGGACCCGGGTCCGGCGGACGCAGTCATGGCTTCTGTCCCCCGGCGTCCTGCGGGGCGGGCGGAACAGTCGCATAGGTCGAGGGACGTTCCTCGGCGAGGGTGGGGGCGGGCTCGTCGGCAGGGCCGGGAACGGGCTCGTCGGCGAGCAGGCCGCCCTTCCCCCAGTGGTCGGGGTCCACGTCGCGCACTATGACGGTGACGGCGGCCTCGGGGCATCCCGCTATACGGGATACGCAGGCGGTCAGCTCACCGACCAGTTCCTGACGTCGGGCACGGTCGTTGCCTTTCCACCAGTCAACGGAAATCACAGGCACGGGGAGCTCCTCTGCTCGCGGTGAACCACTTGGCGGGCGTGGGCCGGCGCACCGGCCCACGCCCGCCGGTGCGCCGATGCGCAACCGGGTGGTGCTCAGGCGAGTGTGGGAGCTGCCGTTCCCGAATGTTTCCCGCCACGTTCCCTTCTTCTTCCGTCGAGGGCTCCGGTGGCCCCGGGAGACGGGAACGTGCCGGGACTCCGGGGGACGGGAACGTGCCGGGACTCCGGCGGGAAGGCCGCCCGGCAGGCTCTGTTCCAGTCAAGAGGCCCACCCCGCCACTGGAGCCACGATGAGCCTGTTCAGTCCGACGAAAGCGGAGTCGAATCCGCCCTCCGGCCCCGCGTCCAGCACCGTCAGCGCCGGGGCATCCGGAACGGCGTGGGCCACCCCCGCGTCCGCCACACCCCGTCTGCTGTCCGCCCTCCGCGAGGATCTCGGTGTCGTCGTGGCACGCGACCCGTCCGTGCGGGGCAAGAAGGAAGCCATTCTCCACCCGGCGCTCACCGCGTTGTGGGCGCACAGGATCGCCCACCGCATGCACGGCCGCGGTCTGCGGATCCCGGCGCGGCTGCTGGCCCGGTGGGCTCGCAGGGTGACCGCCGTGGAGATCCATCCGGGCGCCGTCCTCGGCCGGCGGGTGTTCATCGACCACGGTGCCGGGGTGGTTATCGGCGAGACCGCCGTGGTCGGCGACGACGTGACGATGTACCACCAAGTCACCCTTGGCGCGGTCGGCTGGTGGAGCGACAACAAGCGGCCCGAGGGCGACCGCCGTCACCCCGTCGTCGGCAGTGGCGTGATCCTCGGCGCCAATTCCACCGTCCTGGGGCCGGTGACCGTCGGTGACCGTGCGGTGATCGGCGCCCAGGCCCTCGTCAACAAGGACGTACCCCGCGGTGCTCGGGTGCTCGCGCCCACCGCCGTCATCAAGGAGCCCGGCCGCCGGCCGGAGCTGATGGAGGACGTCTTCACCGTCATCGCCTCCTCCGGTTCCTGGTGACCCGCCCCAAGTCCCTGCCGACCGACTCCCCCGATTGCGAGAGATGAGAACCGTGCCCACCATCGCACAGGCCCCCTCGGCCCACACCGCCCCCGCCCGCCCGGCCGTCGCCTCGCGTATCGAGGAGCTCGTGGGCTCGACCCCGCTGCTGGAGCTGCGTCTGCGTGACCTGGCGCCCGGAGCGCGGGTGCTGGCTAAGCTGGAGCTCGCCAACCCGATGTCGTCCAGCAAGGACCGTGCCGCCCTCTACATGATGCGCGCCGCGGAGAGGCGCGGCGCACTGCTGCCGGGCGGTACCGTCATCGAGGCCACCTCCGGGAACACCGGGATCTCGCTGGCCGCGTTCGCCGCCTCCCGGGGCTACCGCTGTGTCATCGTGCTCCCGGACAACGCCACGACCGAGCGGGTCAAGCTGCTGCGCGCGTTCGGAGCGGAGATAGTCCAGACGCCGAGCGCTCTGGGCTACCCGGGGGCGATCGCCGAGGCGGAGCGGCTGCACGCGGCCACGCCGGGTTCCTGGTTCCCGTGCCAGCACGAGAACCAGGACAACGTCCGGGCGCACTACGAGACCACCGGCCCCGAGATCCACTCCGCCGTGGCGGCCACCGGCAGCCGTATCGCGGCCTTCGTGTGCGCAGTCGGCACCGGGGGAACGCTCACCGGCGTCGCCCGCCACCTCAAGGAGCAGGATCCGGACGTGCGGGTGATAGCCGTCGAACCGGAGAAGTCGCCGATCCTGTCCCAGGGGTACGCCGGCCAGCACCGGATCCCGGGGCTCAACGGCGGTTTCGTCGCCGACACGACCGATGTCTCGCTGATCGACGAGGTCCTGACGGTGTCCGACGAAGACGCCTTGGTGACGGCCCGCCGACTCGCCATCAGCCAGGGGCTGTTCGCCGGCGTCTCGTCCGGTGCCGCTGCCTATGCCTCCGAGGTGGTCGCCCGCAGGCCCGAGTTGACCGGAAGCGTCGTCGTCACGCTGCTGCCCGACACGGGAGAGCGTTACCTGAGCATGTGGGAGAGCTGAACATGAGTCACGCGATGTTCCGTGCGTACGCGGACGCGGTGAAGGCGGAGATCGGGACCGCCACGACCACCCGTTTCATCGCACTCGCCGAGACCACCGACGGGCGGTTCGGGCTCTTCCACCACTCGATGCTGCCGGGTGCCGGCGGCGCCGACCCGCACTACCACTCGCGGATCTCCGAGTCCTTCTACGTGCTGACGGGCGAGGTGCGCCTGCACGACGGCACCGGCTGGCGCACGGCGAGAGCGGGTGACTTCCTGCATGTCCCGGAGAACGCCGTGCACGGCTTCCGCAACGAGAGCGACTCGCTCGTCGAGATGCTGATCATCTTCACTCCGGCCGAGCACCGTGAGGGGTACTTCGAGGGTCTGGCCGGTCTTCTCGCCGACGGGAACCGCCCGTCGCGCGAGGAGATGGTCGCCCTGATGGAGAAGTACGACCAGTTCGAGGTCGATGCCCCCGACACGGATCACGACCACCCGCACGGGAACGACCCCTCGCACCGTCACGGCCCGGACGGCACCCACCACCACCCGGCCCCGCACCACCTCCACCACCACTGACCGACGGGCGTCATTCGCCCTGTCCCTCCGAGGAGAACACCGCATGAATCTCGTCAACTGGGGCCGTTTCGGCCTGCTGGCCGCCCTGTGGGGCTGCAGCTTCGCCTTCATCAAGATGTCCCTGGAGGCCTTCGCGCCCCTCCAGCTCGCCTCGGGCCGGCTGATCGTCGGCGCCCTGGTCGTCCTCGGCATGCTCGCCCTGAAGCGGCTGACCCTGCCCTCCCGGAAGCTGTGGGGCCACATCACCGTGGCGTCCGTCTTCGGTAACGTCATCCCCTTCACGCTCTTCGCGATCGGTGAGCAGCACACCACCGCGACCATCGCCGGGGTGATCCAGGGGGCGACCCCCCTCATCACCATGGGTGTCGCCGCTCTCGCGCTCTCCGAGGAGAGGCCGACGACCCGCAAGGTGGCCGGACTGGTCGGAGGGTTCATCGGACTGATCGTGGTCGTCGGACCGTGGAACACGAACGGTTTCGGCACGCTCGGCGGGCAGCTCGCCTGTGTGGGCGCCGCGGCCAGCTATGCCGTCAGCTTCGTCTACATCCGCCGCTTCATCGGTCCCCACAAGCTGCCGGCGCTCTCGGTGACCGCTGCCCAGCTGAGCGCGGCAGCCGTCATCACCGTGGTGGTCACCACGGTGATGACCGGATGGACGCTGCACGGCGACCTCACCGCCAAGCCCCTGCTCTCCCTGCTGGTCCTCGGCGCCGCCTCCACCGGTATCGCGTTCGCCCTGCTCAACCGTCTGATCGCGGACGCAGGTCCGACGACGGCCTCGGGTGTGAACTATCTCGTGCCGGTGTTCTCCGTGGTCGTCGGAGTGCTGGCCCTGGGCGAACCGCTGACCTGGAACGTGCCGGTGGGCGGCATCGTCGTGATCGCCGCGCTCGCCGTCGCGGAGGGGCGCTTCTCCGCTCTGCCGTGGCGTGCGAAGCCGGCGCCGAAGGCACCGGTCGCGGCAGCTCGTGTCCCGGAGAAGGCCTGCCCGTAGACACAGCACGGCACACCACACCGAGCCGGGGCCGGCGCGGACACCCATGAGGGGTGCCCGCGCCGGCCCCGTTGTGCGTGGACCTTCCATCTACGGATCCTCAACTCCCTTTATACACATGGGAGTTGAGCACTCCTTGAGAGCCCTCGCGATACGGGGTGGTTCCCGGTCATCTCCTTCTCCCCGGTAGCGAAGCGGGAGTACGGCGGGACCGGCCGGAGCGAGCCTGAGGTCACAGGACGAGGACGGGTCCATCCCTCCCGGTCCTCCTCCCCTCCCTCCCCTCCCCCCTTCAAGGAGCTCTTCGCATGACGCGCACATCCTTCTCGGGAACCCTCGCAGCGTCCCCTCTCGGGGGTGCCAGGATCGTCACGGCCGCCGAGTTCGAGTTCACCCGGATCGCCTGCAGGCGCACCACGATCGCCACTCCGGTGAGCCCGGCCTCAGGCGCCACGCACGTCACTCTGCACGTCGTGCGCGTCGCGGCCGGCGAGTCCTTCAGCCCGGACGGGAGCATCGGGGAGGAGAACACCGCAGTCGTCTTCGACGGTCGGGGCACCGCGACGGTCGGGCCGCGCAGTCACCCGGTCGAGCGCGCCCACGCCGTGTACGCGCCCACCGGGCAGGCTCTGAGTCTCACCGCCGACGCGGAAGGGCTGACCGTGTACATCTGGCGCACGCCACTCACGGCGGGCCGCCGGCCCGGTACGGACCCCGAGACCTTCTCCACCCTCTGGGACGAGACCACCCAGCTGCGCGGCTTCGGCGGCACCGGCCAGATAGCTCCCGACTCCGACCGCGCCACCATGAACTTCGTCTTCTGGCCGGGCAACGGCAGCAGCCAGCTCTGCCTGCACTGCGGCATCCAGCAGCCGGGCCAGACGTTCAACGTGCATCTGCACCCCGACAGCGACGAGGCGTTCATCGCCTTCGAGGGCATCGGCCAGATGTACCTGCGCGACCGCTGGATCGACGTCGCCGCCGGGGACGTGCTGTACGCGGCGCCCGGCGTCCTGCACGGGGCGCGCAACCCGCACACCGGTCCCGACGCCAGGCGTTTCGTGACCTGCGGCGGTCCCAGCCCGTACGACCCGGCGCTCTATTCCGCCGCCGGCCTCTCCTCCGACGTCAGGTGATCTGAGCCATGTGCCGAATCCACGGATCCTTCCACGCCCGTACCACCGCCCAGGAGATGCGCGACGTCGCCGCCCTCCAGCACCACGGAGGGCCCGACGCCCAGTCCTTCGCCCAGCACTCCGGCTGGGCCCTCGGCAACAACAGGCTGTCGATCATGGACCCCGAAGGAGGCGCCCAGCCGTACCGGCTCGGTGACATCACCGTCGTCTTCAACGGCGAGCTGTACAACCACGACCGGTTGCGCACCGAACTCATCAGGCAGGGATTCCACTTCGAGGACCGGTGCGACGGATCGATTCTGCCGGCGCTCTACCTCACGTACGGCGAGCGGTTCGCCGAGCAGCTCGACGGCATGTTCTCCGTCGCCGTCATGGACCTCCGACGTGCCCCGCGGCTGGTGATCGCCACCGACGCCTCCGGGATGAAGCCGCTCTACTACCACTGGGAGGAGCGCAGCGGCCGCTTCCACTTCGCCTCGGAGCTGCCCGCCCTCCTCGGCTTCACCGACGTACGCCCGTACGAGGACGACCTGGGCCTGCACACCTACCTCTCGGCGAAGACGCCCTTCGGTCAGCGGACCATGTTCCAGGGCATCGACGTCCTTCCGCCGGCCGCCACCGCCGTCGTGACCCGGGAGGAGGGCCTGCGCCTCACGACCCGGAGGATGGGCTACGAGTCCGCTCCGCCGGTCGCCGAGGAGCGCAGCCTCACCCGGGCGGGCGAGGAACTGCGCGAGCTGCTCTCCCGGGAGGTGTCCCGGCTGCTGGTCGCCGACGCGCCGGTCGCCGCCATCACCTCCGGCGGGCTCGACTCCAGCCTGGTCACGGCGCTCGCCGCTCGCACCCTGCACGACCGGGGGGCGTCCGGCGCCCTGCACACCTTCAACATCGCCTACACCGGGAACTGGCCCGGGGACGAGCGCGCCTTCGCCGCGGAGGTCTCCCGGCACACCGGCACCGTCCACCACCAGGTGGAGATCGACCCGTCAACCTTCCCCGACCTGATGGGCGACGTCGTACGCCATCTCGGCCAGCCCAACGCCGATCCGATCACCCTCAGCACCTTCTCGCTCTTCCGGGCGGTCCGCGACGCGGGGTTCAAGGTCGCCCTCACCGGCGACGCCGCCGACGAACTCTTCGGCGGGTACGCGCGAATGACGCAGGCGGTCGCCGCCCCCGAGGGGACCGACTGGGCCGGCGCCTATCTCGACCACCTGGCCGCCGTTCCCCGCGCCCTGCGGGAGGAGCTGTACACGGCCGAGTACGCCGACCGCGTCCTCCCGTACGGGGGCTCGGCCATGCCGCCGGGTCTCACCGACATCCTCGAGCACGGCACGGGCAGCAGGCTCCAGCGCATCTCCCGGATCGAGCAGCGCTACCGGCTTCCCGCCTACCACCTGCGAAGGGTCGACCACCTGTCCATGGCGAGCTCGGTGGAGGCCAGGCTTCCGTTCTGCCAGCCGAGTGTCGTGCGCTTCGCGGCGACGCTGCCCGACCGGCACCGCACGGTCCCCGGTGTCGGCGTCAAGCGCGCGCTGTACCGCGCAGCCGACGGGCTGCTGCCCGAGAGCGTGCTGAACCGGCCGAAGCAGCCGTTCACCCTGCCGATCACGGCGATGCTGGCCCCGGGCCAGCGGTTGTGGGCGATGGCCCGCGACGTCCTCTCCCCGCAGGCACTGCGCTCGGACGGACGGCTGCGGTACAAGGCCGTCGACGCCCTGTTCACCGAGCAGGCCGAACGGCCTTCCGACAACGCGTCGCTGGCGCTCTGGGCGCTGATGTCGCACCAGATGTGGCGGAGCGAGTTCCTCGGCAGGCCTGCCGGGCAGCCGACCCCGCGCACGCGCGAGCTGGCGGGAGCTGCCGGATGAACGTCTCCCTCGCCCGAGCACACGGCGCACCCTGCCCCACCGCGGTCCTGGACGGCCGCGCGTTTCCCGAATCCGGACCCCAGCTGCTGGACGCGCTGGCCGGCCTTCGGGCCGAGCTGTCGGTGCAGGGCGCCGGCGATGTACTCAAGAACGCCATCGTCCGCCCTTCCCGCCACCCGCTGTTCGACCTCGACTACCGGTTCGTGCAGTCCCTTCCGGGCAGTCACGACAGTTTCGACCTGCGCGGATCGTGCGGTCACTCGATCCTGGCCGCTGTCGAGGCGGCCGCCCGCACCGGCATGATCCAGCCGCTGGTACCGGGCTGCCGGGTCCGGGTCAACGTGCTCAACAACGGCGACAACGTGGTCTGCGAGACGGAGGAGACCTCCGACGGCGGCACCCGGTTCACCGCGCATTTCCTGTGCTCGCCGCCGCTGAGGCTGCCGGAGCTGCTCATGACGGGCGACCCGGTGACCGCTGTCCCCTTCGACGGCCGCATCGTCCCCGTCTCGCTGGTGTCGATGGGGAATCCGTACGCCTTCGTGGACGCCTCGCACCTCGGGGTGAGCGGGCCCGGGGCGCTGTTCGCGGACGACCCCCTGCTGTTCGACGCCATGACGCGGCTGCGTGTCGCGGTCTGCGAATCACTGGGCTGGGACACCTTCGGAGCGTTCCCGAAGATCGCGGCGCTGCTGCCGCAGGAGGGCGGAGGACTGTACGTGCGCGCCGTGTCCGTACCGTCCTGGCACCCCACGGTCGCTCTCACCGGTGCGATCTGCCTGGGTGCGGCTGCCGGCATCGAGGGAACGGTGCCCTGGTCCCTGTCCGGGCGGAAGGCCGCCCAGGACGCCGACGCACTGCTGCCGGTCCGCACTCCGGGCGGCTCCGTGCGGGTGGCCGCCCACTCGACGTACGGCTCCGACGGGGAACACAGGCTCGCCTGGGTGTCTGTCGCCGAGAAGCAGGTCGAGTACCGGGGGCTGCTGCCCCGTCTGCGGCACCCGGCCCCGCAGAAAGCGTTCGCCGCCCCCCGCGCTTCCGTACGCCCCTCGTCCGACCACGTTTCCGAGGAGACCCCGTGGGTTCCGTTGACAGCCTGACCCCCCTGCGCGGGAGCACGTCCGCGCGGACCTTGACCGATTCGTACACCGTTGGTCCCTTCCCGGCCACCGGCCCCCGCCGGGCCCCGAGCCCCGAGCCCGTCCGGGTCACCGCCCTGGTCCCCTCGCCCGAGGTGCTGGACCGACTGGCGGCCTGCGCCGAGGCTGCCGACGTCAGCGGTGAGCCGGACAGGGACGCCGTCCAGGTGCTCCGCGAAAGCGGACTGCTGGCGCTCGTCGTCCCCAAGTCGCACGGCGGGGCCGGTGCCGACGCGGTGGCACTCAACACATGCGTCGAACAGGTCGCCTCGGTGAACGCGTCCGCCGCGATCATGCTCTTCCAGCACTGCGCCGTCACCAGCCGGATCGTCGAGAACGGCACACCGGCCCAGCACCGCGACCTGCTTCCCAAGCTGGCCGGCGGCCGGTGGCTCGCCGCCTCCGCGTGGTCGGAGAGCGGAGCCGGGGCGGACAAGAAGAACCTTGCCACCCAGGCCCGCCGCACTCCGGACGGGGGATGGATCCTCGACGGTGCGAAGTCCTTCACCACCAGTGCGGGCCTCGCGGACGTGTATCTCGTCCTGGCACAGTCACAGGACGAGGTCCAGGCACCGGACGGCGCTGTGCAGGACACGGGGTACGGGGCCGCCGGGCAGACCTTCTTCCTGGTCCCCGGAGGACATCCCGGTCTGCTGCCGGACACGTCGATGCGGCTGGCCGGAATGCGCGGCTCCGCCACCGGCTTCGTATCGGTGCGGGAGTGCCGCGTCCCGGACTCGGCACGACTCGGCGCGCCCGGCGTCGCCGCTTCGATCATCGCCCGGGTCCGCAACAGCGGCGCCTCGCTCGGCGCGGTCGCCGTGGGCGTCGCCCAGGCCGCACTCGACGCGGCGCACGCACACGCCGGGCGTCGCGGACTCTACGTCCACCAGGCGGTCCGTCACCGCCTGGTGGACCTGGCGACCCAGGTCGAGTCCGCCCGCGCGGTGGTGGAACGGGCAGGCCGGCGCACCGCGGCCGACCCCGGTCTGGCGACGCTCCACTCCAAGCTGGCCGCCTCGGAGGCCGCCGAGCGGGTGGTGGCCGACGTCGCCCGATTCCTCGGCTCGGCCGGATACGTCGAGACGCACCCGATCAACCGGTTCGGGCGTGACGCCCGGGCCGTCGCCCTGATGGGACCGACCAACGACCTCTGCAAGGAACTGGTGAGTCTGCCGTGGAACCGTTGAAGACATCCTCCTTCTCCCGTACGTCCCCGACCTCCCCCCAGGCGTCCGCCGCAGAGGCGGACCTGGTGGTGGAGGGGGGCCGCCTCGTCACTCCCGAAGGTGTCGTCGAGGGCAGCGTCGTCGTCCGCGACGGCCGGATCGCGGCCGTCGTCGTACCCGGGGGCCCGCTCCCGGCCGGGCCACGGCTGGACGCCCGGGGCAGGTACGTCCTGCCTGGCCTCATCGACTCGCACGTGCACTTCCGCACCCCCGGTCTGGAGCACAAGGAGACCTGGGAGAACGGCAGCCGGGCGGCCCTGGCGGGCGGCGTCACCACGGTGATGGACATGCCCAACACGCGTCCCCCGTCGCTGGACACGGCGTCCCTCAGGGCGAAGGCGGCCCTGATAGCGGGCCGCTCCTACGTGGACCACCGCTTCCACATGGGAGCGGATCCCGATCAC
The DNA here is from genome assembly GCF_030719215.1 of Streptomyces sp. Alt3. NCBI lineage: Bacteria > Bacillati > Actinomycetota > Actinomycetes > Kitasatosporales > Streptomycetaceae > Streptomyces > Streptomyces glycanivorans. The sequence goes on along the minus strand of NZ_CP120983.1, from coordinate 8,217,041 downwards.
CCCGAGGTCCTCGCCCACCTGGACCCTGCAGTCGCGACCTCCGCGAAGGCCTTCATGGCCGGACACCACACCGCGCCCGTGGTCTTCCGCGAGGCTCATCAGCTGGAGGCGGCCTTCGCCTCCGCCGCGCGCGGCGGGGTCCGCCTCGTGCTGCACGCCGAGGACCAGCACGTCTTCGACCTGCTGGACTCCCGTGGCGGCGACCCCGGTACGTACGCCGACTACGAACCCCACCGACCCCGCTCCGGCGCGATCGTCGCCGTCGCCAAGGTGGTGCAGCTGGCCCGCACCCACGGCACCAAGGTGCACATACTCCACGTGTCGTCGGCCGAGGAGACCGACCTGCTGGTCGCCGCGGCCGCCGAGGGACTCCCGATCAGCTTCGAAGTCACCGGGCACCACCTGTCGTTCACCGATCACGACACCGCCCGGCGCGGCCCCCGCACCAGGCTCTCCCCCGCGATCCGGGCACCGCGTGACCGTGAGCGGCTCTGGCAGGCGGTGCTCCGCGGGGAGGCCTCCACCATCGGCAGCGATCATGCTCCGCACACCGTCGAGGAGAAGAACCGGCCGCCGGCCGAGGCGCCCCCGGGGCTGCCCGGTGTCCAGGAGCTCGCCGTCTCCGTGTGGACGGGCATGCTCGCACGGGGGGTGGAGCCCGACACCGCGGCTGCCCACCTCGCGCGGTTGATGGGGGCGGGACCCGCGGATCTGTTCGATCTGGCCGGCAAGGGCAGACTGACGGCGGGCGCGGACGCCGACCTGGCGCTCCTCGACCCCACCGAGCGGTGGCAGATGTCCGCGGGGCACGTGGAGTCGCTGTGCGGCTGGTCGGCCTATGAGGGATGGATGTTCACCGGGCGGTTCACCACGGTGGTGAGGAGTGGCCGGGTGGCCTGGGACCTGGCCGGCGGCACCGTGGGGGAACCCGTCGGCCGGTGGCTGCCGGGGCCGGCCCGGCCGGCCCCTGACCTCCCCGGGGCGCGACGCCCGGCGGTGCAGGCCCGGGAACTGGAAGGGGCTGTCCGATGAGCGCCACGAGTCTGCTGGCCAAGTCCGCGCCGGATACGGCAGTGACGGCCGCCCCGGCCCGCGGGCTGTCGAACGCCTCCGTCCGTCCGGGCCCGGACCTCCCCTTGCCGACGATGTCCGGTGACATCCCCGCCGACGAGTTCCGTGCCGCGATGGCCTCACTCGCCGCCCCCGTCACGGTGGTGACGTGCTACGACGAGGCTGGGAACCCCCGGGGGCTGACGGCCAGCGCGGTGTCCTCACTGTCGCTGGACCCCCCGCTGATCCTGGTCTGCCTGGACCGGGGCTCACGCACCCATGACGTGCTCGTCGCGGCGAACGCCTTCACCCTCCATCTGCTCGGCCCGGAGAACGAGGACCTGGCGCGCACGTTCGCGGGCCCCACCGACCAGCGGTTCGGAAACGTCCGGCTGGCATCCGGCCCGACCTCACGTCACGCACCCCAACTGGCCGACAGTTCGCTGCGCCTGACCTGTGCACGGCACGACACGATCGAGGCGGGTGACCACACGATCCTGGTGGGCCGGGTAGCCGCGTCCGACTGCCAGGGCCTGGCCGGAGGACTGGTCTGGCACCACAGAGGCTTCGCCCACGCCAAACCGGTCGCGGGCCCCTGAACGGCTCCTCCCGATCCGGGTTCGAACCGGCCGGCGGACCATTGGCCCACACCGTGAAGGAGGTCCCTGTCACCGAGTTCCTTGCGCGCCCGGATCGACGCAGAATGCGAGGAAGGCTCACGGAACCAGGCCAGGAACTGCTGACGTCCTCGCCTCGCGGGCGGCCCGCCACCGGTTTTCCGGTGGCGGGCCGCCCGCATTCGACAAGTTCGCCTGAGGCAGGCACCTGCCATTCGCAGCCGCGCGAAGTCGCTGCAGGGAAGCCCGAGGATCCCGGCTGCCTCCACCCCGTGCTGGGCGACCCGTCGCCCGCACGATCCGGGATCGTGAGCTGCGCACCGGAGCCGTCCCCCTCTCGGGGGTGGCCTCCGCATTCGCTCAGGGGGTCTTCCCACTCACAGGGCGCCTGGAACGGGGCCGGTCGACTCGCTGCGCCCCGGTGAGGTGCGGTACGCCAGGCCGTTCAGGATGAGGGTGAGGCCTGCCTCGAATGCCGACTCGTGATCGATCACGGGCATGTCGGCCGGTAGATCAGCGCTGTCACCGGGGTCGGTGTCCGCCTGTTCCTCCAGGACGCTGCCGACGGTGAAGCGGCCGGCGGCCAGCATGGCCGTCTGCGCGTCCCGCTCGGGCACGCCGGAGGCGACGAGGAACCCCATCTTGCGGCGGATCCGGTCGAGGTCGCCGACAGGCGTGCTGCCGGCGTGGAGCCGTGCGCCGTCCCGGCGCATCAGCAGGGTGCGCCTGAAGCTGCGTGTGTTGTCCGCGAACCAGTCGCGCCAGTCGTCGCCGGGTGTCGGCAGGGGCGCGGTCGCATGGGGCACCATCGCCGCTTCGGCCATGGCGGCGAGGAGGTCCTTCTTGGTGCGGAAGTACCAGTAGAGCGAGGGCTGTTCGACGCCCAGCCGCTTCGCCAGCCGCCGCGTACTCACCGCGTCCAGCCCGACCTCGTCGAGCAGGTCGAGCGCTTCGGAGACGACGATCTCACGGTTCACCTTGGTCACGTTGACAAATCTATCACTGATAGATTTTGGAGTGATGGGCATGGCCGACGGATCGGGAGCACGTCCCCTGCGGGTCCTTGTCGCCGGTGGTGGGATCACGGGGCAGGCGCTGGCCTTCTGGCTCACCCGGGGCGGTCACCGGGTGACCGTTGCCGAACGCTTTCCGGCGCTGCGGGCCGCCGGGGCCCAGGTGGATCTGCGAGGGCAGGGCATCGAGGCCGTCAGGCGCATGGGGCTGCTCGACACCGTCCGGGACAAGCTCGTGGACGAGGCGGGTGTCGCCTTCGTCGACGCACACGGCAAGGCCAGGGCGACGATCATGGCCAACACCTCGGGGAAGGGCCGGCAGACCCTCACGTCCGAGTACGAGATCATGCGCGGCGACCTGGTGCGCATCCTGCACGATGCGACGAAGGACGACACCGAGTACGTCTTCGGCAAGAGCGTGGACGGCTTCGAACAGGACGAGCACAAGGTCGTCGCGCACTTCTCCGACGGCTCGTCCGGCGAGTACGACCTCCTGGTCGGCGCCGACGGGCAGGGCTCACGCATTCGGCGAGCGATCCTCCCGGAGGGCTTCGACCCTTACTGGCGCGTCGGCATCCACATGGCTTACTGGTTCGTCCCGCGCATCGCCTCCGACAGCAACATCCGGGACACCTACATGATCCCGGGCGGCCGTCAGATCATGCGCCGCAGCCACAACCCGGCGGAGACCCAGGCGTACTTCGTCATACGGGAGGAATCCGAGGAAGCCTCTGCGATCCACCGTGCGCCCGTCGAGCGCCAGCACGACTTCTGGGCGAGCAGGTTCCACGACGCCGGATGGCAGACCGAACGCTTCATCGAGGGCATGAAGAACAGCCCGTTCTTCTACTCCCAGGAGATCGTCCAGGTCCGTACCGACACGTGGTCCAAGGGCCGCGTGGTCCTGGCCGGCGACGCCGCCCACTGCCCCTCCCCCTACAGCGGGATGGGCGTCTCGGGCGGCCTGGTGGGTGCCCACGTCCTGGGGGGCGAGATCAACCGCCTGCCCGGTGACCTGCCGACCGCGCTGGCGAACTACGACCGCGCGCTGCGGCCCTTCGTCAACGAGATCCAGGGCGAAGTCAACCCGCACCTGCTGCGGCTCGGCATGCCGATGACCCAGCGCGCGATCGACGCCTTCCGGGCTGTCACCGCACTCGCCTGCTTCCTGCACGTCCCCGACCTCGCCGCGCACTTTTCGAAGGGGGACCGCGGCGGCAACTGGCAGCTCCCCGAGAGCCCGGCACCGACCGGTACCGTCTGAAAGCGATCGCGCAGTTCGCGCCGAGGGCCACCCTGGCGATCCGCTGCCACGGTGCGAACTACGGCAGGCGAAGGCCCCTACAAGCCAACCAGCGGTCGCCCCTCGGCGTTCCTCATGCCCGCATCAGCCATCCTCCCCGTCTGCGGGTGAGCGGAGCCGGACACGGAGGGCCCCCGCTGGAGCACGGATCAGCAGCGCACCTCCCGGTGACACCGGCAGTGCGTCCGTCGGGTCGGGCCGCGCCGGCCACTCCTCGCGCCCGGCCAGGCCAAGTGGCCTGAACCGGCCCGTAAAAGCCCTTCATCGGCCGGGAGCCTCGACGGGACTGGGAGAATGATCAACCGTGCTTGGCCATGGCCGTGACGGCGGATATCACGGCTTGTCCGGAAGCTGTGGACGAAGGGGAGGGCAGGGCATGAAGGGCAGACTGCGGACTCGGTTCAGGTACTGGTTCGACGGCACCATGGACAGGGGGACGCCGGCGCTGATCAGTTGGCTGGCGCTCTCCTCGGTCATGCTCATCGCGATGACTTCGACCCTGGTGGTCCTGTTCACGGACACCGACGCGGAGGACAACGGCGGCTGGCTGGGTGTCGCCTGGATGAGCGTCCTGCGGACGCTCGACGCCGGCACCATGGGCGGAGACACCGGCGGCCCGGTGTTCCTGGGTCTGATGCTGGCGGTGACGCTCGGAGGCATCTTCATCGTCAGTGCGCTCATCGGTGTTCTGACCACCGGTCTGAACCAGAAGCTCCAGGAGTTGCGCAAGGGCCGGTCGCAGCTCATCGAGCGCGGGCACACCATCGTTCTCGGCTGGTCGGATCAGGTCTTCACCGTGGTCTCCGAGCTCGTCGAGGCGAATCAGAGCGAGCGCCGCTCATGTGTGGTGATTCTCGCGGATCGGGACAAGATCTTCATGGAGGACTCGATCCGGGCCCGCATCCCCGACACCGGCAGCACACGCGTCATCTGCCGCTCCGGAAACCCTCTCGTGCGGGCGGACCTGGAGCTGGTCAGTCCGGACACAGCAAAGTCGATCATGGTGCTGCCGCCCGAGGGCACCGACCGCGACATCGACGTCATCAAAGCCCTCCTCCTGCTGCACAGCCGGCAGTGGACCGGAAGCCGGCCGCACGTCGTCTCCGCCGTGCACGACTCGGAAAACCTCGCAGCGGCTCAACTGGCCGCCGGCGGGCATGCCCTGGTGATCGACGCCGAGGACATCGCGGTCCGCCTCATCGCGCAGGCGCACCGCCAGACGGGCCTCTCGGCCGTCTTCAACGAACTGCTGAGTTTCATCAGCAACGAGTTCTACTTCTACGCCGAGCCCGCCCTGGTCGGCTCCACGTACGGGCAGGCCCTGCACGCCTTCGAACTCGGCATTCCCGTCGGGCTGCGCAACGCCACGGGAGACGTGCTGGTCAACCCGCCGATGGACAGCGTGATCGGCCCGGGGGACCAGATTCTCGTCGTCGCCGAAGACGATCTGCTCATCCGCCTTCGTGAGGCCCGCCCGACGATCGTCGAGTCGGCGATCACGTCGGCTTCGGTGCAGTCGCCGACGCTCGACCGAACCGTACTGATCGGCGAGAACTCCCGTACCAGGAAGCTGGTCAGGCTGCTGGACAGCTTCGTTCAACCCGGTTCGACGCTGGACATAGCCGCGTCACGGCAGCCGGATACAGGACTGGACGGGACGCTCGTCAACCTGACACTGGGATTCAAGGTGTGCGAGCCCACTCGGAGGTCCTCGTTGGAGGCCCTGGACCTGGGCAGCTACCAGCACATCGTCGTGCTCTCGGACGACACCATGGCCCCCGGCCCCTCGGACGACCGGACCCTGGTGACCCTGCTGCACCTGCGGGACATCGAGGAGGCGCTCGGTGACCCGTACTCGATCGTCACGGAGATGAACGACGACGCGAACCGCGAGGTCGCCCAGGTCACCAAGGCCGACGACTTCATCGTGAGCACGAAGGTGATCAGCCTGCTGCTCACCCAGCTGACCGAGAACCGCCACCTGCATGCCGTGTTCACCGATCTGTTCAATCCGGAAGGCTCGGAGATCTACCTCAAACCGGCGTCCAACTACGTGGTCCCCGGAGCCGAGGCCAATTTCTCCACGGTGATCGAGGCCGCACGGCGCCATGGGGAGACCGCCATCGGATATCGCCTCGCCGAGCACAACGAGACACCTCCCAACTACGGAGTCTTCCTCAATCCGTCCAGAAGCGCCCCGCTCGTGTTCGGCTCGAAGGACGCGGTCGTCGTCTTCGCCGAAGAGGAGGCCACTGCGGTCGACGACGACGGACGCAGCGGGTAGCCCGGTGGCGGCCGAGCTCCGTCAACAAGGCCGGGGGGCCTTGCCCTCCCAGGCCGCAAGACCGCATTCATGGCCTTGATCTGCGCGGACTCCTCCATGGTCGCCCCCGGCCGCTGCCCGGAGCCGATCACCCGGAAGGGCGCAGTCCTTTCACGGAATCGAGTCTCTGCCGAACCCGGAACGGTGCACGTTCACCTGCACGGCCTTCGCGCCCCGGCCTTCCCGCGCGGACAGCAGGATTCCCAGCCCACTGATTCGGATGGCACGCCCGTTCGCGACGGCCGGCCGCGGGTTCCACCTCCTCGATGCTGTGCCGTCCAGTTCGCGGCCTGTCCCACCCAACCGCGTACAAGCCGGAACGAGGTCAGGGACGCACGTTGCACAGCGCGAGCAGGCAGAGGTTGAACCCCTGGGTGTTGCTCGGGCCCGTACCGCCACTCGCCCCGGATCCGCCCACCGCGCATCGGGCGAGCAGGCAGAGATTTCCGCCTTGTACTCCCCGGTAGGAGGAAAGCGCCTCGGTGGCGATCCCTGAGTCGCGAGCGGTCTGCGCCTGGCCGGGGGCCTCCCGGGTCGAGGCGGTGACGGCTGATGCCGTGGGGGCGGACACCAGCAGCACGGTTGAGACGAGGGTTCCCGCGAGCTGCCAACGCAGGGCAGAGACAGGCATCTTCATGGGGTGCTCCAGATCTCTTTGAGGCATGGTCCACAGCGTCTCGAACGGAAGCCCGGACATGACTCGTTCGGTGCGGACCCTCCTCCGGATTGGTGCATGACGCAAACCGCCCCAGGGTTGGCTTGTACGCGCCAGCGAAGTGCAAAAGAGCTCACCGCAGTCAAGTGACGTGCATCACACGGGCAATCCGGGGCTGAAGTGTCTCCGAACGACTGATGTGAGGCGAATTCCGGGCGACATCGAGGTCTCAGAGGCTGTGGGCATGCAACGGGCTGCAGGGGGAAAGGCTTCGCGATCGCGATGCTGCCGTCTTCCGTCTCTGCCGAGCCGTTGCCCTGTGCCGTTGGCTGCTCCCCCACCTTGTGCCTGAGGCGCGCAGTGCGCCTTTCGGGACCGGCGGTGCCCGCCAACCGTCCCAGCCCTTTCCGTTTTCCCCTGCGGCACAGGCCCACATCGGCACGCGCCGCCGCAGGTCTCCCCCCACCGAGGTGAAATTCGTGACCGACGCACCGCGCACTCCGTCAGGCACACAGCGCCTGACTGCCGCTCAGCGAGGTATCTGGTTCGCTCAGCGGCTGGATCCGGCGGACCCGTCGTACAACATCGCGGAGTACGCGGAGATCCGGGGCCGAATAGAACCGGAGATACTACGCCGTGCTGTCAGCCACACAGCGGACGAGATGGAGGCTCTTCGCAGCACCTTCGGTGAACACGACGGGATTCCGTTCCAGCGTGTGCGAGAAGCCGTATCCATCACCGTGCCATTGATCGACCTTTCCCACGCGGTCGACCCGCGCGGGGAGGCCCTCAGGCGGATGGAACAGTGTCTGACAGAGCGTGCGGAGCTCTCGTCGGGGCCACTGGTCCGCATGGCCCTCTACCGGATCTCCCCCACGCATCACCTCTTCCACCAGCAGGTTCACCACCTGGCGCTGGACGGTTACGCGGCGGCCCTCGCACTGTCGCGTATCGCCGAGGTCTACACCGCGCTCACCCTCGGATCCGGTGCCGTCCCCGAGCTGCGACCTGCGGGCTCCTTGGCCGCTCTCATCAAGGAGGAGGACGACTACGCCGCGTCCGAGCCGGGCAAGCGGGACGAGCGGTTCTGGGCCGATCATCTGGTCGGCGCCCGCTCACCCGAACCTCCGGGGCAGCCTTGCGCGGCCCCGAGGTACGGGGCGGTGTCGGTGCGACGTGAGTACACCGCCGCGGAGACGGCCGGGCTGAAGGCGGCCGCGCGGAAGGCCGGCACCGGCTGGCCGACCTTCCTCATGGCAGCCCTGGCGGTCTGTCTGCACCGCGAGAAGGGGCTCAGCGAAGTCGTCCTCGGACTGCCCGTCACCGGACGGCGCACCCCGGCCGCCCGCTCGACCCCCGCCATGCTCAGCTCGATCCTGCCCATGCGGCTGGCCGTCTCTCCCGCCGACCGGGTGGCCGACCTCGCGCAGCGGGTGTCCGGCGAAGCCCGTTCGGTACTCCGGCACCAGCGCAGACCGGCCGAAGCGCTACGCCACCAGCTGGGCCTCACCGGGACGAGGACGCCACTGACAGGACCGTCCGTCAACATCCTCGCCTTCGACGACTCCCTGCGCTTCGGCCCCCATCCGGCGACGCTGCACAACCTGTCGATCGGCCCCGTCGAGGACCTGGCCGTGGCCGTCCACGCCTCCTTCGGCGACGGCGGCATGCACGTCGACCTGCTGGGCAACGCGAGGCGCTACCGAGAACAGGATCTCGTGGGCCCGCATGAGCGTCTGTGCCGGGTCCTCGACGCGTTCGTGGAGGACCCGGCACAGACCGTCGGGTCCGTGAGCCCGCTCGGCGAGGACGAACGGATGCGGGCCCTCGGCCTCGGCGCGGCCTCGCCGTCCGGAAGTGACGAGTCGTCGGTCCCACTGCCCGAACAGTTCGCCCAGCAGTCTCGGAGCACTCCCCGTCGGACCGCCGTCGTCTGCGACGGCACGACGCTCACCTTCGAGGAGCTCAACTGCCGGGTGGACAGGCTCGCAGGCGCTCTCGCCGCGAACGGCGCCCGCCGCGGTACCCGTGTCGCGGTGGGAGTGCCCCGCTCCACGGACCTGGTGGTAGCCATGCTCGCGGTGATGCGCACAGGGGCGGCGTACCTGCCACTGGATCCGTCCTACCCGGCGGACCGGCTCGCCTTCATGATGGAGGACTCCCTGCCCGTCGCCCTGGTGGCAACCGTGTCGTCCGCCCGCGCGATCGACCCCCAGGGGTCCGTCCCGCGCGTCGACCCCGCGTCGACGGCGCCGACAGGTGCGAGCGGACAGCCGGCAGGTCCCGGACCGCAGGATGCCGCGTACGTCATCTACACCTCCGGGTCCACCGGTACGCCCAAGGGTGTCGTCGTGGAGCACCGTTCCCTGAGCAACCTCCTGGGGCACCATCGGCAGGATTCCCACGCGCTCGCCGAGACGGCTCTCGGCCGGCAGCTGCGAGTGGCCCTCAGCGCCGCGACCTCGTTCGACGCCTCTTGGGACCCGGTTCTCTGGATGGTCGCCGGACACGAACTGCACATCGTCACGGACGACGTACGCCGGGACCCACAGGCCCTGGTGCGATACCTCGTCGACTGCCGCATCGACGCGATCGAGACGACACCCAGCTACCTGAAACAGATGCTGTCAGCCGGCCTGCTCATCTCGGACCGTCACCGGCCTCGCGTCATCGCGCTGGGCGGCGAGCCCGTCGACGACGGGCTCTGGGACGAACTGGCTGCCGACCCCCACCTGCTGGTCTTCAATTTCTACGGCCCCACCGAGACCACTGTCGACGCCGTGACCGCCCGGGTCACCGGCGCCTCCTCTGTGATCGGGCGCCCCGTCACGGGGGCCGGAGCCTATGTGCTGGACCCCTCGCTGCACCCCCTGCCGACAGGAGTGGTCGGCGAGCTGTACCTGTCGGGCGAGGGCGTGGCACGCGGATATGCGGGCCGGCCGGGGCTCACGGCAGAGCGCTTCATGCCAGACCCTTTCGGCGTCCCGGGCCGGCGGATGTACCGCACCGGGGATCTCGCCCGGTGGGACCAGGACGGTTCGCTGGAGTTCGTGGGACGCAGCGACCGGCAGATCAAGGTGCGCGGCGTCCGGGTCGAGACCGAGGAGGTCGAGGCGGCCCTGCGTTCCCTACCCGGTGTCCAGGACGCCGCGGTCGCCCTGACCGCTGGGGAGGACGGTCCCGAGCGGCTGGCCGCGTTCCTGGTGACCGGATCCGGTGCGCCCGGTCATGCGCAGGCGCGCGACGCCGTCGCGGCCCTGCTGCCCGGCCCGCTGGTCCCGACGGCCTGGGCGACCCTGGAGCGTCTGCCACTGACCCCCAACGGGAAGCTCGACACAGCGGCACTGCCCCAGGCCCTGCCCATCGCGTCCGACGGCGGCATGCCGCGCACCGCCCAGGAGTCCCGCATGTGCGCGGTCTTCGCCGCATGCCTGGGAGTAGCGCGAGCCGGCCGGGACGACAACTTCTTCGCGCTGGGCGGGCACTCGTTGCTGGCCATGCAACTGATCGGCCGGATCCGCGGCGAGTTCGGTGTGGAAGTACCGATCAGCGCCCTCTTCGCCGCGCCCACGCCTGCCGGCCTGGTGACGGCACTGGGCGACGCCGCAGCGGCACGGACCCCTGTCACGGCAGCCGGACCGCGGCCGGAGCGACTGCCGCTCTCGTTCGGGCAGCAACGTCTGTGGCTGCTGGAGAAGCTGGGCGATGCGGGTCCCTCGTACCATCTGCCGGTGGCGTTGCGCCTGCACGGAGCGTTGGACCGTGGCGCACTGGAGCAAGCCCTGTGCGATCTCGTGGAACGGCACGAGTCGCTCCGCACGCTGGTGGCCGAGACGCCCGAGGGCCCGTGCCAGCGAATCCTGCCCCCGGCCCGACTCGCTGGTCCCGTCCTGCGCACCACGAATGCCGGTGAGCCGGTGGAACCGGACCGTACGCCCTTCGATCTGGAACACGAGATCCCGCTGCGAGCACAGTTGTTCACGCACGGCGCCGACGAGCACACCCTGATCGTGACGCTGCACCATATCGCCGCCGACGGCTGGTCGATGGGACCGCTGTTGCGCGACCTGTCCGCCGCCTACACGGCGCGCCGCTCGAGGCGGCCACCCGGATGGGACGCCCTGCCGGTGCAGTACGCCGACTACGCGCTGTGGCAGCGTGCCCTGCTCGGAGACCCGGCCGTGCCCCACAGCCAGGCGGCCCGCCAGCTCGCCCACTGGACCCACTCGCTGGCGGGACTGCCGGAGGAGTCGTCCTTCCCGGCGGATCGGCCGCGCCCGTCCCGTTCCTCCGGGCGCGGCGGATGCGTCCCTGTGCGCATCGGAGCGCAGGACCACCGGACGCTGGTGGAGCTGGCCGGAGCCTGCGGCGCCAGTTCCTTCATGGTGCTGCACGCGGCGCTGGCCGCCCTCATGTCACGCCTGGGCACGGGCGAGGACGTCGCCGTCGGCACCCCGGTGGCGGGGCGGACCGACGAGGCGCTCAGCGATCTGGTCGGCTTCTTCGTCAACACGCTGGTTCTGCGGGCCGACACATCAGGTGCGCCAGGCTTCCGTGCCCTGGTGGAGCGGGTGGCCCGCACCGACCTGGCCGCCTACGCACACCAGGACATCCCGTTCGAGCGTGTCGTCGAGGCCTTGGCGCCCCCACGGTCGCTCGCGCGGCATCCGCTGTTCCAGGTGATGCTGAGCCTCAACAACACGCCCGCGCCGCGCCCGCGTCTCGACGGCCTCACAGTCAGCCACGACGCATCCGTGGGGCGGGCGGGCGCCAAGTTCGACCTCAGCTGGGACCTGTCCGAGCAACACGACTCCCAGGGTCGCCCCGGTGGGATCACGGGTGAGCTGGAGTTCGACGAGGACCTCTTCGACCTTGCCACGGCGGAACGATTCGCCGACCACTTCACCCGGCTTCTGGGCACACTGATCGCGGATCCGGATCGTCCCTTCACCGACGTCGATTTCCTGACCCCTTCGCAGCGCGCCGCAGCCCTGGACGAGCTGCCGCGCAGCGCTCAGCAGCCGCTCACTGCCGTGCCTGGGTCGCCCGAGACGGCTGACGAGGACTGGTCGGTGCTGGACGTCCTGGCCACCCGGGCGGCCGTCCAGCCGGACCGTACGGCACTCGTGGCCTGCGACGGACGCCTCACTTTCGGGGAACTCCACTTCCTGGCCGATCGTCTGGCCGCCACGCTCACGGAATCCGGGGTCCGTGGGGGTGACAGAGTGGCGGTCGCACTACCTCGCACATCGCTCGCCGTCGTGGCGGCGCTCGGCGTCCTTCGGGCGGGCGCGGTGTACGTGCCCCTGGACCCGGCTCAGCCCGCGGCCCGCACCACACTGATTCTGGAGACCGCTGCCCCGCGTCTGGTGCTGGCGACGGCCGACACCAGGGCGACGCTGCCGGACTCGGTCGACGTCCTGCTGATGGATGGGACCCAGCAGTGGCGTGCCTCCCAGGGAGCCGTACCCGTGCCGCCGCGCGGCCGGGACGCGGCGTACGTGCTGTACACCTCCGGGTCCACCGGGCTGCCGAAGGGCGTTGTCGTGGAGCACCGCTCGCTGGCCGCGCTCCTGGCTCACCACCGGCAGCAGTTGATGGGCCCCGCAGAGGCGGACAACAACGGTCTGCCTCTGAGAGTGGCGCTCACGGCCGCGATGACGTTCGACGCGTCCTTCGACCCGCTCCTGTGGATGGTTGCGGGACATGAGCTGCACCTCGTGGACGACGCGACGCGGCGGGACCCCGAGGCGCTCACCGCCGTGCTGCACGACCGGGCGATCGATGTCGTGGAAACCACGCCCTCTTTCGTGGAACAGCTCCGTTCCTGCGGCCTGTTCGCTCCCGGGCGGCCTCGGCCGAGGGTGCTGGCACTGGGAGGGGAAGCCGTGCCCGCACCGCTGTGGCGGGATCTGGCGGCGCTGCCCGACGTCGCGGTGTGGAATCTGTACGGGCCCACCGAGGCCACCGTGGACAGTGTGATGGGCCGTGTCCTGCCCGGTGTGCCACCCCACCTCGGTCACTCCGTGGCCGGCGCCCGGGCCCGGGTGCTGGACGGGCGGCTGGGGCCGGTCGCCCCCGGGGTGACGGGAGAGCTGTACCTGTCCGGTCCCGGCATCGCCCGAGGTTACGAGAACCGTTCGGCCGCGACGGCCGACCGTTTCCTGCCCGACCCGTACGGGGCGCCGGGTGGACGGATGTACCGCACCGGTGACCTGGTGCGCAGGGTGGAGGGGCGGCTGGAGTACGCGGGCCGTGCGGACGGGCAGATCAAGGTACGCGGTTTCCGGGTCGAGACCGGGGAGGTCGCAGCAGCCCTCGACACCCACGACGACGTCGCGCAGTCGGCGGTGGCGGTACGCGCCGGCTCCAGCTCGGGGGAAGCGCAGCTCGTCGGGTGGATCGTGCCCGTCGGCCGCCGGGAGCCTTCGCCCCGGGAGATTCGTGCCTTCGTCGCGCAGCGGCTGCCGGCCCACATGGTGCCTTCCCTCATCGTTCCGGTCCCCTCCCTCCCGCTGACCGCGCACGGGAAGGTGGACTTCCCTGCGCTGCCCTTCGTGCCGACGGCCGGGCGCGCCGAGGGTGAGGGGCAAGCCCCGCGGTCCGCTCCCGAGGAGATCCTCTGCGCTCTTTTCGCGGAGAGTCTGGGACACGAGCAGGTGGCGCGTGACGACGACTTCTTCGAGCTGGGTGGCCATTCGCTGCTGGCCACCAGGCTGATCGGCCGGATCCGCTCCGCGTTCGGCGTCGAACTGCCGGTGCGGGCCCTGTTCGAGTCCACGACCCCTGCCGCACTCGCCGAGCGACTGGAAGGGGCGGGCGCCGCGCGGCCCGCTCTGCGTCGGACCTCCCGCACGGAGCAGCCGCCGCTGTCCGCGGCCCAGCAGCGTCTGTGGTTCCTGCACCAGCTGGACCCGGGAGCGGCCGCCTATCACATGGCGTTCGAAGTGCGCCTCAGCGGCAGCCTCGACCGTCCTGCCCTGCAGCGTGCACTGGGCGACGTGCTGAGCCGCCACGAGAGCCTGCGCACCGTGATCGTGCCCGGAGGCGGGGACCCCCGCCAGCATGTCCTCACACCTGGCGATGCCCGGCCCGAACTGCCGGTCATGACGGTCGGTGAGGCGGAACTGGGAAAGGCGCTGCGCGAGGCCGCGGCCGCGCCCTTCGACCTCACGCGCGACGTACCGATGCGGACGGTCCTGTTCCGCGTCGGTGAGGACCGGCACACCCTGCTGGTGACCGTGCATCACATCGCCGCCGATGGCTGGTCCATGGGGCCTCTCGCGCAGGATCTGGCAGGCGCGTACGCGGCGCGGTGTGCCGGGCGGGCGCCCAGCTGGAGCCCCTTGCCCGTCCAGTACGCGGACTACACCCTGTGGCAGCGGGAACTGCTCGGCAGCTTCGAGGATCCCGCCTCGGCGGCATCGGGGCAGCTCGCCTTCTGGAGGGACCGTCTGTCCGGAGCCCCGGAGGAGACCACGCTGCCGGCCGATCGCCCCCGCCCCGCCGCTCCGAGCGGGACGGGCGGCACGGTCCCGGTGCGGGTGCCCGAGGAGACCATGGAGGATCTGTCGCGGCTCGCGAGGTCGACGGCCACCAGCACCTTCATGGTGCTCCACGCAGCACTGGCGGCGCTGCTGCACAGGATGGGCGCCGGGACCGACATCACCATAGGCACCCCGGTGGCCGGGCGGACCGACGAGGCGCTCGACCCTCTGGTGGGTTTCTTCGTCAACACCCTCGCCCTGCGTACGGATCTCAGCGGCGACCCGGACTTCACGGAGCTGCTGGCCCGGGCGAGGGAAGTGGACCTGGCTGCCTACGCCCACCAGGAACTGCCCTTCGAACGGCTGGTAGAGGCTGTCCGGCCCACCCGTGCCCTCTCCCGTCACCCGCTCTTCCAGGTGATGCTGACTCTGAACAACCACAGGCCGCCACGGCTGGACCTGCCGGGCCTCAACGCCCGGCTGGAGGGGGTCGACACCGGAGGCGCGAAGTTCGACCTGTCCTTCTCCTTCACCGAACGGGCAGGAGCCCGGAGCGACGGCACCCGCCTGGACGGCACGCTGGAGTTCAGCAGGGACCTGTTCGACACGGAGACCGCCGTCAGGATCGCCGACCGGTTCGCTCTTCTCCTCGCCCACGCAGTCCGCGATCCCGCCACGGTCATCGGGGACCTTCCCCTGATCAGCCACGAGGAGCAGAGGCGGCTGCTGGCTGTCGGAACGAGCAGGCGTGCGAGTGGATGCGAACCGGCGCCGCCGCTGACCGTGCTGGAGCGGTTCGCGGCCACGGTGGCCGCGGCGCGCAGCGGTGACATCGCGGTGACCGCCGCGGACGGCAGTCTCTCCTTCTCGGCGCTCGACGCCCGCTCCGACAGGATCGCCGCGTTGCTCGGCCAGGCCGGCACGGGCCCGGGGGATCTCGTGGCGGTGCTGCTGCCACGCAGCACCGACTCGATCGCCGCACTGCTCGGAGTGCTCAAGGCGGGGGCCGTATACGTCCCGGTGGACGATTCCCTCCCGCAAGGCCGGATCGACGCGGTGCTCGCCGACGCGCACCCGTACGCCGTGCTCACGGCCGAAGCCACTCACACCCGGGCAGCAGGCGGGTGGCGTCGCCTGAACCTGGACTCCCCGGACTCCGTCGGCGTGGCGAGCGCCCGATCGCACTCACCGGAGCAGGTCCAGCCAGGGCTCGCCGAGCCCGCCTATCTCCTGCACACCTCGGGCTCGACCGGCCGTCCCAAGGGAGTCCTCGTCGGGCATGGTTCGCTCGCCCGGCTCCTGGAGCACCACCGCCGCCATCTCTTCGGGCCGGCGGTACGGGTGGCCAGGCGGTCCAGGCTGAACGTCGCTCTGACGACGGCGCTGTCCTTCGACGCCGCCTGGGACCCCGTGCTCTGGATGCTCGACGGCCACCGGCTCCATGTGCTGGACGATCTGACGAGGCGGGATCCGGAGGCCTTGGTCGCAGCGGTGCGGGTCCAGGGTCTGGACGTCCTGGAGTCGACACCCACCCACGTCCAGCAGCTCCTGGACACCGGTCTGTTCGCCGAAGCCGGCCGGTCTCCGTGCGTCGTGGTCCTGGGCGGCGAAGCCGTCCCGGCCGCGTTGTGGGGCGACCTGCGGGCCCGGCCCGGCCTGAGCGCCTGGAATTTCTACGGTCCGACGGAGGCCACGGTGGACACCCTCGCCGCCGATCTCCGGGCGACCACGCGGCCGGCACTCGGCACTCCGGTCGACGGAACGACCGTCCGGCTCCTCGACGACCGCTTGCGGCCCGTGCCGGTCGGTGTGACGGGCGACCTCTACCTGGCCGGGGAGAGCCTGGCACTGGGCTACCACGGACAGCCCACAGTGACCGCGGGCCGATTCGTGCCCGACCCCTACGGTCCCGCCGGGGCGCGGATGTATCGCACCGGTGACCGAGCCGTGCGCACGGCGGAGGACGCCCTGGAATTCTCCGGACGCGACGACGGCCAGGTCAAGGTGCGCGGCTTCCGGGTGGAACCGGACGGAATCGCCGCGGTCCTGGCGGAACACACCGACGCCGCCCAGGTCGCTGTGGTCGCGCACGGTGGGGGCTCGGCAGGCTCTCGTCTCGCGGCGTACGTGGTACTCGCGGAACAGAACGGTGCCGGGGCGGTGGACGACAGCACGGACACCGCGGCGCCCACCGGCACTCCGCCGTCCGATGCCGCGCGGCTCGATGGGGTACGGGAGCACGCGGCGGCGCGGTTGCCCGCGTACATGGTCCCCTCCGGTTGGGCCGCCGTGGGCAGGATCCCTCTGACACCGAACGGAAAGCTGGACCGTGCGGCGCTGCCCGACCCCTCGCCGCACATGTCGTCCACCGGCACGGGACGCAGTCCCCGCAACCCCCGCGAAGACGTGCTGAGCACGATGTTCGCCGAGGTACTGGAGCGCGATCAGGTCCTCATCGACGACGATTTCTTCGCCTTGGGCGGTCACTCCCTGCTGGCAGCCGGTTTGATCGGCCGCATCCGTGACGCCCTCGGCGTGGACGTCAGCATCCGCAGCCTGTTCGAGGCACCCACCGTCGCCACGCTCGCTGAGCGGATCGGCGCCGGCGTCCAGGACAACCCGCTTGCGACGCTGTTGCCGCTGCGGACCAGCGGCGGCCTGCCCCCGCTGTTCTGCGTCCACCCGGCAGGCGGCCTGGCCTGGTCGTACGCAGGTCTGCTTCCCCACCTCGGCATCGACCGTCCGGTCTACGGACTCCAGACTCCGAACCTGGACGGCACGGAGCCGTTCCCGGACAGCATCGAGGCGATGGCCGCCCTGTACGCGGCCGAGCTACGAACCGTCCAGCCGCGCGGCCCCTACCACCTGTTCGGCTGGTCCTTCGGCGGCAACGTCGTCCAGGAGATCGCCGTCCAGCTCCAGGAGGCCGGCGAGGAGGTGGCGTTGCTGACGATCTTGGACGCATTCCCGCTCGCCCCGCTGGACGACCTCGACAACGCCAGCCGGGACACCGTCTTCAGAGCCCTGCTCTCCAACATGGGAGTCGGCCAAGAGGCTCTGGACGGGGACGGCCCGGTCGAGGCCGCTGCCGTACGCGACCAGTTCGTCGCCGGCGGGAGTCCACTCGGAGCGCTGGAACCGGCCACGATCGACGCCATGGTGGACAACTTCGCCGGTCAGGCACGGCTGATGCGCCAGTACACCCCCCGCGTGTTCCACGGACCCGTGCTGTTCTTCACCGCCACCGAGGGCCGCCCGAAGGACGCCTTCGACCTGTCCCTGTGGGGCCCGTACATCGACGGGCCCATGGAAAACCACGACGTGGCGTGCGCGCACGCCCAGATGATGCAGCCCGCCGCCCGGCAGCAGATCGGCACGACCGTCTCGGCCGTACTGGACACCGGCCACGGCTCCGAAACCCACACCACACAAGGAGACCCGTCATGACCAATCCCTTCGACGACCCGCACACCCAGCACCGCGTCCTGGTCAACGACGAGGGACAGCACGCCCTGTGGCCGTCCTTCGCGGCGGTGCCTGCCGGCTGGGACGAGGCGTTCGGCCCGGCTGAGCACGCGGCCTGCCTGGAGTACGTGGAGGTTCACTGGACCGACATCACCCCCAGGAGCGCCCGCGTACGGGTGGCATGAACCGCCCTCCCCGCGCTGCGGCCGCACCCGGCTTCGCACCCGACCCAACGCTACGGAAGGCACCCATGACCGCCCCGGCGATACGCGCCGAAGGACTCACCAAACGGTTCGGGAAGAAGCAGGCCCTGGCCGGTATCGACCTCGAAGCCGCCACTGGCACCGTGCTGGGGGTCCTCGGCCCGAACGGCGCGGGAAAGACCACGACGGTGCGGGTGCTGTCGACGCTGCTGCGACCGGACAGCGGCCGGGCCTGGATGGCCGGCCACGACGTCCTCGCGGACCCGGAGGCCGTACGCCGCGATCTCGGGCTCTCCGGCCAGTACGCCGCAGTGGACGAGAAGCTGACCGGACGGGAGAACCTCTACCTGGTGGCCCGGCTCTACGGATTCGGCCGGCATGCGGCCCGCCGCAGAGCCGGTCAGCTGCTGAGCAGCTTCGACCTGGAGGACGCGGCGGACCTTCCGAGCGGGACCTACTCGGGGGGGGGATGCGCAGAAGGCTGGACCTGGCCGGCGCGCTGGTGGCGCGACCGGCCGTGGTCGTCCTGGACGAACCCACGACAGGCCTCGACCCCCGAGGCCGCGCGGACACCTGGCAGGCGGTCAGAGACCTGGTCGCTGAAGGAACGACGGTGCTGCTGACCACCCAGTACCTGGAGGAGGCGGACCAGTTGGCAGACGCCATCGTCGTCATCGAGGGCGGCACCGTGGTCGCCTGCGGCTCAGCCACCGAGCTGAAGTCGCGCGTCGGTGGCGATCGGCTCTCGCTGAACGTCCCCGAACCTCGGCACCGCGTCAGCGCGGCCGAGATACTGGCCGCGCTCGGCACGCACTCCCCCGGCCTCGACCCGCGTACCGGGCGCCTCACCGTCGCGACCGATCACGGCGCCCAGAGTCTGGAGTACGCGCTGGGCTGCCTGCGGCTGGCCGGAATCGTGGTCCGCGACGTGGAATTGGCACCACCGACGCTCGACGACGTGTTCCTCTCCCTGACCGGCCGACCGCTCGAGCCCGGCGGGGCAGCGACGAATTCGACCGCCTCACCGAGCGTCGCGACCGTCAGCGGAGGAGATCAGTGACCGCCGTGCAGCGGCTGAGCCGCGATTCCTCCATCATCGCCTGGCGTAATCTGCTGAACCTGCGCCGGACCCCGGGGTCGGTCATCGCCGCCCTGGTCCAACCGGTGATGTTCGTCCTGCTGCTGGCCTACGTATTCGGGGGCAGTCTCGGCGGCGCCGAGTACCGGACGTTCCTGATGGGCAGCATCTTCGCCCAAGCGGTCACCTTCAACGCGGCGTTCACCGCGCTGGGCCTGGCCCACGACATGGACAAGGGCATCGTCGACCGATTTCGCTCACTGCCGATGCCCGCCATGGCGGTACTCCTCGGCGTACCTTGTCAGACCTGACGATGAGTGCCGTGACCCTGGTCGTCACCTCGCTGTGCGGGCTGCTGGTGGGCTGGCGCATCGCGCATCGCCGTTCGACGCGCTCCTGGCCTATCTGCTGATCCTCCTCTTCGCCTTCGCCATGTCCTGGGTCGGTGCAGCGATCGGACTGACAGCCAGGAGCGTCGAGGTCGCGCAGAGCGCAGGGCTGATCTGGCTCTTCCCGGTCACGTTCATCTCCTCGGCATTCGTATCCACACACACCATGCCCGGCCCGCTACGGACGGTCGCGGAATGGAACCCTGTCTCCGCCACAGCCACCGCCGTCCGCCGGCTCTTCGGCAACCCACCACCGGCCGGCCTCCCGACAAGCGACACCTGGCCCGTTGTCCACGCAGCCCCCTACGCCGTGACCTGTGCCTGCCTGATCACCGGTGCGTCCATGCTGCTCGCGCTCAGGAAATTCCGGCGCATCACCCTCGGCTGAGACCTGTTCCGCAGATTCCGCAGATGAACTGCTGAGTGGGGCCGGAGCCCCGATCGAGACGTGATCAATCCCGCGTCGGAACTCGGGCCCGAACCCTCTCTCACGCTCAGATCCACCGGAGAGCGACGCTTTGCGCCAGCATCAGACGCCGACCACCGCAGTAGCCCTCATGCGTCGGGCCGTACTTCTGCTCATGGCGCTCGACGGCCTCGCCGACCCGACAACGGCGAACCTGCGCGGCCAGGCCCCGTCCGACAGAAGTTCTTGACGGCTCGTACGCCGGCTGGAGCGTGCAGTCAGGTGGTGGGGCGAGTGCCGGGGGTATGGCCGAAGGTGCGGCGGAAGACGTTGATGAAGGTGCTGGCGGAGGACCAGCCGCAGTGGTGCGCGACTGCGGTGACGGGGGTGTCGTCGGCCAGGAGGATCAGGGCGCGGTGGAGCCTGATCTGGGTGCGCAACTGGGGGTAGGTGAGGCCGAGGTTGTCGCGGAGGCGGCGGGAGAGGGTGCGGGCGCTGGCGCCGATCTCGCGTCCGAGGTCGTCGAGGGAACGGTTGTCGGCCGGGTCTGCGCACAGGATGTCGTGCAGTTCGCGGAGGAGGGGGTCGGTTGGGGCCGGCAGGTGCAGGGGCTGTTCGGGGGAGATGGTGAGCTGGTCGAGCATGACCGCGCGCAGGCGTAGGTGGGGTGGGCTGTCGTTGTCGGGGGCGCGGGTGTAGGCGACGATGAGTTCGCGCAGGAGGGGACTGACGGCGAGGACGGCGGGTTTGTCCAGGCCGAGGGGGTTCTCGATGGCGGGCAGGCCGACGAGGTGGAGGTCGAGCTCGCCGTGGGCCTGATGCTGGTGGACGGTGCCCGCGGGGATCCAGAGCGCGCGAGTGGCGGGGGCGATCCAGGAGCCGGCGTCGGTGGTCACCGCGATGGTGCCTGTGCTGGCGTAGGCGATCTGGTGGTCGTCGTGGCGGTGCGCGTCGATCTCACCGCCGGACGCCAGGCGCTGGGTCCGGGTCGGCGCGACAGGAGTGTGGCGGATTTTCTGCATCACTTGTCACTCTATCGAAAGCGCGACACCTGGCGGTTCTCCCAACATGGGAGGGGTGCGAAGGAATACACCGATCTTGCTGCTGGCCGTGGGACACGCCTGCGTCGACATCTACCAGGGCGCCGTAGCGGCGCTGATCCCGTTCTTCGTGGCCGAACGGGACTACACCTACGCGGTCGCCTCCGGCATCGTGCTGGCCGCGTCCCTGCTGTCGTCGGTGGCCCAGCCGGTGTTCGGCGCGCTCACCGACCGGTGGGCGATGCCGTGGCTGCTGCCGGTCAGCACCCTGCTGGGCGGTGTGGGCATCGCGCTCAGCGGCCTGAGCGGCTCCTACGGGCTCACCCTGTTCTTCGTCGCCGTCTCCGGCATCGGCGTGGCCGCCTACCACCCGGAGTCCGCCCGTGTGGCCCGGCTGGCCGGCAAAGGCAGCCACAAGGCGATGAGCTGGTTCTCCCTCGGCGGCAACATCGGCTTCGCGCTCGCCCCGCTCGTGGTGTCGGCCACGATCGGTCACGGCTCGCTGCACTGGACACCCGTCCTCGTTCTCCCCGCGCTCGCCGGCGCCGCCCTGTGCGTACCCGTCCTGCGGCTGATCGCCCGGTCTCGGACCGGCACGGCCGGGACACCGGCCGCGCCGGACGCGGACGATGTGGCCTCGTTCGTGAAGCTGTCCCTGGCAGTCGTCTTCCGCTCCATCGTCTTCACCGGCCTGAGCACCTTCATCTCCCTCTACGCCCAGCAGCGTATGCAAGGCAGCACCACGGCGGGGACCGTGGCCCTGTTCCTGCTGTTCCTGGGTGGCGCCGTCGGCTCGGTCCTGGGCGGATCCCTGGCCGGCCGCTACGACCGCGTCCGCGTCTCCCGCTGGTCCTACCTGCTCTCCATCGCCGCCGTCACCGGAGTGATCTACGCACCTGGCCCGGCCATGTTCCTCTTCGTGGTCCTCACCTCCGCCGGCCTGTACGTCCCCTTCTCCCTCCAGGTGACCCTCGGCCAGGACTACCTGCCCTCTCGCATCGGCACCGCCAGCGGCGTCACCCTCGGCCTCACCGTCAGCATCGGCGGTCTCATGAGCCCCCTGCTGGGACACCTCGCCGACACCACCGACCTCAGGACGGCCCTCACCCCTCTGATCGCCATGCCCGCCCTGAGCTGGCTCCTCTTCCGCGCCCTGCCCGAACCCACCGCCCCCGGCACCCGGACCGCCACACCCGCGTCCGCATCCGCACGGCAAGAGGCGCAGACCCGCACCAACCGGTGACCACGCGTATGGCCCGTCGGACGGACCAGGGCGTGCCCGAAGACGGAATCTGCCGCCCGCCGGGACGAGCCGGCGGAAAAGGCGTGCCGGATGTGACGACGACGGCCAGGAGGAGGCCCCGGCCGTCGCAGGCGGGTTGGGCCCTTGTGGTCAGCCCGTCCCGCTTCCGTCGGCGTAGCGGATGACGGCGTCGCCGGTGACCTGGTCGAGGTCGAAGGCGTCGGCGGGCAGGCCGACGACTGCGATCAGGGTGTCCGGCCGCCGCACCATGGCCGGCAGGGCGCCCTGGTCGCACCGGAAAAGGCCCAGGAACTGTCCTTGGCCAGGACCAGGGTGCCGGTGCCGTGCTGCTACGGTCGGGCGCCATGAGCTGGCTTCCCGATGACTTCGTCCATCCCGTCCTGGTACCGCTGCCGGGTGGTGGCCATCACCTGCGGCCGATCCGGGAGGCGGACACCCCGCTCGATTATCCGGCTGTGATGGGTTCACGCGAGCGGCTGTGGACCGTCTTCGGCCCGGCCTGGGGCTGGCCTGCGGCCACCATGACCTACGAGGCCGACCAGGCCGACCTGTTGCGGCACGAGCAGGAGATCGCCGCACACCAGTCCTTCAACTACGCGCTGTTCGACGCGGCGGAGACAGCTCTGCTCGGTTGTGTCTACATCGACCCACCGGAGAGGGCCGGCGCGGACGGCGAGATCGCCTGGTGGGTGGTGGACGAGCTGGTGGGCAGCAAGGTCGAGCAGGCCCTCGACGTGCTGGTGCCGCAGTGGATCGCCGACGACTGGCCGTTCGAGCAGCCGCGCTTCCTCGGCCGCGAGATCTCCTGGTCGGACTGGCTCGCCCTGCCGGAGCATCCCGACACGTGAGTGGTCGTTGAATTACGGAACGGGCCGGACAGTGTGCTTCTGGTCATTCCGGCCGGGGTCGGGACGATGCCGGCGATCGTTCCGCCGGGCTCCAGCAGCGTTCGGGCAGATGGCGCGGCATCCGGGCAGGGGCCTGAGGAACAGCGACGTCAAAACGGTGCTGAGCTTGTCCTGCCAGGCCGCGAGGTCGTCCTGAAGCTGGTCGGTGCCGATGGGGCTGGTCAGGGGCGGGATGCGTCCTGGTGGGCTTCGTCCGAGCTGGTTGCCGCCCAGGATGCGAGCAGTATGAGGGCGTCGTGTTCGGGGGTGCCAGGTTCTGCGCTGTAGGCGGTGAGGGTCAGTCCGGCGTCGCCCGGCAGCTGCATGGCGTCGAAGTCGAGGGTGATCTCGCCGATGGCCGGGTGGCGGAATGCCTTGCGGCCCGTGTGGTGCAGGCGCACGTTGTGCTTGGCCCAGGCGGTGCGGAACTCGTCGCTGCGGGTGACGAGTTCACCGATGAGGCCGGTGAGTTCGGTATCGCCCGGGGCTCGGCCTGCTTCGGTGCGCAGCAGGGAGACGGTGGTGTTGACCGAGGCGTTCCAGTCGGGGAAGAAGCCGCGGCTGGTGGGGTCGAGGAACTGGAAGCGGGCGATGTTCACCGGGGTGGGAGCCGTGGCGGTGAACAGGGGTGCGTACAGGGCGCGGCCGAGGTCGTTGACGGCGAGGATGTCGAGGCGGCCATTGCGGATGAAGGCCGGGGAGCCGGTCATGGACTCCAGGACCCGCTTGAGGCTGGCTGGAACGGTGTCCTTGGCCCGGCGTGGGGTGCGACGGGCCGGTCGCTGGCGCTGGGCCGCGGCCAGGTCGTGCAGGTGGGAGCGTTCCGCGTCGTCGAGCTGGAGGGCGCGGCAGAGCGCGTCGAGTACTTCTTCGGAGGCGCCGGCGATCTGGCCGCGTTCGAGGCGGACGTAGTAGTCGATGCTGACACCGGCGAGCAGGGCGACTTCCTCGCGGCGCAGTCCGGGGACCCTGCGCTTGCCGTTGCCGAAGGCGGGCAGGCCGGCCTGCTCCGGGGTGATCTTGGCGCGGCGGGTGGCGAGGAACTCTCGGATCTCGCGGCTGGTGTCCATGTTGTCCAGGTTAGGAGGAGCGGGGGGCGGCTGGGAGGTTCTGCCAGTACCTGGAACGGCAGAGCCTTCCGCACGCCTGTGAGCTGCGGTTCCCTCGATGGCGTCAGATGCGGCCCCGTCCCGGAGGGCGGGCACCCCCTTCGCGGGATGCCTACCGGCCCCGGGCGGCCGACAGTGGCAATGCCGCATCCTCGTGTCCGCACCACCACAAGGAGTCACCTCATGGCGAAGCAGTCCGCACCGCAGGAGCTGGCCGGTATCGCGCCGAAGCTGGTCGAGGTCACCGACGAAGTCCTGTTCCAGGACGTGTGGGAGCGCCCCGGGCTCTCCCCGCGGGACCGCAGCCTGGTCACGGTCAGTGTGCTGGCCGCCCTCTACCGCAGCGAGCAGCTGCCCTACCACCTGGGTGTGGCCCTGGACAACGGGCTCACGATCGAGGAGCTGTCCGAGGCGATCACGCACCTGGCGTTCTACGCCGGATGGCCCAACGCCATGACCGCGATCACCCTGCTGAAGAAGATCGCGGACGAGCGCTCCGCCTGATCCCCGGCGCGAGCAGCAGAATCGCCCCGCCCCGCTCAGCGGGGCGTAGTGAACCAAGGAAGAGGAACAAGATGGCCGGCAACGGATTCGACCAGATCTTCCCGCTCGGCGAGAAGAACGACGCCTACGCGCAGTACTTCATCGGCCAGAGCTACCTGGCGCCGCTCGCCTCGGGCAGCGTCCCCGTCAGCAACGTCTCCTTCGAGCCGAGCTGCCGCAACAACTGGCACATCCACCACGGCACGAACGGCGGCGGTGACCAGATCCTGCTGTGCACGGCCGGAAGCGGCTGGTACCAGGCAGAGGGCGAGGACCCCATCAGCATGGAGCCGGGCACGGTGATCCGCGTCCCCGCCGGCACGAAACACTGGCACGGCGCGAAGGCCGATGCGTGGTTCTCCCACCTCGCCTACATCACCCCGGGCGAAGGTGTCAGCAACGAATGGCTCGACCCGGTCACCGACGAGGTGTACGGCAAGCTGCCGAAGAACGGAGCGAACGCATGACCATCCTGAACGAGACCTACACGCTGTCCAACGGTGTCCAGATCCCCAAGCTGGGGCTCGGCACCTGGTTCATCGACGACGACAAGGCGGCCGACGCGGTCCGCGCTGCCGTCCAGATCGGCTACCGCAACATCGACACCGCCCAGGCATACGGCAACGAGCGCGGAGTCGGCGAGGGAGTGCGCACCTCGGGCGTGCCGCGCGAGGACCTGTTCGTCTCGACCAAGCTCGCCGCCGAGATCAAGGACTACGACCAGGCGGTCACCTCGATCAACGAGTCGCTCCAGAAGCTGGGCCTGGACCACGTCGACCTGATGCTGATCCACAGCCCGCAGCCGTGGGACGACTTCCGCGGCGGCGACTACGCCCAGGGCAACCGCGCCGCGTGGCGTGCCCTGGAGGAGGCCCACCAGGCCGGGAAGATCCGGGCGATCGGCGTCTCCAACTTCCAGCAGCACGACCTGGAGAACATCCTCCAGGGCGCGACCGTCGTCCCCCACGTGAACCAGCTGCTCGTCCACGCCGGGAACACCCCCGCCGAGCTTCTGACCTACTGCGAGAGTCAGCAGATCCTCGTCGAGGCGTACTCGCCGATCGCCCACGGAGCGATCCTTGAGAACGCCGAGGTCCAGGCGCTGGCCGAGAAGTACGGCGTGTCCGTCCCCCAGCTCTGCATCCGCTACCCCCTCCAGCTGGGCACGGTGTCACTGCCCAAGACGGCAAACCCCGAGCACATGCGCTCCAACGCCGACGTCGACTTCGAGGTCTCCGGAACGGACATGGGCGCTCTGCGGGGCCTGCGCGATGTGGACTACGGCGACCACAGCGCCTTCCCCGTCTTCAGCGGCAAGTGACGCCACAGGAGCGCCACCTCGCTCCGGCACGGATCGGTCACGACGCACCGCGCCCGACGGCCCACATGCCATCCGGTCCAAGCGAGACGGCCTAAGCCGGATCGCCCCCGCCGTCGTCCTCGCCCAGCTCCGGCGTGTCCGGGTCGCGCAGCGGGCGCAGGGCGCCGGCGGTCGGGATGCCGGCGGTGAAGCTGTAGCGGCCGAGCAGGTTGGGGTTGCGGTGCTTGAGCGGGGAGAGGCGGGCGATGTCCTCGTCGCGGATCTCATGGCCCTCGGTGCGGAACTGGGCGACGGCGGCGTCGATGAACTTCGTCGTCCGGAGCATGATGGCGTCGAGGACCAGGCCGAGCGCGCCGAGCTGGCCCTCCATGCCGTCCCGGTAGGCCTGGTGGACAGTGCCGCGCTTGCCGTGGCACACGTCCCTCGCCAGCTTGTGGCGTGACTCCTGCACGGTGAGCTGCCGGTTCATCTGCCGGTGGTAGGTGGTGTCCACCGAATCGACCGGCCGCAGCAGGTGCTCGGTCTTCGCGATCCGCCCGTACTTCGCGAACGCTGTCCCCAGTGGATTCGGGCGGCCGTCGCGTCCGAACACGCGCAGCAGGTCGTAGGCGCGGACCTGGTTGGTGACCAGGGAACCGGCGACCTTCAGCATGTCCGGCCAGTGCGTGATCACCGTGTTCAGGTTCACGCGGTTGCGGGATTCGGCGGCGTCCAGGGCGAGGGTTTCCTCGACCTGGCGACGTGTCCGCAACCGCGGCGCGTACTCGGGCGTGGTGACGAACTTCGCACAGGTCAGGTAGAGGTCACACTCGCAGCCGCCGGCCGAACCCGCAGACGCAACACCCTCCCCGGACCCGTCGCCGTCGCCGTCGCCGTCGCCGCAGGCAACAGCCAGCGCGCCCACATCCAGACGTGGAACTCCTTCGCCGAACACCTCGGCCTCCCTCTGCGCCTGGAGACGCCCCCGGCGAGGAACCGCCCAAGCCCGGACCGACCCGGGCCGCCGTACGCACCCTGCACTCCGCGCACCGCACCCTCGTCCGGCAGGTCTTCGGCGCACCCCTGCGCCCCGGCGCGCTGCTCCAGTCCCGCCCCTGACCGCGCCGGCCGCGGCGCTCGGCGGGAACAGGGCGAAGCGGTCCCGCCGAGCTGCGCCGATTGGGACCATGGCGTCATGAGAAGAATGGTGCGCCTTACCGTCATCCCGTTCGCCGTGGCCCTGCCCTTACTGGGTGGCTGCACCCTGGACTCCGGCACGGCCAGGGACCACTCCACCGAGTTCCCACAGCCGACCGCCACCACCACGGTCGCCCCCGACTCCGCCATGCAGCTGGCCGACCACTACCGAGAATCGAGCGGAAACAAGGACGTGTACGGCATCCAGCGTGCCGACGGCCCCGCTGGCGTGCCGTTGCTGACAGTGTGGACGCGCAGCGCGGACGAGGACGCCGAACCCTTCGACCGCCTGAAGGTCTCGCTCACCGACTACCTGAAGCGCGAGGAGAACGTGAATCTGGACGAGGGGTACCTCATCGACGTGTTCGGGCCGGACGGCGACCTTCAGCACCGCCTCGACGCACGCCCGTAGCGGGTGCGGCCGAGGCCGGCGACACCATCGTCGTGCCGTCACTCGATCTCCTCCACACGTCGATGTCGAGCCGGCCGCAGAATGAGCAGCAGCAGCGCCTTCGGGTTCAGGCCGCTGATCCCGGCCCCTCGAGCATGACCGGCAACCGGGAGGCGTCCGCGTTCTCTCCAGCCGCAGCCACCCACAGCCGTCTTACGGCCGAGCTGGCTACCCGCGTGCAGCTCAGCGTCTCGCCCTGCCACCGCCGACTGCGCCACCTCGAACTCGAGGGCGTCATCCGCGGCTACCGCACCGCCGTCGACCTGGGCTTCGAGGCCCTCGTCTTCGCCACCCCGCGCGAAGAGCCCCGACACGTCCTCGACCCTCACGGCACGTACCACCGCTACCACCGACCGGGGGCCGGACACCCCGATTTACGGCTACGCTGTATCCATAAAGCGAAAGAATCTACCTCGAACAGACATATGGAGTGGCCATGGTCGATCAACAGTGCAATGGCACGCCTACGGACGCAGACGTCGTCGTGGTCGGAGCCGGACCCGTGGGCCTGGCCCTCGCCCTGGACCTCGCCCGCCGCGGCATCTCCGCACGCGTACTGGAGCGCGGCGCGGGAACCTTCGAAGGGTCACGGGCCAAGGGCGTGCAACCACGCACCTTGGAGGTCCTCGACGATCTCGGGGTCGCCGCGGAAGCCAGGGCCGTCGGCGGCCCGTACCCGCCGATGGGCCTGCACATAGGCCCCTTCACCAAGACGTGGCAGATGCAGCACCCTGCCCCGGCCGCCGCCGCGACCCCCTACCCGGACATCCTGCTGCTGCCCCAGTACGCCACGACCGCCCTGCTCCACCGCGCCGTGCTGGACCAGGGTGGCACGGTTGAATTCGGCGTCACCGCAGAGAAGTTCACCCAGGACCAGGACGCTGCCACCGTCACCACCGACGACGGCCGACTGCTGCGCGCCCGGTTCGTCGTCGGGGCCGACGGTGGCGGCAGCACGGTCCGCAAGGCCATCGGGGCCGCCTTCGAGGGCAGCACCGACGAGGCCGACCGAATGATCATCGCGGACGCCCGTGTGGACGGCCTCTCCCCGGACCGCTGGCACGTCTGGCCCCGCACCGGCGGCCGTACCGTCGCCGCCTGCCCCCTGCCCGGGGGCGACCTCTTCCAGCTCATGATCACCATCGGGCCCGACGACCCCGCCGAACTCACCGAGGAGACCCTGGCCGCCCTGCTGAAGCGCCGGGCCGGACGCTCACTGCGCCTGCACGGCCTGACCTGGGCCTCCGTCTTCCGGCCCAACATCCGCCTTGCCGACCGCTACCGCAACGGCCGCCTGCTCATCGCCGGCGACGCCGCCCACGTCCACACCCCCGCCGGAGCCCAAGGACTCAACACCGGCGTCCAGGACGCCTACAACCTCGGCTGGAAGCTCCAGCAGGTCCTCGCCGGAGCTCCCGACAGCCTGCTCGACACCTACCAGGGTGAACGCCGCCCGGTCGCAGCCAAAGTCCTGGGCCGCTCCACCGAGCTCTACGCCGGACTCAAGAAGCCGCGCACCCGCGCCCTGACCCGCGGCGACGAGGAACGCCAGCTCGGCCTGTCCTACTTCGGCGGCCCCCTGGCCCCGTCCGACGCCGCCTCCACCGCCGCCCTGCGCCCCGGCGACCGTGCCCCCGATGCTCCCCTGCCCGCCGGCGGCCACCTCTTCGACCTCTACCGCGGCCCCCACTTCACCGCCCTCGCCTTCGGCGCCGGGGCCGGTGCAGCGCTCGCCTCTCTCGACTGGCCCGCCGCCGGCGCACCCCTGCACCGCCACACCCTTCCGGGCGCCACCACCGCGAGCACTCCCGACGAGGCGTCCCTCCTGACCGCCTACGGGATCACTGACGACACCCTCGTCCTGGTCCGCCCCGACGGCTACATCGCCCACATCCACCGACCGGGCACCCCCGCGCCCCCCGGAGCCGGCCTCACCGAAACCCTCAGCCGGCTCACCCCCGCCCCACCGGCGACCTGACCTCGGGGCCGCAGGCAGCACGGCCGCATCCCCGATGGTCCCGCGCCCGCTAACGTGGACCGCGACCACCCCGCGAACCAGGCCCCGCGCGAGAAGGACACCGCATGACCAGCACCCCCGCACCCGGAAGCCCGGCCTGGTGGCTCCGGCGCACCGCCTCGCCGACTGCTCCCCGCCGGGGCCGCGGCCGGCCCTCGCTCGACACCGACCACATGGTCGCCACCGCCCTACGCCTGATCGACGAGCACGGCGTCCACGCCTTCTCCTTGCGCACCCTCGCCGACGCCCTCGGCTCAAGTACCGCCACTCTCTACCGGCACTTCGCCAACAAGGACGAGATCCTCGCTCTGACCGTCGACCTCGCCCTCGGCGAAGCCGGCACCGTCCCTCCAGCAGCTCCCGCCGGCTGGAGGGACGTCCTGAGCACCATGGGGCATCAGGTGCGCGCTGTCCTCACCCGGCACCCCAGCCTCCTGCCGACCCTCATGGACCACGTCCCGGTCGGCCCCAACGCCCTCGCCCAGCGCGAGCGCGTCCTCGCCGCACTCCTCCGCCACGGCCTGCAACCCGCTCTGGCCGCCCGTGCCTTCACCGCCGTCGGCCACTACGTCATCGGCTTCGCCGTCCAGCAGCGCGAATCCGACGGCGCGCCCCTCGCGGACTACTACCGTGACCTCGATCCCACCACCCACCCCGCCATCGCCGCCACGGCCGAGAGCCTCACCGCGGTCACACCCGACGACGAGTTCGCCTTCGGTCTCGGCCTCCTCCTCGAAGGACTCGCAAGGCAGAAGGACGCTTCACCGTAGCTTCGGGGGAAAAGAGGCCGACCTGGCGCGGACCGGCCTGCAGGGAAGACGCCATCTCGCCACTGAAACCATCGCCTCATTCAGGGGTGGGCAGGCCCGCCGAGCGGCTCACGCCGCCACTGCCGAGCAGCCCCTCAACGGCCTTCCGGCGACGCCCTCCCATCGGATGCGCGGCGCCTCGGGCCCGGTTTCACATTGCTGGTGACGCGGCCGGAGCGGCCGTGGACGCGAGCGAGGTGTTGCTGCAGCCGGATGTGCCGGAACTGGTACACGGCACCGGCCTGCCGCAGCACCCCCCGGCGATAGGCGTCGTCCAGGAAGGCGGCGGTGTCCCACGGCAGCCTGCGCGTCAGCGGCAACCAGAACCGGGCCATCGTCAGCCACTGCCCCCACGCCGTGAGTGCGAGCACGTATGCCGCCGAGCCGCCCAGCCCGCCGACCGCCCCCAGAAGCAGAGCCGCGTCCAGCGGCCACACCATCGTCCAGGGCAGCACCTGCTGGAGCAGACCCACGATGACATGTCCGCAGACAGCGAGTCCGCCGGTGACAGCGGCAGCAAGCACGAGGAACTGCCGGGTGGCGGTTGACCGGTTGACGGACAGCAGCCGCACCGGCGTGGCCGCGGCGGCGATGTCCACGGGCACCTCGAAAGCTGCGACGAGTCCGAAGGACAAGCCGGCCGTCAGGCCGAAGACCAGTCCCAGGACCAGCGTGTCCTGAATCGCCGCGCTGATCAGATCCGCGCGCGGGAAGGTTCCGGCCAGTGCGCGAAACGTTGCGTTCGTCCAGGCATGTGCCACCCCCAGTACGGAGCCGCCCAGCAGCCCGACACCGGAGCGCGTGAGGATCTCGCGAACCGGCCTGTGCTCGACCCGGGGGGCCATGGCCGCCAGCCTGAGTCGTACCTGGGTCGGAACGGCCACGGTACGGCCCACCGCGGCAAGGGCAGAGTGCGCGATACCGAAGACGACCGCAGAACAGAGCCCGAACATCGCCACCTCGAGCATCGCCGGCCTCTGCACGAAGGGCATGTACCCGATGGAAACGGCGAAAAATACCACAAGCCAGTTGGCCGCGAACATGCACAGTCCGCCGATCAGCGCGGTGTGCAGAACGCGCATCGGAAGCCGTACGGACGCGCCGAGGCGCCACCAGGCAAGGTCTCGACGCTCGTGGGCACCGGTGGTCAGGCTGTGGGCGAGGTAGCCGAGCCAGCGTTCGGCTTGGGCAGGGTCGTGGTTACGCTGTCCGGGGGCGGGGTCGGCCCGTTCGGGGGTGCGGTGCCGGTAGACCGTGGGCACGAAATTCGCCAACAGATGTTCCTCGAGGTGGCGCCCGGTGGGAAAGCTCGCGGTGTCAAGCAGTTCGACGGGGTCGTTGCCGGGCACTTCGCTGTACATCGTCCGCGCCAGGGTGGCCATCAGGGGCGTGCCCAGGACCTGTCCGAGCCGGCTGCTCGCCGGGGTGTCACGGACCCGCAGTTCGTCCAGAACGGCATCCCACACTCCTGTGGCACCACGGCTGCCCAGGGAGTGGCCGAGGCGGTCGGTCCGGGGCAGGTACTCGGCCAGATCCTCGACGGTCAGGTCGGCGAGTTCGACGCAGGCTGCCAGCACCAGAGGCGCGTGCACGTCGCGGACCGCTCGGGCGTACTCGTCCTGCCGGCTGGTCAGGACCACCGGGTGGGACGTGGAGTTGAGTGCTTCCAACGCGGGGCCGCGCAGGGCTTCGGCGAGCTCGTCGAAACCGTCCAGGACGGGCAGAATCAGATCGGAGTCGACGAGTTCGGCGGCCAGCGTCGCACCCTCGGGAGTCGTACGGGCCAGATGCGGGTGGTCCCGTAGAAGATGGTCGACCAATAGGTCCCGCGGTGTGACGGTCACTGGGTCCCAGGATCCGATGCTGAGAATGACCGGCACCCGGAGAGAGGAACTCGGGGTCGCGAGGAGCTCGAGGACGAACTCGATGGCCAGGATGGACTTCCCCGAGCCGGCGCGACCGAGAATGACCAGTCGCTGCGACTCGACACTCCGATAGGTGTCGGCGACAGTCCGCAGGTCGCCGTTCAGATCCAGAACCCGGGCAGGTGCTCCCGGCTGCAGGCGCTGGATGTTCTCCGGACGGTCCATCAGAGCGGCGGGAGCCGGCTGGTATCGCACGGGCAGCGGGAACGGGTCATGGACGCGACGATGTTTTTCTTCCCGCTGCCGGCGACGGCCGCCCGCACGGTCAAGAACCGCTTGGACCTGCTCGGCATCCCCAGCCGGCTCGTCGACTACGGCAACGGCACCTCCCTGTCCCCCCCAGTGCGACGGCAGCCACACCTACGGGTGCTGGGGCCCGGCCTACGCGGACTACGTCCCGCGCTTGGAGGCCGCCTTCGAAACCGCCGCCGAGAACTGATCCGGCAGGAACGGCTCCAACCCGACCGAGCGAGACCTCTCCGAGGAGCGGACACCGAATGAACACCCGAAACGGTAAGAAACTGGCCTCCGTCATCGGCGCCGTGTGCGCGACGGTACTGACGCTGTCCAGCTCGGCGGCACAGGCCGCCACCGCCGAGTCCGACCACTCCGACACGCTCGCCGCGCTCAAGGCGTTCCAGGCGGCGGCGGGGCCGGGCGCCGCAGTCCACGCCGGAAACGGCAGCGAGTCCTGGACCCTGTCGGCGGGTACGGGAACCGTCAACGCCAACCGGCCCGTCAAGGCCGACGAACACATCCGTATCGGCAGTCAGACCAAGACCTTCACAGCGGTGGTGGTGCTGCAGCTGGCCGAAGAGGGCCGCGTCTCACTGGACGCGCCGATCGATGACTACCTGCCCGGTGTCGTCACCGGCAACGGCTACGACGGCACCCGCATCACCGTGCGCCATCTGCTGCAGCACACCGGCGGTATCGGCGCCTACACCCCCTCCCCCGGGCTGAAGACGCCTCCGTCGAACCCGGACGGCACCTTCAGCCTGTCGGCGGTGGTGCGGTACGCGCTGGACGCCTCGCCTCCGGTCTCAGCCCCCGGCGAAGGCTTCACCTACTCCAACACCGACTACTACATCCTCGGAATGCTCATCGAGAAACTGACGGGGCAGCCGGTGCACAAGGCCGTGACCGAACGCGTCATCGAACCGCTCGATCTGCCCCACACCCTCTTCCCCGCACCCGGTGACCGCGCCCTGCCCACGCCGGCCGTCAACGGCTACCACGGCGTCCGGGTGGGCTCCTTCCACGTGTGGGTGCCGGCGGTCTCGCACGACCCCTCGCTGTTCAGCAGCACGGGAGCCATGGTCTCCACGCTGGAGGACCTGAGCGCCTTCTATCAAGCGCTGGCCACCGGAAAGGTCCTCTCCGCGAAGAGCCTTGCCGAGATGCGCACTGCACGACAGGTGAACACCGGCACGGGCTACGGTCTGGGCCTCCAGACGTACGAGCCCTCCTGCGGCGGCACGGCGCGGGGCCACTCCGGTGGTGTCCCGGGCTACGAGACCTTCACCCTGACCATGGACGACGGCCGCTACGTCTCCATCGTCACCAACCTGCTGATGCAGGTCGGCCGCCCGGACGCGCAGCTACGGCAGTTGATGGACACGGCGCTGTGCGAGGACGCACCACAGCGCGACTGACGCCGGCACACAGCGTCAGTGGCGCTGTGCCCCTCGCCGCACCGTTCCACCACCATCTGACGTGGCCGGTGTGCACGTCGCGTCGGCCCCGTCTCCCGGAGGGGCGACGCGACGGGGAGGGCGACACCCCGCCCGTCCAGCACACGCCCTGCCACGCACTCCCCTCTTCCTCCCCTTGCCTACGAGGGCGCCCTCCGGGCCAGGCTCTTCGTACGCCGGCGCTCGGTGTTCACGCACTCCCCCTCATCCCCATGTCCCACGGCACCAAGGAGTTGACATGGCACACCGGTACCGGTGCGGCGAATGCAGGTTTGCCACCCGGTGGACCACCGAGTCCGAGGTCGGCGATCTCGCGGCTGCCCACTACGCCGAAAACCACCCCAGGCTCGTACTCGGCGGCATCGTCGAGATCAACCAGAAGAACCCCAACTCCCTCGGGTGCCTGTCGATGCTCGGGATCGCGTTCCTCCTGCTTGTGATCGTCGCCACCTGCCGGCGGTAGGCCACCAGCAGCCGAGCGACCACCGTCGTGACGGGTCACGCCTTCGGGCGGCCCTGAACACTGATACTCCAGCCGTAGATCGTGATCTCGATGATGAGTGGCGCCTCTCCGCCTACCCGAGTTCAACGAGACGGAGGGCGTCCTCGATCTCGCCGAGCTTCGCTGAGGACAGGACGCACGCTCGCTCGATCAGATCGCCCTGGGACAGAGTGGTCAGCCACGTGCAGGGGGTGAAGCCCGGGCGCGGGAGCGCGAACCGCAGCACGCCTTCAAAGGGCAGTCCCTCCATGGCACCTACTTGCACTTCGAAGCCGAGACCGCTGATGTCGACGCCCGCAGGAGTGACGACCTGCATCGCCCGGATCCTGGACCCGTCGTCTGCCGCCAGCAGTACGACCAGCCGCCGCTCGTCGAACTCCACCCACCAGACTTCGCCACGTTGCACATGTCCTCCTGACTCAGGACGGCAGGCGTGACTGCGCGACCCTGACGCGTTGTGGAGACGGGTGCGACCACCGTTGATCATCGTGAGTTGTGTGGACTGACGAAGACAGGGTGGCCGCGGGTCACAGCATAGAACCCGCCCGTTGGCGGGACGCGCTCGAGGGCCTGATGAGCCGGATCGCGGGGGCGCTTCGCCCGGGTCGAACCCTGTCGCGGGACGGCGCGGTTGACAGGGCGCCCCCGATCACGGACGAACTGCTGCGGGCCATGATGGCCACGTGCGACTTGCGGACCATCAACCGGCTCAAGAACTTCCGAGCCGTCGCCACGCGCTTCGCCAAACGGGCGTACGTCTTCCACGGGACGGTCACCGTGGCCGCGATCCGCCTACGGCTCCGCCCGCAGTGAGACGCCTCGTTGTCGGCACCTGGGTTGTGGTGGCGCAGTGCGCTGAGTAGGCGCGCGTCGACAGCCCTGACGTCCCACGATGAGCTGCCGACTCGGTCTACCAGGGTGAGCGGTTGTCGCGGCGTGCTTCTGGAGTCTGCTCGGGCAGAGCCGTGTTCTGGTCGGTGCGCAGCAGCATGCCAGGGTCGGGTTCGAAATCCTCGTCGGGCCGTGCCGGCTGGTGAAAACGCTCGGTGCGCGCAATGGTGACTTCCACCAGCCGGCCCTCCTGGAACATCCAGAGCCCGAAGCAGTCGTCGTCCTGGTCGCGAAGCAGAACTTGGACCGTATGCGGATGCGGCCACGGCAGCGACTCCAGGTGTCTGAGCAGGCCCTTGCGAGCGCGCACTTTCTCGAACTCCAGGGCCCACCCGAACTCGTAGCCCCAGTGCCCCGCTATCGGGACGAAGCGTCCTCGCCACGTGCGTTCCGGGTCGTCCTGGGTCAGCGGTTCCATCACCTCGTCCGACCAACGGGCGAGCACGATGACCTCGGCATCTCTACTCATACCGGAGTATCACCGCGTCCGCCTGATCCACCGCAACCGAATTCCTCAACCGGCCGACGCATGCAAGGGCGGGCGGATTGGCGACAAAATCCCAGTCCCAGCGAGCCCGACGACGGCGCCTTCGGAGAAACTCATCTGCGCGTAAGCCCCGACTCTGATCAGCTCACACGACCCATCGGACACGCCCTAACTTAGTTAGGCAGTGTCTTCAAACACCTCGTCTGTGTCGCGGCGCGGTGTGGGACTTTTTGTGTTCCTCTTTCCAGGCCGGAATGTAGTCGCTCGGTATCGAGCGGCGGGCGGCCCCTCACAGCCCCGCGATGCCGGCCCGCTGCGCCTGCAGCTCCGAGCGTACGAGTTCCAGGAGACGGCCTGCCCAGTTGCGGCCGCGGCCGGCGTTGTCTCCCCAGAAGTCCGAGTCGGCGTCGTCGTAGATCACGGTGGCGTCGTCCGTGGTCAGCAGGATCTCGGCCAGGTCGGGGTGCTGGTCGTACTTCGCGCGCAGTAGGGCCGTCATCACCGCGGTGCGGGCGTGCTGCCAGCCCTCACGCTGCGCTGCCGCGGTCGCGGACTTGCGTGCGTCGGCATGGGTCTCTGCCGTGGCGATCGCGGTTTGGACCTCGAGGTCAGCGACTGACAGCGCCCAGTAGGCGTGGGCAGCAGATGGGTAACTGACCTCGCCGACGACGATCGGGGCCGGGTAGTCGTTGCGCAAGCCCCGGAATCCCGGGGCATCGACCGATTTGCTCGGATACGTGTGGTAGAGCTTGATCGCCGGGGCGAAGGAGATCACTGGTCCGTCTGCCGGGACGCGTGCGGCTCGTTCAGCGGCCCATCGCGCCCGTTCTTCGAAGTAGGCGACGGCCCTGTCGTAGTTTTCCTGCATGATCGGCCCATCGGCCGGGATGTACGTTTCGCCGCCGGGTCCCGCTACCAGAACTCGCAGCGGCCAGTCTTTGCTGTCCATGTCGCCCAGTGCGTAGCGGCGCCGCGAGATCGGGATGGCGAGGAAGGCGTTGCGGGCTGCGGCTCGGTTCTCCTCTGTCCGGTCGGCAAGGAAGGTGTCGACGGCGGCGAGGCATCGGCCCGTCGAATCCGGGCGCCCGTTGAGCTGGTCGATGGTGTCCCGAATTTCGGCGACCAGCAGGTCGGGGGTGAGGTAGCTGTGAGGCTCGCTGAAGGTCCAGCTGGCGAGTTCGAACGCGGATGCCTCAGCGCCGTCCGGCAGGGTGGTGGCAACCCAGCCGCTGCGGAGCTTGTCCTGGAACTCCTCGAGGGTGACCAGTTCCCAGCAGTCGATGAGCCCGTCGGCGTAGATGAACAGGTCGGTGAGGAAGTGCGTGCCGCCGTTGCGGATGAAGGCGTGGCGCCAGGTGCCGGGTATGCGAACGCCGTCCGCAGTGCGATGCGTGGTCTTGTTGCCGATCATCCGACGATTGTGTCGCAGCCGCTGTTGCGCGGTCGGGGATTTTCCGCACGCGCATAGGCTGCCCTGGAAGTCGTCGGTGAGGAACTGCAGGCCGATGCCGCCCGCGCGCACGGGCTGGGGGATGCGTCAGGCGGCGAGGTTCTATCGTGCTCGTGCTCGGCAACGTCAACGACGCGCCTCCGGTCAGGTCCTCGACGGGATTTGCGTTCCGAGAGTGGGCACCGGCCGCCCGCGCAGGACACCGACCCGAGTCCTGGGCGACGAGGCTTACTCCAGCCGGGCGGTCCGGCGCCCTGCTGCGGCGCCGTGGGATCGCCTTTGGCTGCGGGGCGAAGGCGGCCGGATTGACCTATGCGGCGAGGGCTGGCTCCTCGTCGTCCGCCGAGGGCGGCAGGTCGGGCTGCTGCTTGAAGCGCTGCGACGAGCTGCGGGCTCTGCCGGCTGACTCGATCACATCGGGGACCTGGCCCAACAGCCCCTTGATCGCAGAGAGCAGCACGAAGACCACGCTAAGGGCTGTCCCGCTTTCCTAGCGAGCCCTATTGGGCAGCTCGGTATAATTCGTGCGTTGGGTGGCTGGCGGATCTGCGGGCCCTTGGACTCCAGGGAGGGCCAAATGGCAGTGAATTTCGCGTACCAAAACGTGGCTATACCGGATCTGTACCGCCGTGGCCTCCGTCCTGAAACGGCACCTCTTGAGGTGCTGCTCGTGGACATCGAAGCCGACTTGGTCATCCGGGATGGCAGCCAGGTGGTGATGGCGGAGGGGCTGTTTCCGGTGGCTGAACTGGCGCGCGACCTGGTGGGTTGGCTGGGCCAGCTGGACGGCGACCGAGATGACTTCGAGTTCGACTCGATGTCTTACGCCGACGTGGGCGAGGTGCGGATCGTGGGGTCTGTCGAGGGATGGCGGGTCGGCTCTGTCTCCGAGCCAGGCTCGTGGACCTCGCCAGTTGGCTGGGATGTGCTCGTGTCGGAGATCGCGCAGTTCGTGACGGCAGTCCGCAAGGACGTGGTGGCGCTTGGCGTCGAGCCCGGCCTGATCCCCGCTCTTTGAGGCACGCCCGGTAGTGCCCCGGTTAGTGGATGATCTTGCCATGTTGGGTGTGATCACTGCGTCGGAGCCGTCATGGATAGCCCCGTTCACCGGGTTGAGCCTCCGCTCCTTCGGCACGTTGGTGGCACAGCTGCGGCACGAGGGCGCTGACGCGGTTCGCAGAGGCCGCCCGTGGAGCCTGCCGCTGGAGGACCGGGTGTTCCTGGTCACGGCCTACTGGCGCACCAACTTGACGTTGCGGCAGCTCGCCCCACTGTTCGGCGTCTCGAAGTCCGCGGCCAACCGCATCGTCAGCCACCTCGGCCCCCTGCTCGCGCTCAAGCCCCGCTGCCCTACTCGGCCACTTGAATCTACAAACAACAACACGTGGCTATGTCGCCGTGTTCAACGAAGACGTCGTCCGCCACTATCAGGGCTTTCTCGACCGACGCCGCCAGGCCCGCCCCGCGGACGAGTACCGCCCGGTCACCGACACCGAGTGGCGCGGGTTTGAAGAGCACTTCGACCACCGAAAGGTTGAGCTGGGCGGGTGCGCTCGGCCCTACCGCACCCCTTGCCAGCATGAACACGCCTGTTTGCGATGTCCCATGCTCAACATCAACCCCAAGATGCTGCCTCGCCTCGACGAGATCGAGACCGATCTCCTGGCTCGCCGGGCCCGTGCCGAACAGGAGGGCTGGCTCGGAGAGATCGAGGGCATCGACCTCACCCTCACCTTCCTCCGTGAGAAACGAGAAGAGAGCCAGCGGCTGGCTCGCATCGCGCCGGTCAACCTCGGCATGCCGGGCCTCCGGTCTGCAGAGAGTGACCGGTGATCAGAACTCGTCGATCACACGTCGGCAAGGATCGCGGCTCTCAGCCGGGCGTACTCGTCGACAGCAGCGGGCACATCGTCGAAGTAGTCATCCCAGAAACCGGCGCGCTGCCATTCAGCCGGCGCCAAGGTCAGCCTGCCGTCCTCCAGCTCTGCGACCCAGCAACTCGGCATTCGACTGCTCACGACCGTGAACATCGCTGCGTCCCACAGTCCTGGGCTGTCCCGGTACTCCATGGTGTCGAGCAGCTCAGGAATGCGGAGCAGCACTCGGTTCGCAGTAGTGAGGACTTCCAGCACCGGGTACTCCGCTCCGACACGGATGGAAGGATGATCGGTCACGACCTCTCCGGTCGCCGGGCTGATGATTTGAATGCAGCGGACGATCATGCGGGCAGCCTACGCAGGCACGAGGTCTACTCGGTCGTCGGGTTGCAAAGTGCAGAGAAGAAACCGGAACCATCGGAGCAGATCCATGCCGTACGACCGGATCGTGGTCGCCGGCCGACTGGCCGCCTGCAACTCGGCGAAGAACGACGCGGCGGAAGCGACCGGCAAGCCGTTCGGATCGAGCAGCCTGTACGGCTCCTGCGGCTCGCCCGTCTCGACCAACCGTCCGAGCTCAGGCAGCACAAAACGCGACAGATCCCGCCCGGGACCCCGAGGATCAACCATGGCCGGGAAGTTAACATAAACAAGCTCTGACCTGCTAAAACACCAGAGTTAGTTCAGTCAACGGGCCATCGACCTGTTGGACATCCGAAGTACGCCGAGTTGGACACCGACTTCATCGCCGAGTTCACCTCGGTTGCCACCCGCGAGAACCTGTCCAAGGACGTACTGCGGCGCCGGCTGCTGCTGGTCCTGTTCGGACTGGGCACGAACATGGGGATCAAGCGGGTCGCGGTGACCGGCAAGCACGGCGAGAGCGAGGCGACGCTGCGCAGGGTGCGGCACCTGTTCGTCAACCGGGACAACATGCGCGCGGCCCTGCGCAGGCTGGTGAACGCCACGTTCGCCGTCCGGGACGAGATGTGGTGGGGCACTGGCACGGCGTGCGCCTCCGACAGCCGCAAGTTCGGCGCCTGGTCCTCGAACCTGATGACCGAGTGGCACCAGCGCTACCGCGGCCCCGGGGTGATGATCTATTGGCACGTGGAGCGGAAATCGGTCTGCATCTACTCCCAGCTCAAGAGCTGTTCGGCCTCTGAGGTCGCCTCGATGATCGAGGGCGTGCTGCGGCACTGCACCGATATGGAGGTCGACCGGCAGTACACCGATACGCACGGTGCCTCGATCGTCGGGGTTCGCCTTCGCGCACATGCTCGACTTCAAGCTGATGCCGCGGCTGAAGAACATCGGCTCGGCGAAGCTGTACTGGCCGGCGGCCGGTCAGGACGAGAGGTGGCCGAACCTGGCTCCGGTGCTGTCCACCAAGACGATCGACTGGGACTTGATCGCCCAGCAGTACGACCAGATCGTGAAGTACACCACCGCCCTGCGCCTGGGCACGGCCGAGGCGGAGCAGGTCCTGCGGCGCTTCACCCGGGGAGGGCCCAAGCATCCGACGTACCGGGCGATCGAAGAACTCGGGCGGGCGGTGAGGACGGCGTTCGTCTGCGACTACCTCGCGGATGTCGAGATGCGCCAGGAGATCCACGAGGGGTTGCAGGTGGTGGAAAACTGGAACTCCGCGAACAAGGACCTCTTCTACGGCAAGGACGGCGGGCGCGGACAAGGAGCCCCAGGAGGTGTCCATGCTGTCGTTGCACCTGCTCCAGTCCGCCTTGGTGCACGTCAACACGCTGCTGGTGCAGGAGGTCCTGGCCGATCCGAAGTGGGCGGAACAGCTCACCGACGCGGACCGCCGGGCGTTGTCGCCGCTGTTCTGGACCATGTGAATCCGTACGGCCGGTTCGAGTTGGACATGAACAGCCGCCTGGACCTGGCGCTTGTGGCGGCGGTGACAGTGCCTGGCCCACGTAGTCCGCAGAGCGAGGCCTCAGCTACACGGTGACCCGAGCTACTGCCGGGTGGTCGTAGAGCCCGGGAAGATGCACCGAATGCCCGTCGGTAGGCAGCGGCCGTGGCAGCCGATGCCGGACAGTCGAGGGTGTAGATCAGCTCGGAATTGTGGCGCCAGCGCCCAACTGTCGTTTGATCTCCGCGGCCGGGAACGGCGTCTGCTTGCTCTCGGTGAGCAGACGGCGGAAGAAGGAGTCCACAACGACGGTAGGGCGTGCGTGCCGGTCGATGATGGCCGAGATCTCAGGCGGGATGTCGCCAGGTCGCCGGCCCGCGATCCAGTCGTGCAGGAAGGCTTCGCGTTCCGTGTCACCGCGCACGCCGTCGAGCAAGTGGTACTGGAGCAGGTGGCTCGCCGTGTAGCAGTGGTCGTAGGCGAGGTGGTCCGAGAGGAAGGTGGACTCGTCCGCCGAAAGGTCGAAGCGCGAGCTCAGGGCAAGTCCGAAGTCAGCGAAGTAGAGCTGGCGTCCATCGGTCAGTATGTTGGCAAAGTGAGCATCGAAGTGGACAAGTCCGCGAGAACTCATGAAAGCAGTTCCCCTCATCAGGGCTTCCTCCACCCAGCGGAAGGGCAAGCTGTCCCCGTCCTCCGACACGGCGGGATTGCGGTAGTCGGACAGCCATTCGGCGAGTGTGTGCGGCACGTGCTCCAGGAAGACCACCAGGCTGCACGAGGACTGACCGATGGCCTCCAGCCGGCCACGAACGGCGGGTGATCCCTCCCAGTGCGCGACGGCCCCCTCCAGGCCCCCGAACTCGTCGGTGAATCCTTCGGGAGGGGAGTCAGGCAGAACCCGCCAGTGGTACATCAGGGGGAATCCCGCATACTCGTCACCCAGAACCCAGTTCGTGGTCATGGTGTGCACGGCAAGCTCCCGCCAGGCACCGAACCCGGCCGAGCCCACCCCGTACTGGTAGAACATCGGCAGTTCGAAGATATTCGCCGTCGACCGCACGTTCTCCGGGCGCAATTCGATGTCCGTCAAAGGGATCCGCTTGACGAAGACGCGCGTTCCGTTAATGTCCAGCGCTGCCGACCTGCCGCCGATGCCCGACCCGAGCGGGGTAGCGGCTGCCACGACCTCCCCGAGCCGGTGGTCGCTCAACAAGGAGAGCTGAATGCTCACGGTCCCGTAACCAGCCAGGCGCGCGGCGCGCAGCAAATCCCGGTCCAGCATCGACGACTCCTCGTGCCCGAACCAGGGCTTCGGAAATCCCGCGTACGGCACCAACCTTACGCTGAGAAGGTCAGCCACTCTCATAAACGACGCTCG
Organism: Streptomyces sp. Alt3; assembly: GCF_030719215.1. Lineage (NCBI taxonomy): Bacteria > Bacillati > Actinomycetota > Actinomycetes > Kitasatosporales > Streptomycetaceae > Streptomyces > Streptomyces glycanivorans. The sequence continues at coordinate 8,174,355 of NZ_CP120983.1, read as the reverse complement.
AAGGGCTGGACGCCGCGGCCCGCAAGGGCAACCACGGCGGCCGACCGCCGGTCATCACCGACGACATGCTGCACACCGTGCTCCGACGTCGCACGAACGGCGAGACTGTCGAGGACATCCAGCCCGACCTGCTCATCCCCACCGGCCGCAGCAAGGGACACAACCCCAGCCTCTCCAGCATCTACCGGGCACTGGCCGAGCACGAGAAGACCCAGGCGTACCCGGAAGCCGTCGCCGCAGCGCATGCCGACTTCGCCGCTCTCCAGCAACGCGACCACAGTCCCAAGTAGTTACTCAGCGCTACACGCCACCTGGCGGTAGCTATACGAGAACAGGGCCGTGACCAGCACGGCCAGTAGGAGGCCGAGCGTGTCGACACAGATGTGCCGTTTGCGGCCAGCAATCTTCTTGCCTGCGTCAATGCCCTGGCCGACCGCGGCACGTTGGCCGAGGTCTTGATGCTCTGGGCGTCCAGGACGCAGGCGCTCGGCTCGGCATCGCGGCCTTCGACCTCCCGGGCCAGTCGCCGCAGGAGACCGTTGAGCTGGTCGAAGACCTTGTCCTTCTGCTAGTAGGGCTTTGTTAGGTATCTAAGGGCTGTCCCGCAAACGCGGCCATGCTCTGACCTGAGGCCGGCTGGATAGGGTCAGGAGCACAGCCGACGGAAGAGGACCGTTCGATGGCGACGTACGACCAGCTGACCGAGTGGGCCGGTCTGGGGCATGTCACGCGTGCCGGACGGGACGTGGTGGCCGGCTGGCGGGTCCCGGACTCCCCGAAGGCGCAGCTTGCCGAGGTGGGCATCCCGGTAGCTCCGCGACTGATCGAGCGAGTTGTGATGCAGAGCGAGGCTGAGCCGACCCTGCTCACGTCCCGGGGCCCGCTCTACCGTCTCACCGAGCAGGCGGATCCTGATGAGCCGGCCGAGCGGTCATCGTTCGGTGTCGAGCCGGAGACCGGGGCGGTCTACTTCGTCATGCCGGACGGGGAGGCATGGTTCGCCAACTCGGGTGTCGGCGTGTGGCTCGACGTCCTTCACCACTACGGCAGCCGGGTCACAGCCTCTGAGCTTCTCAGCGAGCCTGACGGTCCCGAGGAGTACTTCTCTGAGGAGGAGGAAGAGCGGGCTTTCGCCGAGCTGCACCGGCTGGCCGAGGAGCTGAAGGAGATCGACCCGGCGGCCTTCAGCGGCTACGAGGGGTTTCTCTGGCCAGGGCTCCTGGACCGCTGGCTCTACTGACCTCGGCCGGCAGGTCCAGGGCCCGTAGGTCTGGACCGTGCAGGGAGGCCAGGCCCGTGGCTGAGATGATCTCCATGTGGGGGCTGTGATCACGGCGTCGGAGCCGTCATGGATAGCACCGTACTCCGGGCTGAGCCCGAAGCAGTTCGGGAAACTGATCACCATGCTGCGGCGCCAAGGCCCGCCCCTCGTTCGCAGGGGCCGTCCGTGGAGTCTGCCGCTGGAAGACCGGGTGTTGCTGGTTGCCGCGTACTGGCGAACGAACTTGACCTTGCGGCAGCTGGCTCCCTTGTTCGGGATCTCGAAGTCGGCCGCGGGCCGGATCGTGAGCCAGCTCGGGCCCCTGCTCGCGTTGCGGCTGCGGAGCCGTTTCCGTAGAGACACGGTGCTGATCGTGGACGGCACCCTGGTGCCGACACGGGACCACAGTGTGGCGGAGCAGTCCAAGAACTACCGCTATTCCACCAACCATCAGGTCGTCATCGATGCCGACTCACGCCTTGTCGTCTCCGTCGGACGGCCCGTGCCCGGCAACCGCAACGACTGCAAGGCGTGGGAACTGTCCGGAGCCAAGAGCTCGGTCGGCAACACCATCGTGATCGCCGACGGCGGCTATCGCGGCACCGGTCTCATCATCCCGCACCGCCGAGAACCCGGCCAGAGCGAGCTGCCGGCCTGGAAGGAAGCCCACAACACCTCCCACCGGAAAGTCCGCGCCCGAGTCGAGCACACCTTCGCCCGCATGAAGACCTGGAAGATCCTCCGCGACTGCCGTCTGAAAGGCGACGGCGTGTACCACGCCATGCTGGGCATTGCCCAGCTGCACAATCTTGCACTGACCCGGTGAGCGAGAGGGCTCAGCCCGGCTCGGTCGCGCCGGAGCCCGCAGGCTTCGGGGGCCTATGGTGCCCGCACTCCAGCCGCTTACCGTCAGCGTCAGTCACTGTGTACTCCAGGACAACCTTGGTCGGGTCACCGTCCTCATAGAGCCACACCGTGATGCCCTCCTGGCAGACAGCGATAGAGAAGCAGACATCGATCCCTGCGACCTCCGGAGCGACCGTGAAGACCTCGCCGGGCTTCAGCCAGTAGTCCTCACCGTACGGTTCGACGAAGAGCCAGAGGTCGCTGGCCCCCGCATTCTCCACAGGCAACCAGCTGCGTCCCACGTCTCCCCCCAAGGCCGTTGCTTCATGCATGAACCTCTGCACGCTATCCACCCAGCCGCACCGGCGCCTTGGCGGCCCTCGTCCCACCGACCCTTTGTGGGACAGCCCTTAAAGAGCGTTTTGTCCTGGCCAGGGCGTTTGATAACTGGCGCGATGTTGCCGCTTTGGTCGGCCCGTGCCGGCGTGTGAGGATCCGCCCGTGGAGTGTGATGTGTGCGGGCGGTCGATGTGGCGGTGGCCGGTGCCACCGACGGTCTGGGAAGAGGAGATCTGGTCCTGTTCCTGGTGCCATGCGGCCACCCATGTGGGCGGCGAGTGGTTCGAGATGTCGCGACCGCCGTATCTGCCCCTGGGGATGCGCTGGGAGAAGGCCGTCGCGGATGGCCTTGCCTCTGGTGTCTGCCACGCGTTCGGCATTTTCGACAAGACGCTGTGCGGCATTCAGGAAGCCGGTATGTCACCGTCCGACTACTTGTGGCTGCCGGAACGGGAGGATGCGTGCGGCGCCTGTCGGGGAGCGGCGAGTCTCATCGATAGCCGCTGGCCGCGGTCGATGAGGAGTGAGGATGCGCGGGTCAGCGTGGCCCGGCGGCTATGAGTCCTTCCAGTTCGGAGTCGACTCTCGGGTAAGCCTGCGGCTCATCAGGTCGATCATCGCGAGGTGGACCATCGCTTCGGAGCGATGGGGGTGGGTTTCGTAGTCGCGGGCGAGGCGACGGTGGTGCATGAGCCATCCGAAGGTCCGCTCGACGACCCAACGTCGCGGAATCACCTTGAAGCCCTTGTGAGCGGGGTCGCGGCGGGTGATTTCGACGTCGATGCCGAGGCGGGCGCCGTGGTCGATGACCTTGGTGCGGTAGCCCGTGTCGGCCCACGCCTTCGTGACACGCGGATGGTCTGCGGCGATGCTCGAGAGAACCTGAATGCCGCCGACGTTGTCGGAAACGTTGGCGGCTGTGACCAGCACGGCCAGGAGGAGGCCGAGCGTGTCAACGCCGATGTGCCGTTTGCGGCCCGCGATCTTCTTGCCCGCGTCGATGCCCTGGCCGGCCGCGGGCACATTGGCCGAGGTCTTGATGCTCTGGGCGTCCAGGACGCAGGCGCTCGGCTCGGCGTCGCGGCCTTCGGCCTCTCGGACCAGTCGCCGCAGGAGACCGTTGAGCTGGTCGAAGACCTCGTCCTTCTGCCAGGCGGCGAAGTACCCGTAAACCGTCTCCCATGGGGCGAAGTCGTGCGGTAGGTACCGCCAGGGGATCCCGGTCCGGTCGACGTAGAGGATGGCGTCCATGATCCGGCGCAGATCGTGCTCGGGCGGTCGGCCGATGTCCAGGCCCTTCCCTCTTCGATTGGCCCGCCATGCTGTCAGAGTTGGTTCCAGCAGTTCCCAACGGGCATCGGACAGGTCACTCGGGTACGGCCGCTGTCGGCGAGGCATGTTTCCGTAGTACCGATATCAGCCGTCCCGCCACAGGGCGCAAATAGGCGTGACCGGGGGCTTGTTGGGATCAGACAGGAGCGAAGGGACCGAAACGGACCCTCGAAGGCCGTCACCCGTCCCATCTGCCACAACAAGCGTCTACCGCCTCAGCCGGCCCGAAGCGGTCCGCCACCTGAACTGCAATGAAGCACCCCCGTCGGGACAAAACGCTCTTTTAGGCAGTGTCTTGAAACACCTCGCCTGTGTCGCGGCGCGCACCAGTACGAGCTTGGTCTCGCACGCAGTGCGGTCGGCAGCCATCAGCGTTGTCATAGCCACCTGTAATCATGATCGGCATGAGTGAGACAAGTAAGCCTGAAGAGCGTGAAGTTACTGATGTCGTGACCACGTCGCAGGAGTGGCGTGGCTTCCTGGAACGATACGGCGAGCTGTACGTGCACGCTTATTCAGACGGCGACGAGTTGGTCGATCTGCTGGAGGAAGAGGAGCTGGAGGCTTTCGACCGGGGGGAGCGGGTTAAGCCGTGGCTGGGTGAAGCCCCTGCTCGGGAGGAAGCCCTGGCGGCGGCAGAGGAGCGGCTGGGGGTGCGGTTCCCGCCAAGCGTGCGGGGATTCTTCCTGGCGAGCGACGGGTGGACACCCCTGGCCGCCTCCTGGGTGGGGGGTGTCCGTCCGTGCGACCGTGTCGTGTGGATGCGGGACAGCGAGGCCGGAAGAAGTGTGACCGAGATCTACGACTCGATCCCCGGCAACGAAGAAGAAGTCCACCTGTTTCGCCGGTCTGTCGAGATTGCCCACGGGGAGGACTTCTGGTTGCTCGATCCGACCGATGTCGGCCCGGAAGGAGAGTGGGCCGCCTACAAGTTCGCACCGAAGTACGGCAACCCTAGTAGGTACCCCAACTTCTACGCGCTTTTCCGTTCAAGTTACAACTATATGAAGGGGTAGAAGTTGTCTTCAGACGCCCGCCCACATCAGGATTGAGGCGAGGGTGACGGCTGCTTCGTAGGACTGAGTGGTCTTGTCGTAGCGGGTGGCGATGCCGCGCCATTGCTTCAGGCGGTTGAAGCAGCGTTCAACGACGTTGCGGTGTTTGTAGGCCTCGCGGTCGAAGGCCGGCGGACGGCCTCCGCGGCTGCCTCGCCGTGCCCGGTTGCGGACCTGGTCGGCCCGCTCGGGAATCGTGTGCGCGATGCTGCGGCGGCGGAGCCAGGCACGGATAGCCTTCGAGCTGTAGCCCTTGTCGCCCAGGACGTGATCAGGCCGGACGCGGGGTCGTCCGGGGCCGGTCCGGGGCACCCGGATCGCTTCCATCACGGCGGTGAAGCGGGTGCAGTCGTTGGTGTTGCCACCCGTGATGACGAAGCCGAGTGGACGACCGTGGCCGTCGCACGCCAGATGGATCTTGCTGGGCAGGCCGCCTCTGGACCGGCCGAGGGCCGGGTCTCGGAGCCCCCTTTTCGGGCGCCGGCCGCAACTGGTGGGCCCGGACGATCGTGGAGTCGACCGACACCAGTCAGTCGATATCGCCCGCCGCGTCCGCCTCGGCCTGGGCGGTCCGCAGCATCCGGTCGAAGGTCCCGTCCGCCGCCCACCTGCGAGAACGGGTGTGGAGTGTGGCCCACGGCCCGTATCGTTCGGGCACGTCCCGCCAGGCCGTCCCGGTCCTGAACTTCCACACGATCCCATTCAGGGGATTCGCCGGTCATCCAGCCGCTTCCGCCCTCGCAACGGCTCAGGCAGCAACGCCCGGGCCGGCGCGAACGCCTGGCAGCAGATCACAGCAGATCACCGCTCACGGGCTACGCCGGGGCGGGGCGCAAGCCATCGCGGAAGCCTGCGGGGACCCGACGAAGCAGGCCCGATGGAAACCCGGCTCGGCGGTCGTGAAGCGGGGGTATCTTGACCGCGCGCAGTCCAGAGCCGAGAACCCGTGGCTCAGGGTGCAGGCGAAGCGGCGCGAGAAGCCGATGTGACCCCGATAGACGATGGCCCGGGCTGCCTTCGTCTTCTTCGTGCGCCCTTTCACCGCCCCTTCTTCGCGCCCCCTTTCACCGCCCCGGCCGAGACCGTGTGCCGGCTGCGCGAACGCCTGCCCACGGTCGGCTCCGCACGGAGAATCAGCGCCCGCCGGCCCAGGTGTGGTCGGCCCAGTCCGCGAAGCTCGTCCAGGGGATCTCCGGGTGAGCTTCGTGAAGTGCGGGAATGTCGACCCGGTATCCGGGACCGTTGAGGAACGCCCACATCGCGTGCATATCAGGATTGCCGACCGCCGCCAGTGGCATCTGAACGTGGCGGACTTCCCGTCCCGACGACTTACTCAGCGACGCCGCCATGTGCTCGGGGGTGGGAGCATCGCCGGCCAGCTCGATGCGCCGCCCCACGTAGGGAGCGGGGTCGAGCATCACTTCGGCCGCGAACGCACCGAGGTCGGTGCGGGCGAGCTGCTGCAGCGGCCGGTCCGGAGGCAGCGGCAGGTCGAGCGTTCCGTGCAGGATGCGTTCCTGTCCTCCCAGCGCGTTGTCGAAGAAGTAGGTCGGCCCCAGGATCGTGTAGGGCACGTCGCCGGAGGCCAGGTCGGCCTCGATGCGCGCCTTGCTCTCGAAATGCGGTACCCCGCTGTCCTGATCGGCTCCTGCCACGGAGCTGAACACGAGGTGCGCGATGCGCGCCCGCGTCGCGGAGGACAGGATCGCGCGCCCCTGGCCCACCTCCGCCTCCAGCCCCGCCTCGAAGGGAGTGGTGAACGCGAAGACACTGGCCACTCCGCGCATGGCCGTGACGAGGGAGCCTTCGTCGCTCAGCGAACCTGCCACCACTTCGACACCACGTCCGGCCAGTTCGCGCGCAGCTCCACGGTCCGGATCACGTACCATCACCCGGATCCGGGCCCCACGGCCCAGCAGCGCGTCCGTCACAGCCCTGCCCTGACCGCCGGTTGCCGCCAGTACCAGTACCGGTGCGTCGACCATCGAAGTCTCCTTTTCTCAGTCGGTGCCTGCGCAGCCCGTCAACGGACCCACGGCCATGATCAGCTGCGGACGACCGCGTCCGCTGCACGGACGCCCCGAAGAACCGGAAAAGTACGCTGTCAGGCATGTGATGTACGCCGGCAGTCATACAATCCCTCTGCTGCGAGCGGTCGCGACGGCACGTCACACGCGGGACTCCATGCGGTGGGCGCGGACGCAGAGTTAACGGCGTCCGGGCTCCTGGTGGTACGGATGACGGCTTCGCGCTAGAAGGCCGCTGCAGCCTGTGTCAGCCAAGGGGCTCGAGGAGGTGGGCACGGATGGCGAGCAGCCGGTGGTGGCGGGGCCCTGCGGTTGTCCGCCTCCAGTGCCCTGGCCAGGTCGAGTCCCGCAGTAGGGCTGTGGGCCATGGCGACCGCGACCGGGCGGTTCAGGGAACCATCAAGTTCGGCCCGATCTGTTCCGGGATCTCTTACAGGGCGAGGAGCTGGGGCCGGTCGGTCCTCGGCCTCGTCGTGCACGGCCGCGACGGCGGCCTGCAGTCGGTACGGGCCGACGCGGCCGAGCGGCATTGCCCGGCTGACCAGGACGACCCCCTTGCGAGGGCACGGCGATCTCACCTGCTGCGGTCGTGTTCCGCCGGCGGCACCACCCCGTCGGAGGTGCCCGTGCGGGCACCTGATCCCGCTCCGGATACGGCAGAAGGTCTGAACATGGTCGGCATGGTTGTCATCGCAATGCTCCTCCTCGCCCTTGCGATCGTGATCGCCCTGGGGGTGGTGGGGATTCATGCGCTTCTTCTCGGTCGGGTGCCGGGGCGGTCGCTTCGGTACCGCGTTCGCCGCCCTCGGATCTGGGGGGCGGGAGTGATACTCGTGGCCCTCACCTGGTCCCTGGATTCTCTCTCTGTCTGTGCTGTGGGAATCGGCCTGATGGCGATTGGGTACGTGCCGGAGGAGAAGCCCTGATCTCGATCTGTACGAGTGGCTGGTGGGCGAGTGCGAGTTCATCGAACCCAGCCGCTCGCCATCGGTGGGCCGGGCATGTGAACGCGCGCTGGTCGAGGGGGCCGAGATCTTCCGCCGGGTGACCGGCGAATCGGCGACGGCAGCGGCAGCGGCAGCGGCAGCGGCAGCGGCAGCGCGTTCGACGCGGCTGCGGAGTTCCAGGTACGGGGTCGATAGTGCTTCGTTACGCCTCTTCAGGTCCGCGACCACGGCGGCCGGCAGGTTGTCAGTGGCACCCGGCACGATGTGATCAAGCAAGACACCTGCGACGCTCGGCACAAGAAGAGGTCACCATGCGCGAGATCCCCCAGTTCAGCCGCCTCTACGCGGACGAACAACTGCGCTCGCCCTCCGGGCGGTTCGTCCTGCACTACGACACGGCGGGGATCGCCGTGATCGCGGACACCGAGCGGGACGTGGTCACCTGGCGGGCGGGGGCCGCCGGTCGACTGTTGCTCGGCGACGGGGGCGAGGTCCAGGTCGAGGCCGGGGACAGCCACGAGACGATCTGGTACTCGGGTTTCGCGGCCCCCGGTGCGCATGTCCTGATCCTCACCGACGCGGGCGACCTGGAACTGCTCAGCGGCGAGCATGTGCGCCTGCGCAACTCGCGCACCGGTCCGGTCGAGGCGCTGGCACTGCGGGACAGCGCCCCCGCGGCCGACATCACCGCCGGCAGTTTCCTGCTCAGCGAACGCAAGAAGCGCCGGACCGTCGTACGAGAACAGGACGGATGGCTCCGGGTGGGTGAGCACTGGCCGAACGGCGGCGGCGGGAGCTATGCGCTGTCCGGGCCGCTGGTCGACTGGCTGGAGCAGGAGGGCACCGTACTCGGCTGGCTCATGCTGCCGGTCAACGGCACCAGGGCGAAGGCCCGGACACTGTGTCTGACGGACGCAGCCGGCACCGTCCTGTGGCACGAGGGCGACCAGAGGCCGGCCACGCCGGTACCCGCAGGAGCCCCCTACGCCTACGGCGGACCGGAGCTCGGGGTCGGCGCACGCCTGCGCCACCAGTCGCTGACCTCCCCCTCCGGCTCGCACACCCTGACCCACCAGGGGAACGGCGACCTGGTGCTGCGCTGCAACGCCGAGCACCGCGACGTTTGGTCGACCGGCACACACTGGGCCGACGGCGGATGGGCCGAGCTGAAGGCCGACGGCGACCTGGTGGTGCACAACCCGCACGGTGCGCCCGTCTGGCGCTCCCGCACGGCCGGTTCGGGCGCCCGGCGGCTCGTGGTCCGGGACGACGGCCGGGTCGAGCTGCTCGATGGGAAGGGCCGGGCACTGTGGTCGGTGGACACGCACGCCTCCTGCGCCGCCGCTCCCGTCAACGCCCCGCGCGGCGCGGTCATGCTCCGGGGACAGACGCTCCGGCAGCACGCCCTCACGTCCGCTGACGGCAGCACGGTGCTCGGCCATCACGATGACCGGCGCCTGGTGCTGTTCGGGGCGGACGGAACCTGGCTCTGGTACGCACATCTGGGAGAGGCGCAGCAGCCAGGGCTGCTCCTGGACGAGGACGGCATGCTGCGGATCCTCGACGACGACACCGAACGGCCCCCGCTGGCCGGACCGGCCGACGAACTGCGCGTGCAGAACGGAGAAATCCTGCTGCTCCGCGCGGACGGCACGCTCGTGTGGCGCAACGGCGAAGAGGTGACGGAAACAGGCGCCGCCGCCCAGGAGCCGGCCGAGGACTTCGAGGCGTGGATGGAGAAGCTGACCGGCCTGCACTACTACTGCGCCGCCGTCGTGCACGACACGACACCCGACGACGCCCTCGTGCGCCTGGGCGCCGACCCGGGCCAGATCCGAACGGGCACCTGGGACGACCTGCTGACACAGAGCCAGTACGCCCGCCGTCTTCACCGGCCGGTTCGAGACCGGAGTGGATCCCGCCCACCCCGGGCGGCCCCGGCAAGGACCGTGCGGGAAGGGGAGCCGTACCGTACCTGACCGGCCGCCGCCGACCCACAGACGGCGGCCCCGTGGCCGGCCACGGATCCCTGGGACTCCCGCTCGGCCGGCCTGGCACACGCGCTTCGGGTCCTTGCCCGGTCGGCGAACTTCCCGTACGCCTCGGCCTGCTCATCAGTCAGAAACTCCACTGGCACGAGCGGACCGTAGCCGGCCCCGGCGCCCGTCCGGCGATCGTTCCGCGAACCCCAGCAGGGACCTCAGCCAGTGTGCTGGCCGCCCGTGATCGTTCTCAGCGTCAACCGTTGTACCGATGTCCCCCGAGGCCGTCTTTGCAGGAGATCACCGGCAAGATCCGGTGGCGCCGCAGCTCATGCCGGACTGACTTCGAGTTGACGCCACAGACCACCACTCCCACCCCTAAAGCGATACGATACGTCTCGTCTAACATTGGTCCCGTCCTGGAGGAGCACCATGGAACGCTTCATCGACGCAGCGCCCGGTGTACGCCTGTGGACGGAAGACCGGGGTGCCACCGACACGTCCCCGTTGCTGCTGATCATGGGAGCGCAAGCACCCGGCCTGGGCTGGCCGGACGGACTGGTGGACATGCTCACCCCCCACCATCGCGTGATCCGCTACGACCACCGCGACACCGGTCGCTCCACTTGGGCGTTCGACCGACGGCCCTACCCCCTCGGCCAACTTGCGGAAGACGCCCTCGCGGTGCTGGACGGCCTCGACGTCGAACGCGCCCACGTGGTGGGCATGTCACTGGGCGGCATGCTCGCCCAGCTTCTCATCGCCGACCACCCCGACCGACTGCTCAGCGCGACGCTGATCGGCACGAGCGCGCTCAGCACCGTCCCGTACATCCACCCGGACGGAACCCGGATCCCGCCCGAGGAACTCCCCGGTATCGCACCCCGCCTGCTTGAGATGTGGTCCCGTCCCGTTGTGGACCTCGGCCTGGAGGCAGAGTTGGAACGGCGGGTCGAGCACTGGCGGATCCTGGGTGGCGATCAGCTCCCCTTCGACGCCGAATACGCCCGCTCCCTGGAGCGAAAAGCCGTCGAGCACACCGGGCACTACACCACCAGCACCGCGCACGGCCGCGCCGACGCGTCCGACCTGAACCGCACCGAGCAACTGGCAAGGGCCTCAGTGCCCACCCTCGTCACCTCTGCTCCCGCCGAACCGGTCTTCCCGCCGCCCCATCCCCAGCACCTCGCCCAGGCGATTCAAGGTGCACGCATCATCGAGATCCCCGGAATGGGGCACGCTCTCCCACCTGAGGTGCACACGCCGCTCGTCGCCGCGATCCTGGACCACACCACAGGACGCTGATGCGCAACCGGGCCGAGGCGAGGGCCGGACCGAGACGGGCCGGCCAGTGCCCCGATCGTGTTGCCCACTCCCGGCAGGCGGTGCTGGAGTGGGCACGTGGACAGCATCCCCGCCAACCGGCGGTTCTGGAACCGGATCAGCAGCGCCTACCAGCACGAGCACGACCCACAGATCGGGGCCACACCCCGGCTGTGGGGCATGTACTCCATCCCCGACGCGCACCTGCACGCCCTGGGCGACGTCACCGGAAAGCGCGTCCTCGAACTCGGCTGCGGCGCCGGCCAGTGGTCCAGGGCGCTCGCCGCCGAGGGCGCCACCGTCGTCGGGCTCGACCTGTCCGAAGCCCAACTCGCCGCAGCCGCAAGCGCCATGGGAGCGGACCGCTACCCATTGGTGCAGGGCGCCGCCGAACAGCTCCCCTTCGCCGCCGACAGCTTCGACCTGGTGTTCTGCGACTTCGGTGGGCTCAGCTGGGCACCCCCGCACCTGGCCGTCCCGCAGGCCGCACGCGTCCTGGGCCGAGGCGGGCGCCTGGTGTTCAACGTCGCCGGCCCATGGTTCGAAGCCTGCTACGACGAAGCCGCCGGCCGTGTGACCACGACGCTTCAGCAGGACTACTTCGGGCTGAACACCATCGCCGAAGACGACGGCGCGACCAGCTATCAGCTCACCTACGGCGACTGGGTCAGGGTCCTGCGCGGCGCGGGTCTCGTCATCGACGACCTCATCGAACCACGGCCCGAACCCGGAACACCCAACGGCTACAACGAGACCGACCCACCCGACTGGGCACACCGCTGGCCGGCGGAACTGCTCTGGGTAACCCACAAACCGTAGGTTCCGCCGCGCCGAGACATGAAAGCAGATCGGTACGGATGGCGCGTGAGGAATACGCGCGGTCGGCCAGGACGGCAAGAGACCGGTTTCGCGGCCGGCCTGGACCGCTGCGGGGCACGCGGGCGCCGGGCATCACCGTCTCGAAGGCGGGCGCGTCACCGGCCTGGCCCGCAGTGACGGTGAAGGCCGGAGGCCGCGACCGGCCGTCGGCGGCCGGATGAAGCTTCGTGCTCAGCCCGCCGCGGGAACGCCCGAGAGCGTGATCGGCGGGTTCGACCCGGCCTCGTGCATCCCACTCCGGAAGTTCGGCGACGGTGACAATGCTGTGAATACCCAGGTCCGCCCGTCGGACCGAGGCCGTCTGGTCAACGACGACGGAGCAGCCGGCCCACTGCCCGCCGCATTCATCGACCATCGACCGCACAGCTGACCCCGACGCCGAACCCGCACAGGGGCCAGGCTCTCAGGCGTCGAATCGGCTCCGCGCCCAAGTGGCCAGCGCCGGGTCGGCAAGGCTGTCCACCCACAGATCGGCTTGCTCAGCCTCGAGGCCGTTCGGGCGGGGCCCGATCGCCAGTACTCGAAGCCCCGCACTACGGGCCGATTCCATGCCCGTGAGTGAGTCCTCGACCGCGAGGGCCTCCTGTGGCGGAACGCCGCACAGTCTGGCGGCAGTTCGATAGACGTCCGGCTCAGGTTTCGGCCGCGTGTTCTCGCCTGCGACCACCACGTGGCTGAAGTAGGTGAGCAGGCCGGCACGGTCGAGGCATGTCTCGACCATGCTCCGGGGGCAGTTGCTCGCGACGGCCAGGGGGCGGTGGCGTGCCAACTGTCTGACCAGCGCTACGGCTCCAGGCATGGTCACCGGGTCCTCGTCGACGAGTGTTGTGAAGTTCTTGAGGAGTGCGTCCGTCAGTTCGTCGGCGAGGTCGGGCTTTCCGGTTTCATGGGCCATGAGGGCTCCGCACTCGACGTAGTGGACGCCCTTGGCGCGCTCAGCGAACCCGGCAGGCGGCTTGAGGCCGAATGACCGGAAAGTGATGTTGCGGGCCTCCTGCCAGTGCTGCTCCGTGTCCAACAGTGTCCCGTCGCAGTCGAACACGATAGCGGACGGGGACCAGGCGAGGATGCGATGTGCTGTCATTTATCCGCCGTTCTCTCGGCAGTCGCGTCATCTGTTCGATTCGCGAGTGCGGCAAAGGTTCGGCTTCGCAGGATCCACCTGCCGCAATCGGCGATGGAACAACCGTCCAACCGCATCGGCAATCGCGTGCTCGATGCAGAAGTAACTGCCCCGAACCAAAACATCGTGACCGTTACGTTAGTTTGCCGGTTCCAAATCCTGCAATCACTGGTTCGAGTGCAAAAAGAGGCACCGCCACGGGTCGCCCCGCCGGAAGTGTCCAGCCGCAGGATTCCCGGGGAAGCGACGAATTCCCCCTGCCGGACCTCGATGACCTGCGCGATCGCGCCGATCAGGTCGCGGCCCAGTTCGCAGCACCATCACCCTCCAGCGACGTTTCCGCTCACAGAACTGTCAGATTGCGTCATCGCGCTGGATCAAGCACACCGTCGAAGAATAATAAAATCGCCATGTACTGCGACTGTTCCTGCGATGGCGAGCGCCATCGATATGCGCGCAGCCATGGAACATGAGATCGAAGGGAAGACAAATGCAGGAGAGGGCACGCGCCACCCGCAGAGCTCTGCTGGAATCCGCGGCACACCTTTTTCTCGAACAGGGATACGCCGGAACAAGTGTTACCGATATAAGCGATCACTCAGGAAAAACTAGCGGAGCTATCTACTTTCATTACTCCAGCAAAGAGAATCTCGCACTCGCCGTCGTCCGGGAGCAGTTCGCGAGCTGGCCTCAACTCGTCACCCCGTACGCGGCACCCGGAGTCCCTCCGCTGGAGAAGTTGGTGGCGCTCAGCTTCAGCATCGCGCGGGACCTCAGCGAGGACACGGTGGCGCGCGCCGGAGCTCGGCTGTGGGCAGAACGCCGCAGCATCGACGCCGCTGTCCCCACACCGTTCGATGCATGGGTGCCGGCGGTCACACGGCTTCTCGCCGAGGCCAGGATCCGAGACGAGCTCGCCGACGGAATTCAACCGTCGGAGACTGCCGCGACCCTGGTTTGCGCCTTCTTCGGAGTATGCGCCCTGGGCGATGACGTACCCGGCGGACGTCACTGGTCCGATCGGCTGGAGCGATGGTGGTCGCTGGTGCTGTGCGCGCTGCAGGCGCACCCGGACCCCGGCGCCCTGATCGCCCAGGCGCAAAGGCGAATTCCCGCCCGCCAGAAAGCTACGACCCATCTGGTTCGCGAGAGGGAGTAGCGCCGCGTAGTGAGAGAGGGGAACGGCGGCCCGGCGTGATCACGGCACGAAACGGGTGCAACCGTGTCCGCCGCCGCGCTCCCAGCGGGAAGCTTGCTTCCTGGCGCGTCGGCCCGCACGCCGCCGTACACGCCGGCGGTCCACGATCCACGGCTGGAGTACTGGGTGACGTGCAGCAAGGCGGTGCACCGTCAGGGACGCAGCTTCTTCACCATCACCGCATACACCGTCGAGTCGGCGAACGGCTGCTGTTCACCCGCCTTCTCGTAGACCCACGTCTCGTACAGCGCTTGGACCTTCGGGTGGGTCACGCCGACCAGGAGCACCGCAAGGTCCTCGCTCCGCTCCTTCAGCAGGGCCTCGTACGGGCGGTCCGAGACGCTCTCCCCGACGCGATCCCCTGTTCGTCGATAGCGTCGGCTGCTTCACCGCAGTCGACACCATCCCAGGGACCATGACACCGCAACCACTCGCAGAACCCGTCATCGATACCCATGTCATCCTGCGCGAGGGCGACAAACTGCTGTTCTCCCGACGCGGCGGGCCCTACGGCTACGGCCGCTGGCACATGCCCTCGGGCAAGCTCGACCGAGGCGAGGCCCTGCGAGCCGGAGCCGCCCGGGAGCTGCTCGAGGAAACCGGCGTGACGGTCGACCCGGCGCACCTGCGAATGGTGCACGTGGTCCACCACCGGCAGAGCACCGAGGTCGATCGGATCGGATTCTTCTTCGAAGCCACCCGTTGGAGCGGGGAGCCCGTCAACAGAGAACCGGAGAAGTGCCTCGGCCTGGAGTGGTTCAGCGTCCACGAACTACCCGACGACATCATCGAGTACCCGGAGAAAGGACTGCTCTCGTATCTGAAGGGCGATTGGGCGCTCACCGAACACGGCTGGGAGTAGCTGATGGCAGGAGGATGGCTCCGGCTCCGGAGGGGCGTGAAGCCCTTCCGGGATGGCCCGTTGCGCTCCGAGCCGGGCCAACCCCGCGAACGCGGGAAGCGATCCGGCGCCCGCGCGTTGTCGTCAGGGGTGCCGGGGCCATGGGCACGGCCCCGGGAGCCGGTGTCGCTCTCGATCCGCCGGCCGAGTCCCTCGCTCCGCACGGCGCGACACGCTCCCACGGGCACCTGCTGTCAGACGGGTGGCCAGTTCCGCAGCGCCGCGTCGGCCACCTGCTGGAGTTCGGAGCGGGTGGCGCCGCCGACAGCCTGGACAGCGATGCCGTTCGCCACGGTCATGACGTATCGGGCGAGCAGTGCCGGGTCCGCGCCGGGAGGCAGATCACCTTCGTCGACGGCCTGCTGGAACCGGTGGCGGAGTCGAGTGCGGCCGTCGTCGCGCCAGGCGATCAGGGCATCCTGGGCCACCCGTCCGGAGTCGCCGGCAGCGAGCGAGCCCTGCACGCCCAGGCACCCGGCGGGGCAGCCGGGGCGAGTGGTCGTGCTGACCGAGCCTGCGAGGAACGCCGTGGCCACCTCCCGGGCGCTCGGCTTCTCCAGCGCCCGGGCCGCATAGGCGGCGGGCCCTTCGGTGTAGAGCTCCAGGGCCTTGCGGAACAGCTCCTCCTTGTTGCCGAAGGCCGCGTACATGCTCTTGCGGGTGATGCCCATGGCCCCGGTCAGCTCGGTCAGGCTGGCGCCTTCGTAGCCCTGCTCCCAGAAGACGATCATCGCCTGCTCCAGGGCCTCGTCGGTGTCGAAGCCTCTCGGCCGGCCGATCGGCGCTTTCCGGGTGATCTCCATGACCTCATCCTACGACCTTGATACCGATCGGTGCAGAAGTGCTACGGTTCCATTCTGCACCGATCGGTATCTAAGTGTCTGGAGTTCAAGCAATGGGACAGCTGGAAGGCAAGACCGCCGTCGTCACCGGCGGGAGCACAGGAATCGGCCTGGCCACCGCCACACGGCTGGCATCCGAGGGCGCCCATGTGTTCATCACCGGCAGGCGTAAGGAGGAGCTCGACAGGGCCGTCGAGTCGATCGGTTCCGCGGTCACCGCGGTGCCGGGCGACACAGCGGAGCCGACCGATCTGGACCGGCTGTACGACGCGATCCGTGAACGCGGCCGGGGCCTGGACGTGCTCTTCGCCAACGCGGGCATGGCCACGCTCGCACCGTTGGCGCAGGCCACCGGGGAACGGTTCGACCAGATCTTCGGCGTCAATGTCCGGGGCACACTGCTCACCGTGCAGAAGGCGCTGCCGCTGCTCAACGACGGCGCCTCTGTGATCTTCAACGACTCCATTCGCGCCGACGACGGCCGGGAGGCCTTCGGCCTGTACGCGGCATCGAAGGCCGCGGTCCGGTCCCTCGCGCGGACCTGGGCCAACGAGCTGAGGGGCAGGGGAATCCGGGTCAACACGGTCGCGCCGGGCGCGATCGACACCCCCGGAGTCGACATCGCCATCGGCAAGGAAAACGCGGCCGCGGCCAAGGCGGAACTCGCGGCGGGAGTGCCGATCGGCCGCAGGGGGCGCCCGGAGGAGGTCGCCGCCGCGGTGGCCTTCCTCGCCTCCGCGGACAGCAGCTTCATCCTCGGCACCACCCTGCACGTCAACGGCGGCGAGAATCAGTTCTGACCCCGCCACACCGAGTCCCGAACTGTCGCGGGCGAGTCGTCACCCGCGACAGTTCGCCTGGCCGGCACGGCCTTCCTGTGGGGCCGGACGCCCGGTGGATCGCAGAGACCTCGTTGACGGTGGACGGCGGGTACGCGGACTGACGGCGGCGGCCCCACCAGCGGTGGTCGGGCGGAGCCGCGGCGGAATGCGGTCGGCGAGCATCCGAGGATGGCGTACGTGATGCGCGACAGTGCAGGGCAGGTGAGCGGGCGTGCGGGCGTGCGGTGCAAACGAGCCAGACGCGTCCTGAAGTCGCTGCCCCATTTGCGTGAACAGTCACCCATGTCATGGAACGCGTCGCCTGCCCCTGCATAGCCTCGCCAAGGTTGCCGACGGAGCACCGGGCGGAGGGCGGACATGGGCGAAAAGGCAGTGGAGCTGCCGTCCGGTGTGGTGCACATCGATGAGGCCGCGAACTGGGCGGAGACGATCGGCGAGACCTGCGGGCTCGGCGAGCACGACCGGTACAGGATCTGCCTGGCCGTCAGGGAAGCGGCGGCCAACGCCGTCCTGCACGGCAACCGGCAGCACCCAGGCAAGCGCGTCCGGCTCGACTGGGAGATCCGGGAGGGCCGGGTGCGCGTCACGGTCGGCGACGAGGGTGACGGCTTCACGCCTCCCCCGCCCACCGGGAAGGTCAACCTGACCCCCTCCGGCCGCGGCCTCGTCCTGATCGACCACCTGACGGACAGCTACACCGTCGCGCGCCGCGACGATCCACCAGGAACCGATGTGGTCCTGGTCTTCGACACCACCACATAGAGGAAAACACTCATGGCTCAGGTCAACCGCCGCACCGTGGACGACGTCAGCATCATCGCCCTGACAGGAAAGATCACCATCGGGGTGGGTGACGTAGCACTGCGCGGTGCCGTGGCGGTGCCGTGCAGGAAGAGCTCGACAACGGCTCGACGAAGATCCTCCTCGACCTGAGGGGTGCGACCACGATCGACAGTGCGGGCATCGGCGAACTCGTCTCCTCCTACACGAGGGCCACCAACCGGGGTGCGAAGCTCAAGCTGGTGAACCTGCCCGCGAAGATCCACGACATCCTGGCCATCACGCAGCTGATCACGGTCTTCGACGTCTACGACACCGAGGACGAAGCGGTCAAGAGCTTCGCCTGATCCATCCACCGAGGGCAGCGCCACTTGGGCGCCGCCCTCGCGCGTGCGCCGCACGGCGGAAACACCTGGGCGCCCCGTGGGGCGAGTACGACAGCAGGTAGTACGACGCCCTTTGGTCCTCGTGCTCGGCGAGCCAGGTCACCCCGCCGCAGCTGGGTCGGGGCTCGTGCGGATTCGGCTGCGGCCGTACTCCGCGAGTACGCGGAAGGCGGCTTTGGGCTCCCAGGGCAGACTCGGGTACGCGGTTCCGGTGCGTCCGCCGTCGAGGACCTTGACCACGCCGAAGGACGCTTTGTCGAAGTCACGGTCGTCGTCGGCGCCGGCGTGCGGAAGGTCGTAGCGGGCGAAGGTGTTGACGAAGGCGGCATCGATGGCGGACTCGTCGAGGGCGTCGATGAGTTCACGCAGGTAGTCGGCTTGTTCCTGTTCGTCACGGACCACGGTGCTGGTGAACCGCACCGGACGGGCGCGGTCGTCCCACGCGATGACGGCGTCCCCCCGGCCGCCGACATCGGCGGCCCCGCGGTAGGTGGTGCAACCGAACTCCGTGACGGCGGCCGGCTTGCCGTGTGCGGTCAGTGCCCGCAGGCCGTCGGCGAGCCGGTCGGCGGTCTGCGCATCGCGGTATCCGGCATCGGTGGCGACTATGTCGAACGGTGCCCAGTCCACGCCCTCGAACGGAAGAGAGGCGTACCCGATTCTTCCGCCGAACCGGGCGCGCACCGCAGCTACCGCCCGGCCGAGGAAGGCGTTGACCAGTGCGGGGAGCCCGGGCAACGCGGCCCGCAGTTGCTGCGGGTCGGTGAGGACGGTGGCGCGGTCCTCGAACGTGTCACCGGGGAGCAGTCCGACGGTGAAGAGGGAGATCTCCGAGCCGGTGAGGAAGACGACCTCGGCACCTTCACGTCGCAGCCGCTCGGCGCGTTCGGCGCCGTCGGCGAGGAAGTCGAGGAGTTCTCCGGTGGTGAGGCCGTTGGTGAACGGCGAATACCACACCTCCAGTTGGGCTTCGGCCGCGTATCGCGCAGCCGTCTCGAGCCGGTCGCGGTCCCCGCCGGTGACACGTACAGCGTCACAGCCCAGCTCGTTGCGGATGATCTGCATCTCACGGCGGACGACAGCGGGGTCGAAGGGTTCACGGGTGGTGGTTCCCGCGGTGGTGAAGCCTGTGTCGTAAGTGATGCCGAAGGTGCGCACGACGGGAGATCTCCTCACGATTTACGGTACTTTCCGTACCGTACTGGGTACGCACCGTACCTTGAAAGTCGCCTGGAGTGGGAAGCACGAGATGCCGGAAGGTACGATGCGTACCGTAGATCCGGGTGCGATGGGGTGAGAGAGGACGGCCGGTGGCACGAGCCAGGAAGGAACCGCGGCAGACCTCGGCTACGCGGCGACGCGGGGCAGAGCTGGAGAAGGCCATCCTGCAAGCGGCTGCCGAAGTCCTGAAGGAGTCCGGCGTACCGGCCCTGACGATGGACGAGGTAGCCCGACGGGCCGGAACGAACAAGAACGCGCTGTACCGGCGCTGGCCCAACCGCGTCGCGCTGGGCGTGGCGGCGTACCGTCGACTGGCCACGACTGAGACCGTGCCGCCGGACACCGGCTCGCTGCGCGGCGACACCCTGGAGATGCTGCGGCGCGCGAACAGCACCTGGTCGTCACCGTACGGGGAGATCCTGCGCGGGCTGATCGCGGCAGCCGGCAGCACTCCGGAGCTCCTGACCGAACTGCGCGACCCGGCGGCGGAGAGCGCGCACGAGGCAGCCTGGCTGACCATGCTCGGCCGGGCCGTCGCCCGCGGAGAAGCCGCACCCGAGGCTCTACACCCTCGAGTCGCGTACGCACCCATGGCGCTGCTGCGCCACGAGTACGTGATGCTCGGAGTCCCGACCGTGCCCGACGCCGTCCTCGCCGAGATCGTCGACGAGGTCTTCCTGCCCCTGGTCCGGGGACGGGGACCCCGCGGCGGCACATCAGCCTCACGCGGCCCGCACCAGTCGTGATCACGCAGTGGGGTGCGGGCCGAGAAGCCAGGCCATCGCCCCGCGCAGGTGGAGCCCGGCAAGCAAGGTAGCTCTCGGGTGTCCTGCCGTGACGCGTAGACGGACCGCTCCCCGCCTTGGTCTTGTCGTTGCGGCGTTCCGCGGCGCTCCGGTCCTGACGGGGCTCGGCGTCATGCGCGACCGACCTGCCGCCCCGGCGGCCCTTCTTCTTGCGGTCGGCGGTCAGGAGCAGACCGTCATGCCCACCGTCGGCGCACCTTTCCACGAGCGCACCGCCGGGCCGGCCGGGCAGCCGACCGGCCCGGATGAAGGCCGCCGGCAGGGCACCTGGTGTTGCGTCAGCCGACGTCGTCGCCTGTTGGCCTGGCTCCGGGCTCGGTCCTCCAGCCGGAGGCGGTCCTGGCCGCTATCGCCAGCGAGTGGCTGTGCCCCTGAGCCGTCACGCGGTGGGATTCCTCGGGGTCGACACGACAGTCGGCGCGGAAGGGGCGCAGCCAGTACGGCCCGTCCGGCTTCTCGTGGCAGAGGGGCGGGAACGTGGTGACGGTCTTGCGGGCGATCGCGAGGTGTTCCACGTACGTCTCGGCCTCCCGCAACCGGCTCTGCAGGTCGTCGATCTGTGTCAGGACCTGGGAGGACGCCTGCCAAGCCCTCGGCCACGAACTGCTGCCGAAGAGCCTCGAAGGCACCCGCGTCAAGATGAAACGCCTGGTCGAACTCGGCGTCCTCACCGAGGCCGACACCGGCAACTTCGCGAGAAAGCCGCAGCCGGACACCTATTTCCAGGAATCGCCGGCCAAAACCCGGCGTGCGTACTGGTCCTCCGGGCCGATGTCCGCAACTACCGTCTGAGCTTCTCGCACCCGACCCGTCTCACACATCAGTCGAACAAGGACGTACAGGTCCACGGTCGCCGTCTTCGGCACGGTCACACAGCGCCGCCTCCATACCCCGCTCCCGAAGCGATCTGTTAAGTCTTCGACGTGCGTGGCTATCCGTGAGGGCGCGATCCGTAAGTTCTGAAATCCGTTCCGCCCGGGCCAGCAGATCCATGTGCCACAGATGGTTGTCGTGCATGTCTGAATCCCCGGAGAAGCACTCGGCGTGGGCGCTCACCAGCGCGATCGCCTCATCCCAATCTTGATGCTGTTCCGCCGCCCGAGCTCGCTCCAACCAGTCCACAAGCCGAGTATCACCCGGGGCCCCACCGGACAGCGCTTTTCGAAGTAACCGCTGATGAGTGCCCTTCAAGACAAGACAAGGTCAAATGCCCATGAACCGCCCTCTTAGGATTTCCGTACATTTAGGTGATTTTCTTCCTGAACAGCGCCCGTGGGTTCGCCCCCTCTGGCATACGCCCGCCAAGGCGGCCGCCAGCTCCTGGCGCCACGTGTTCCCCTGACGCGCGCGTTCGTTCACCCGAGCGTGAAGAAGTTCATGGCTGTCCATTGCCGCGATGGAGAACGAGCCCCCGCCGGACGACTTGCACGATGATCCCGAAGAGTGCAAGGAGCCTTTGTCAGCGAACACCTGACAGCCGCCAAGACGTTCGTCGGAGCAGCACGTCCAGGACCTCGAGGGGAAGACCGACGTCACAAGGAAAGCGGCCGATATGCCAATGCCTCGTCGACAACTTCCTCCGCCGACAATTCCCGCTCCGGCGACCAGAAGACCAGGTCGCTGATATGACCGGACGGGCAGACAAGAGCTCTGGCCAGCCTGTCCAGCAAGTCGTTCACCTCGTCATCGGAGGCGTAGTCCGCCTCCATGATTCGCTGCACAATCGCGACCGCTTCCATCCGACTCAACCCCACCGCAATCACCAGGCCCCTCTCCGGGAGCGACCTTATCGAGCGGTGTGATCGGCCGGAGGTTGGTGCGCGTGGAGACCCGCGCAGAGGTATCTGTGAGCCTTCTTCCGCTCTGACGGTGGTGACCGCGCCCTGGACGGTTCGATTGATCCGTCCAGCCGGACCTTGCGGTTCCTGACCGGACAACTGGCTGCCGGACGGCGGGACATCGGGACGCGGTAGCGCCGCCTTCCAGCATCGCGACAAGCACTGCTCGCCTCGGCGGCCCCGCTGCCGAGGTGATGGCGCGGTTCGACGGACGCCTGACCACGCCGCCGTACCGACTGGTCGCCCGGATCTCAGCCCACCCGGCAACACAAGGTCCCTTAAGGAGGGACAGGAGCCCTGTTCTGACCTGCGGGCCCACCACGGGGGACGTCTCGCGACCAGCTCCGCCGGAACAGCAGCCGTCGGGCCGGCCGTGCCGGTTCCTTGCTCACGAGCGTTGAGCAGACCCAGGCGAAGCGAGGTAACAGATCAGGACCGCAGCAGCGTTCCTGCTCACAACTCGTAAACGTGACAGCGGGCTGGGCGAGACGCTGCGCGGCATGGGTTCAGGGTGGGCGAACCGGTCTACGCAGCCACGGCACCCGATGGGCCGGCACACCATGTGCTGGCCCATAGCCACCGGGCAGGCCGCCGATCACACTGGCCTCCCTTCCGTCCGTACGCCACTCCGAGGAGACCTCTTCGCCATGAACCGACCGCAACTGCCGACCCTGTTGAGGGTGTTCGCGCATCCGGACGACGAGAGCCTCTTGGCCGGCGGCGTGCTCGCCCAGCACCACGCCGCCGGCGCCCGTACCACCGTCGTCACCGCGACCTGGGCGCCGAACAGCCGCCGCGTTCCCGAACTCGCTGACGCTCTGTTGACCTTGGGCGCCGGCGCTCCACGCCTGCTCGGCTACGGCGACGCCCGCAATCCCGAGGCCGCGCCCGGTCAGCCCCGGCTCGTCGACGCTCCCCTCGACGAAGCAGTCGGTCACCTCGTCGCCCATATCCGCGACTTTCGCCCCGACATCGTCGTCACCCACGACGCCGTCGGACAGCTGACCGGCCACCCTGACCACGTACGCACGCACCAGATCACCCTGCTCGCCGTCGAAGCGGCCGCCCTCGCCCACCTTCATCCCGATGCGGGCCCGCCCTGGCAGCCGACCGCCCTGTACGCGGCCACGCACCCCGAGTCCGGCGTCGGCCTGCTCCGCCCGCTACTCAAAGGGGCGGGCAAGGCCATCCTCGCGGTACCGGATTCGTACGTGACCACCAGCGTCGACGTCACCCCCTGGGCCGATGCGAAATGGGCGGCGGTCCTCGCGCACCGCGGCGAAGTCGCACGCGAGCGGTCCCTGCCCGGTATCCTCGCCCGCCTTCCCGAAGCCGGCCGCAACCGGATCATCCAAACCGAGCACTTCACCCGCCTCACTCCCGGTCCCACCAAGGGCGACCCAGTCCGGCTGACCATCTGACACGCGGACCCGGTGCCGCCCACCTCCTCACCGCCCACGAGCAAGCACTCACCGATCGGAGTGAGAGGACTACGACTTCCGCACGCGAGCAAGCACGTGATGGCGGCAGGCCCGGCCGACAAGCTGGTGACGGCTGAATGGAGCCGCTCAGTGTGCGATGTGATGCGCGAGGAAGCGGAGTCGATCACCGCGTTGGCGGGACAGCTCGGCCTGCGGACGGTGTTCGCCACGTATCGGCTGCATGGCCCGGTCTGTCCGGCCGCGCACTTCAGGCGGGGTCGACGGCCGCGTCGACGGCAGGGGCATTGATCCCGCGCGGCAGCGTGCTCAGCTTCAGATCGTCGAAGACGGCCCGGATGTGATGACCGACCCCGTCCTGCCCCGACCCACCCCAGTGCAGCCCCACAACCTGCCGTTTCTCAGCCGCGCGGGCCGCATTGCCGGATGCGAGCAGGTACAGCGCTCCCGAGTCCCCACCCAGCGAGAAGTCGCCGCCCTCGGCATCGATCCACAGGTCGGAGTGCGAACCGCGGTAATCCGAGTCGAAGTCGATCAGGTCGACAATTCCGAAGGTGAGTCCCGTCGCACGTCCCGTCTTCTGTACGCGCATGTCCAAGGCCGCCTCAGCGATTTCGAAAACCGCAGGCCCTCCCTGAACGATGGACGCACTGACAATCGACACATCAGCAGGCTCGGCTATCGCCGCATCGAGTGATCCTGTGCGCAAAACTGCGGCGATGCGGTCGTCCGGTGGAACTCCGCCGTCGTCACTAGAAGGCTGAACGATGCTCACTCCGAGGCGTGAGCCGAACACATGGGCATTGGACAGCGCGACCACTTGCCGGGTCACGGTGTCCCATACCCATCCCCCCAGCGTGCCTGATCCGACGTGCGTTCCCACGGTACCGACGCTCACCCCACCTGGAACCGGGCGGACCCTGCCAGTCTCCGGAACGGGTTTTGCGTGCTGCTGCACGTCTACTCGCACCGCGACATCGCGCCCGCTCTTTTCGGTGAAACGCAACTCTTTGGGCAGCAATCGAGCGGGAGAGACATAACTTTCCGGGCGTTTCTGACGCAGATGCACGACGACGGCGTACTCGTCCGTCTTGTCTCCGGACCGCCGACGCCGGCCCACCCCCACGCCCTCCACGTCCGGGTGGGCCAGCAGTTGAGGACCGAAACGCGCCTTCGCCTCCCGGGCGATGCGCAGGTCGTCGCGCTTCATGCCGTCGGCCTGCACGGGTCACTCGGGGCGCGGGCCCGCGTCTCCTGCACCCGCATCGCCGCCTCCGACCGGGGTCACGGGAGGACGGCCACTGATGGAGTCGCACCCGCACTCAGGAGTGACCACAGCGTCCGAGTGATCGGCCTCTTCCGGAAGGGCGCTCCCCTTCGCGGCGACCAGTTCACTGATCACACGAACCGGTCGGATGTCCATGGCAACCGTGTCGACACCGGCTTCACGCAGGGCGCTTCTCACCTCGTTCCACAGGTTGTGCTTCTCGATGAAACGAATGTGGCTGCGGAACGTGTCGATGGGCACGTCAGCAAGCCTTTCGCCATCACTTTCCGCCTGGCCGGCATAGGTTCCCACGACACCACTCCTTACTCTCCACTTTCTGACAGGATCCCACGCCTCTCCTCCCCCTGCACATCGGAACGGGGAGCCCGCAACCCGGAGTTCGCGTTCCCGGAAAAGAGTTCATGTGCCGACACCTCGGAGTCCGCATAAAATGATTGCGCCGGAATTCTGCGACGCACGTCAATGATCCGCCCGCTGGATCAACAGCTTTGGCGTCGGACCAGCGACGAAGGCCGATGTCCGGTGTGGTGTGAGCGTCACGCTATCGGCGCGATCCGTCAGTTCCGTGCGTTCGCACACCGTTCCTGGATGTGCATCACTGGCGGTGACGAAACAGTATGCGGTAATGCCCGGATGAGTGGGCCTGCTTCAGGTTTGCGGCTCACGGTGGAGAGCGTTCCGAGCAGCAGGGATCGATCGGCAGGAGGAGGTTCCCCCATGAAGCTCAGCTATGACGAGGTTGTGCAGATGCTGCGCGACAGGCCCGAGCAGACGCGAACCTATGAAGTCGAATCCGGTGTTATCGAGCGCCTCCCCTCGGACACGCCGGCGTGCCTGCGTCCGATGAACGAGGACGAGGTGCGGGAACTGGCGAACTACCTTCAGGTGTCGCCCTCCGCTCTGCACGGGCCTTTCCAGGTGGTCGACCACACGTGTTCTTCTTGCGCGCGCACGACTACGTTCCTCGACTTCGTCAAGACGGCGGTCGATGCCCAGCGGCACAGCCGTGACACGTTGCGGTCCGTCCTCACCGACGCCGAGGCGTCGTGGGTCACGGTCCGCGGCCGAGACGGCGGCCGTCCGGTCATATGCGCCAACTGCGGCAACACCTTGTTGGGCGCACTCAAGTGCGGGGGCGGCGAATACTCCGAATACTCGTCAGGTACGTACGCCTACGCCTGACGCGTGCGGGGATTGCCGGCGGCGGCTGAGGCACGGTCCCCTGCGCGCGCCGTGATGGTCAGCACCGCGGGGATGAAGAGCCGGTCGGCGAGGCTGAGCATGTGGGCGGAGAGCTGCGACGAGCCAACGCCCGAGCCTTGCAGTTCCCAGTGCAGGATCTCCAAACGCGGCTACGGTCCGGCGACCCCTCGCCACGGCGTCAGGAGCCGCTCGTCAGCGTCCGGGCGCCCGACCGACAGGGCCTTGCCGGGCTCTGATGCGGGGTCGGGCAGGATGGCGAGATCATGGCCGGCACATTGCTGGAGGACGGCGGCGGCTGCCGTCGGCGGTCGCGTGAGCTGCAGAGGCGATGCTGCACAATCGAGCCCGAGCGTGGTCTCCTGGCGCCATGGGCGAACCTGATGGCGTGCGTATAGCTGCTGCTTGAGGCGCCTGGGCGACGGTCTGAAGCCGATTGCCGGACGCAGGATGCTGCGCGACTATCGTCGCATGGGCAGGAATGAGGGTCCGAAGCTGACGCGGGTTGTGCAGACGTGTTCCGCACACCCGTCGCAGTGGAGTGCCTGGACGGCAGACGGCCAGTACCTGTTTCTCCGATACCGGCATGGCGAGGGCTGCGTCGAGTGGCATCCCGGCCCCGAGGACGACGCCGACACGGCGGAGTCTTGGAACGAGGGCCTCTCCGGACTCCTGATCGAATGGGATGACGGCAGCGGTAACGGTGTCATTGGCCTTGAGGACTTCCTCGCGGCAGCGGGCTTGGTGCTGGCGCCGGGTGCCTTGGTGAGTTGAGGTCCTGGCACGCGGTCAGGTCCGGAGCCGGATGACAAGGGCGGCTGCGGTGACAGCGCCGAGGAAGACGTAGCCGCGCTTGTCGTAACGGGTCCTGACGGCAAGGGAGTTCTTCGGCCTGTTGACAACCCTCTCGAGGGTGTTGCGCTTCTTGTACCGCTCCTCGTCGAACCCCGGCGGCCGGCCACCTCGCGATCCTTTGCGCAGGCGGGCGGCCTGACTGTCGGCCTTCTCCGGAATCGTGTGGTGGATGGCGCGCCGCCGCAGATACTGGCGGCAAGGACCGCTGCTGTATGCCTTGTCGGCTGCGATGCTGTCGGGTTTCCACGGGTCCTGCCAGGTCCGAACCGGAGTACCCGGATCTTCTCCAGCACTGGTATGAACTGGGTGCAGTCGGCTCGCTGCTGGGGCGTAACGATCAGGGACAGCGGGCGGCAGCGGCCGTCCGCGCTCAGGTGGATCTTGCTGGTGCAGCCCCCCGCGCGAACGCCCCAGGCTCTCGCCTCCCGCACCACCTCCACCAGCCGGCCTGCCGGCCGACGAGGATCTGCCACGGAGTTTCGTCCTGGTGTTCCAACGACTCGTCCCCCTTCGAGTCGACAAGAGTTGGTCGTGGATCGATGCGGGAACCGGCCGCGTGCTGGTGCGCGCGCACGATGGTGGAGTCCACCGGGATGTCCCAGTCGATCCCCCCTGCCGCGTCGGCCGCGGCCTGGACCTGCTGCAGCAGCCGCTCCCAGATTCCGTCGGCAGACCAAGCCGATGCCGCAGACTACGGTGGTCCAGACCAGAACATTGACGCGTCCCTGACCGGTCGATACGCTCCAGGAAGTCCTCTGAGAGCGCTCTCACGTTCGCATTGGGTGTACTCGCACTGGCCACCCCCCGCAGCACGGCCTTCCGGATGAGGAGTAGAGCTTGTCTGCCAACCTTCCTTCCGCCCCACGTACACCACGTACACACCGAGCCCGCCGCGCCCGTCTCAGGCCCGCCGCCCTGGTTGCCGCGCTCGCGCTGGCCGGCGGATGTCTTGTCGTCACCCAGGTCACCGCCGCCACCGAGGCTGCCGCCGTCCCCACGACCATCCCGCTCACGCTGACCAACAACTCCGGGCGTGGCGAGCAGGTGCACGTCTATGTGATCGGCACCGAACTCTCGTCCGGGCGCCAGGGATGGGCCGACGCGAACGGCACCTTCCATCCGTGGCCCGCCGGCGGCAACCCGCCGACGCCCGCTCCCGACGCGTCCATCGCGGGCCCGGCCAACGGACAGTCGAAGACGATCCGGATGCCGAAGTTCTCCGGCCGGGTCTACTTCTCCTACGGGCAAAAGCTCGTCTTCAAGCTCACCACCGGCGGTCTGGTGCAGCCCGCGGTGCAGAACCCGAGCGACCCGAACGCGAACATCCTCTTCAACTGGACCGAGTACACGCTCAACGACGCCGGCCTGTGGATCAACAGCACACAGGTCGACATGTTCTCCGCACCGTACGCGGTCGGCGTGAAGCGCCCGAACGGCACCACCCTTACCACCGGCCACCTCAAGCCCGGTGGCTACAAGGCGTTCTTCGACTCCCTGCGCAGCCAGCCCGGTGGCTGGGGCGGGCTCATCAGGACCCGCTCCGACGGCACGATCCTGCGGGCGCTCGCCCCCGGCCACGGCATCGAAGCCGGGGCGCTACCGGCCTCCGTCATGGACGACTACGTCAACCGGGTGTGGAGCAAGTACTCCTCGCAGACGCTGACCGTCCAACCGTTCAAGGACCAGCCGAACACGAAGTACTTCGGCCGGGTTCAGGGCAACACCATGAACTTCACCAACAGTTCGGGGGCGGTCGTCACCAGCTTCCAGAAGCCTGACTCCGACAGCATCTTCGGCTGCTACAAACTCCTTGACGCGCCCAACGACCTGGTCCGCGGGCCCATCTCCCGAACGCTGTGCGCCGGTTTCAACCGGTCGACGCTGCTGAGCAACCCCAACCAGCCCGACGCGAACAACGCGAACTTCTACAAGGACGCGGTCACGAATCACTACTCGGCGAAGATCCACGCCCAGATGGCCGACGGCAAGGCCTACGGCTTCGCCTTCGACGACGTGGGCGCGCACGAGTCGCTGGTGCACGACGGCGACCCGCAGCAGGCGTACATCACGCTGGACTCGTTCAACTAGAGGAACTGCCGTGCGAGTTGCAGCCGGGCCCGAGACGAATTCCGTCCCGGGCCCGGTCACGCTCATTCCCCGGCGAGGTACACCTCGGTCAGCCGCAGGCAGATCTCGCTGATCGTCGGGTACAACGCTGCGGCCGGCGCAGGCGTATGACAGGGACCTCGTCGGCGATGGCAATCGTGGCGCAGGGGATGAGCTTGCCGACTGCGGGACCGACAAAGGTGACGCCGCGGAGGATCTCGCGGTCGAGGTCGACGACCACGCGAGCGCACTTCACGTCGCGGCATGGAAAACGGCGCACGCGGTGGCCGCCCGTTCGGGTTCGGCGAGGGTGTCGTCGAGACAGGATTCGCCTACGCGACAGCCGAGTTCGCCCCGGAGCGCCTGCCGCTGTGCCGCTTGCGCGTCACCGGTGGGCTGCACGAAGGACGTGACCGCAGGATCGTCGCCAGGCTCGTCACCGGACACAGCTCAGTGGACGGGTCGACGGCCGTCACCCCCTCGGACACACGCAGAACTCGTCACCATCGCCAGGCGCTTCAACGCCCCCGGTGACCATACTGCGCTTCAACCCGGACCTCGCCGACCTGCTCCAGCAGTACACCGAGCGAGAACGCGAGCACCTCACCGCCACTGACGTCCACGCCACCTTCAGACCCGCGGCGCCAGTGCCGACCGGCTCCGCTCCGCGGGCGCAACCACCTTCCACGACGTCCCCGGACGCCGCCGAGCGCCCACACCCATCGAAGCCGCAACTCACTTCTTCTTCGCCCGACACATCCGACGTGACTTCCGCCCGTTGACGCCCCACGAGCGGGCGGACCCGGCGGAGTCAGCCGTGGGGAAGTGCCGGACTCCATGGGCACGGTGGTCCGCACATACTCAGAAATCTCCGGGTCCCCTGAGCGCCGGTTTCCGGACACCTGAGTCGGCGTCGAAAGGCCGGCAAGACGGTGACCACTGGAGAGAGGCACGTTCGCCCAGGTTGCGCCCTCTCTGTCTGCGCCTCGCCGGCCACCTTGAACTAACGACCGTAAGTTTATCGATGAACCCCCTTGCGCGACTTGACCTAACGTCAATAACCTTACGACCGTAAGCATGCAGCGGAACCCGCTGACAGTCGAAGGAGCATCCCTGTGGACACCACCACCGCCACCACCACCACCACCACCACCACCCAAGTCGTACTGCCGGGCAAGGTCGAGCCCGACGGCCTGGAGCTGCAGACCCACGACCTGTCGGCGCCGGGGAAGGGCCAGGTCGTCCTGCGGATGGAGGCAACCGGGATCTGCTTCGCCGAGCAGCAGATGCGCCGCGGCAAGTACTACGACCAGCCGCCATTCCCCTTCGTGCCCGGGTACGACCTCGTCGGCATCGTCACCGCGGTCGGACCGGAAACCGATGCCGCGCTGGTCGGCCGCCGGTTCGCCGCCATCACCAAGATCGGCGCCTGGGCCAGCCACCTGATCATCGACGCCGCCGACCTGATGCCCGTCCCCGACGAGGTCGACCCGGCCGCCGCGGAGACGGTCATCGTCAACGGCGTCACCGCCTGGCAGATGCTCCACCGCACCGCCAAGGCCCGCACCGGCCAGACCATCGTGGTCCTCGGTGCCAACGGCGGCGTCGGCTCCACCCTCGTCCAGCTCGCGGTACACGCCGGCGTCACCGTCATCGGCACCGCCTCGCCCCGCCACCACGACACCCTGCGAGGTCTCGGCGTCACCCCGGTCGACTACCGCGACCCCGACATGTACGCCCGCATCCGCGAGCTCGCCCCCGACGGCGTGGACGCGGTCTTCGACCACGTC
The DNA here is from genome assembly GCF_030719215.1 of Streptomyces sp. Alt3. Taxonomy (NCBI): domain Bacteria; kingdom Bacillati; phylum Actinomycetota; class Actinomycetes; order Kitasatosporales; family Streptomycetaceae; genus Streptomyces; species Streptomyces glycanivorans. Next base: position 8,143,749 of record NZ_CP120983.1, on the reverse strand, counting down.
GGCGGCCCCGCCATCGAGGACTCCTGGCAACTGCTGCGCCGCGGCGGCACGCTCGTCTCCTACGGCACCGCCGCCTCGAAGGACGAGGAAGGCAACTCCCAGCTCCCCGTCCTCAAGCTCTTCGCTCTCCTCAACGCCTGGAACACCCTGCCCAACGGCAAGAAGGCCCACTTCTACAACCTCTGGGCCGGCAAGCGCCGCTGCAGGAAGACCTGGCAGCAGCGGATGACCGAGGACCTCACCCAGGTCCTGCGCCTGGTTGCCGACGGCACACTCACGCCCCAGATCGCCGCGAAGTTCGCCCTGACCGACACCGCCGAAGCCCTGCGGCTCGCCGAGTCCCGCACCGTCGCCGGCAAGGTCATCATCGTCCCCGAGATCTGACCTCCGGGGCGCAGTGCATCAAGGCCCCCTCCCCCGCACCCCTCCCGCTCCGCCCTTCGCGCGCTGCCGCGCCTCCTCACCGTCCCGCACATCTGCCCTGCCCGTCCCACATGCCCCGGAGACACCGTCATGTCCGTCACCGCCCCCGCCGCACAGGCAGCCGTCGACCACAGCACCCCGAACCGCACCTCGACGGGCGACGTCGACAACCTCGGCACCTACGTCAGCTTCGGCCTCGCCTACCTCCTCGGTCACGGTTCCGCCGCCCTCTCCCAGGGCGACGCCCCCGTCCTCGACCTCCCCGGCTGGCTGCCGATGACCCTGCTCGGCGCCGGACTCGCCGCAGGCACCGTCCAGGCCACCCGTGCCGCCCTGCGCACCCAGCGCACCACCACCGACCCTGATGCCGTCCGCACCGCCCAGCTCCTCGGCGCACTCTGGGTCACCGCCTTCGCCGCCCTATTCCTCGCGATCACCGGCCTCAGCGCCACGGTGGACCACCCCGACATCCAGACCCTGCTCTGGCCCACCGGCTCCGGCTTCGTCGTCGGCCTCATCTACGTCGCCGAAGGCGCCGTACGCCGCAACCTGCTCCACTACGCCCTCGGCACGTGGCTCGCCCTCACCTCGACCACGGCCCTGTTCCTCGGCAACCCCGGCTTCTACTGGGTCCTCACCCTCGCCGGCGGCGGCGCTTACGCCCTCGCCACCGTCCTCGAGCGCCGCCGCCCGCGCCGGCGCTGAGCTCCTCCCGACCGACCAGCCCCCCACCACCACCACTGAGCAGTGCAACCATCATGGAAGGCACCAACCCGATGACCACGCGACACCGCGCCCTGCAGACCATGGCCGTAGCGGCGATCGCCACGCTGACAGCACTCTCCGCCCCGTCCATGGCGACGGCAAGCGCAACCCGACCCGCCGCCGGCACTCCCGCCTTCCAGGAATGCCAGGGCGTGACCGTCGACAGAACCGCGCCGGTCATCGCCCGCGCCAGCGTTCTGATCAAGGCGTCGGCGCGGGAGATATGGGAACGGCACACCGACATCGACGCGTGGAACACCTGGATCCCCGAGATCACGCCGTCGCAGAAGAAGACGCCTGGACCGGTACGGCCGGGTACGGTCTTCGACTGGTCCCCCCAGGGCATGAAGGTCACCTCCACGATCACCAACGTCCAGAAGAACCGGTGCCTCGCTTGGGCCGCGCCCGTCAACGGCATCGACGGCGTGCACCTGTGGACGTTCAAGAAGGTCGAGGGTGGAGTGCTCGCCACGACCGAGGAGTCCTGGGCTGGCACTCCTGTCGAGGCCGACATCCCCGGCAACCAGGCAGCCCTCGAATCCGGCCTCGTCGACTGGGTGAACCGGCTCAGGACCACAGCCGAGACGACGAACGACTGCTCAGCCCGCCGGGGCGAGTAACACGCCGCACCGACGGTACGGAAGGCGCACATCAGGATCCGGGGTTTCGCCGAGGCAAGGGCGAAAGCTGCGTGACGGGGTCGCAGATACGACGATCGAGTCTCGAGCCTCATCGGTCCGGGGCTCCGGCTCGGGGCACGGCTGCTACAGGTCGAACTCGAGGTGTTCGATGTCCGTGAACCGGACCTCGTCCAGGCTTCCGGCGCGGCGGCCGCCGTCCTGGAAGTAGACCTCCTTGAGCGCTTCGGCCGCGATCTGCTGGAGCCGGGCGTCGCCGGCGCCGGCCTCCTGGGCCTCGAAGAGGCGGGCGGCGTACTGCGGGGGCAGGGCGACGGTCAGGTGCCGGATGCGGTCCTGGTCGGTCGATCCGATCGGTGCGGTGTAGCCCATGCGGGCGCGGGTGTCGATGACGATGCCGTCCGTTGACGCCGCCTTCGCCCTGGCCTTGGCCCGGATCTGCGGCTGCCACCGCTTCTTCACCTCACGCTCCAGGCGCGCGGCGAGCTCCGGGCGGGGCTTCTTGATCTGGTCCTTCACGTACCGCTCGACGGTGCGCTGGGAGATCCGCAGCATCTGCGCGACCGCCTTGGTACCACCCAACTGCTTGACCAGGTACCGCATCCGCGGGCCCGCGTGCTTCGGTGCCGGGCGGGTGAACGCCTTCTGGACCGCGGCGTCCAGGCCGTCCCCGATCAGGCTCATCGTGGCCCTCTCCTACTCTCCGTTGTCGACGTCGGTGACAGTGCCGTCCTTGATGTACCGGGCGAGGTTGAGTTCGGGCGCGTTGAACCGCTCACGGACCTCCTCGCCCCACAGGACGCTCTGGGTACCCTCGTGCTTGACCAGGCCGGGGTTGATACCGAGCTTGAAGCCGCCGGGCAGCGGCTTGCCCTCCCGGTAGGGCAGGAAGTCCAGCGGGCTCTCGCCGTCGGCAGCGTAGACGACGCAGTCGGACAGGACCGCGATCGGGTACCGGCCGGTGAACGCCGCGTGCTTGACGATCTTGCGGTGCAGGTTGATCCGGGTGCGGGAGATGACCGCCGCCCGGATGTCCGGTCGCCAGGTGGGGCGGGACAGGGCGCGCCACGGCTCGCCCGGCTGCCATCCCTCGCCCCGGGGCCGCTCGCGCAGCTTGCCCAGGCCGCCCTTCACCGTCGCCTTGACCGCCGAGACGACGATCGCCAGCTCCGGGTCACGGCTCTTGCAGCCGTCCATCGCCGCGAGGAAGCCGGCCGGCGAAAGGTCGGCGGAGACGCCGAGGTCGGCCATCGTGGCGAGGAAGGCGTCACGGAGCCGGTTGTACCAGCCGTCCAGGTAGCGGCCGTTGTCGTACCGGATCCACGCCTCGATCGGCGCGACATCGTAGCCGAGCTCCACCGCGTAGGCCACGGTCGGCGTCGCGTACCAGGCCGGGCCCGTCGGGCGGTCGCCCTTCGGCGTGAACGGGGAGGGCAACAGCGAGCCGTCCAGCTCTGCCCACTTGTCCTTGCCGACCTTCACCGTCGACAGGTCGACGTGGGAAAGGTCGACCAGCCAGGAGCCGGGCAGCTTCGGGTCGAACGCGGGGGCTTCGACGTACTCCGGTTCACCGAGGCCGACGTTCAGCCCGTTCGCACCGGCGGCGAAGGCCATGTTGACGTCGATGCCGACCAGATGGCGCAGGCTGCACTCGGCATCGGTCATCGGCCGTGCCCAGTCGTACGCCTCCTCGAACAGCTTCTCCGCCGGGCCGCGCACGTGGAACCGCGGCAGGTCCTTGAGGACCGGGTGCCCGTCGGGCACCTCGCACGGAGGCCAGTCCATCGGGTCGATGGCGTCCTTCCCCAGCGAGCCGGGGTTGTGCTCCGAGGTGCGCCTGCCGCTCTCATCGGGTGCGGTGGCGCGGGTCGGCGGGTGCAGCGCGGTCATCAGCTCCAGGCCGTTGACGGCGGTGGAGCCGCGCGGCGTCATCACCCTCGACGCGTACGCGCCCAGGACACGGGCGAGCTCGGCCGGCGGGAGCTGCCCGGCGGTGTCCCAGTGCCGGGTGTCCAGAGCCTGCCAGGACGGGATGCACAGCTGCACGCAGGCCCGCTCCGAACCGGTCGCGGGGCGGTAGATCCTGGCCCACGGTGCGAGCCCGCGCTTGGTCAGCTTCCACTCCGCGCGGTGAAGCTGCTTGATGACCTTGTGGCCCTCCGGCAGACGTCCGGCGAGCCTCTCCTCCTCCGTCAGCATGGCGGGGAGGCCGTAGCGCTCGCACGCGGCCTCGGTGAGCACGAGCAGCGGGTCGGCGTCCTTGCCCGGCCCGGGCAGCTTCGGTGCCCCGAGCTTCGCCTCGCGCAACGTCCAGTCCACCAGGGCCGGGATGCTCCTGGCGGGCACGTCCAGGACCAGGCCGCCAACACAGTACGCCACCACCTGTCCGTCCTCGACGTCCACGACCGCCAACGGGCCGTTCTCGAACCGCGGGTCGCTCTCACCCGCCACGGTTCCGGCCGGGGCCGACTCCTTCGCATCCGGGCGGCGCGACGTCGACGACGGCGGCGTGGTGCTACGCGCCGGACGCGGAGCAGCCGCCGGGGCAGCCACAACGGGAGCAGGAGCGCGTGGCCGCCACCGCGGCGTCCTGAACGGGCGCGGCCGGGTCGGCGGGGTAGAGCTCCGCGAGCTTGTCCAGCAGCCGGGCGTAGGCGTCGCGCTCCGGGGGCCGGGGTTCGGTCTTGCCGGCCTCCCAGCCCGACACCGTGGCCCGGCGCACCTTCAGCGCACCGGCCACCTCATCGATCGTCAGGCCGTGCGCGGCACGCAGCCGCTTCCGCTCCGCCGGGGGCGGCAGCGCGGCACGGGACGCAAGCAGCGCGTCGACCGCGTCGAACAGCTCGGACATGAGACACCTCCTGACCACGACCCTAGCCCACGAAACGTGCAATACACGTACGTTCGGCGTACGAATTGCGCTCATTGGCCAAGCGGGTGAGGCGACACGTCACGCTCACGTCCGCAACGGTCTTGTCCTGTGTCACCGAACTTTGAGCGATTGCCGCCGAAGTTTGAGTGGTCGGGGGCCGACTCGGCTCCGGCTTCCGAGCGGTGTCAGTGGAGGGCGGCAGACTTCGTGCTTCCTGCCGGAGAAGCGGGTGTTCCTGCGCTGGCTGGCTGCGTACTCCGAGGCCGAGGTGTTCACGGCAGCCGAGGCGGTTCTGGCCGATCCGGACACCATTTGGGAGGACAGCGGACTGGTCGACGGCGCGCCGTCGCGTACCGCCGGCGCCGTGGCGACGGCCTCGCCCAGCGCCCGCCGGTACAACAGCGACCCGAGGCTGCACCGCTCAATCGAAAACTGTCGCTCCTGACGCTCGGCCCCCGACCACTCGAACTTCGGTGGCAATCGCTCAAAGTTCGATGACACAGGCCAGTCAGGACTGTCCGGTTCGAGGACGTACCGCCTGTACGCGGGTTCCGGTGGAACAGGGCAACCGCAGCTTCGCGGGCTGGTACTACCCGGGGGATTCCACCGCTCCCACTCCGCGTCCCGTCCGGGGTCCGTCCAACAGGCGCGGGACGGGCAGGTAGCGGGGCCATACCGAACGCTTGGTGCGCCGAGCCGAGCGCGTCAGCGAAACATCATCAGAACGTCAGCGGGGGCGTGCACGCTGCTTGGGGAGGCTTGCCTTCGCACTGTCGGGGGCCAGTTCAGTCGGCCCTCACTCATCTAGGGAAAACATGTTGCGCAACACAACTGAACGAAGATCATCCTGGCAGACTCGGCGGCGGGTGTTGGGGAGCATCGCCGGTGTGACGGCTGCTGTAGCGGCCCTGGCCGCACCGGCCCCCACCTCCGTCGGCTCCCAGCCGAAGCCCGGCCAGAAGCTGGCGCAGGAGTCGGCACACGGAGCCACCGTGGCCCCGGCACTCGCGCGGGATCTGGTCAACGCACAGGTGGCGGGTCCGATTTCCCCCGGCTCCTCCCCCGTGGCGGAAACACCGGGCGTTCCTGCCGCCTTCGCTTCCTGGGACCAGCTGCGACGCGTTCAGGGAAAGATGAACGAGACGGCCGGCGCGCTGGAGCACTCGGCAGGCCAGAGCGAGGGCAGTGCATTCGCCGGGGTGATCGCCGCGCCCGAGGACAAGCGCGTCATCGTGTACTGGCACGGTGCGTTGACACCGGCCGCCCAAGCTGCCATCGCGCGCAGCGCCACGCCGGTCGTGGTCAGGTCGGCCAAGTACTCGGTGAAGGTTTTGTCTGCGGCATCGGCGCGGGTGGCGCAGCGGGCGCAGTCGGCGGATGTGCAGCTCGCGAAGGTGATACGACCGCAGGACGGAAGCGGGCTGCAGGCGTCAGTAGTGGGCGGCGAAGCCGAGGCGGCGCGGCTGCGGCAGGCCGTGGCGTCTGTAGGCGTACCGGTGAAGGTCACCCCTGGCGGGGAGGTTCAGACCAGTCTGGCCGATCCTTCGCGGAACACCGATCCCACTGCGGGGGGTGCGCAGATGATCTCCCCGGTCTGCAGCACGGCGTTCGCGGCCAAGTACCAGGGTCGGGAGGTGATGCTGACGGCCGACCACTGCTTCAGCCCCGGTTCGGGCATCGAGAGATACGTCGTGGACTCGACCGGGGGGCGGGCGCCGCAGCCTTTCGGTACCCGGGTTTCGCCGAAGGTTGAGGGGCCGGTCGTCGACGTAGCAGCCCTGCAGCCGTGGAACGGAACCCAGTTCGAGCCTCGGATCTGGACCGGGTCCGCTGCCGACGCAGGGAGCAGTGGGCAGAAGAAGACCTGGGTCAATGGTGCGATGCTGCCCCAGAAGGGCAACTGGATCTGCAACGACGGTTCCCGCTCAGGGATGATCTGCAATATCCAGATCACTGACCGGAGCGAGGACTATTTCGCAAAGGGGCCGGACGGCAACGGCAAGGAGGTGATGCATCACTACCGGTGGGGCTGGGACGCGAAAAAGAGGGTGACCAGCAAGGACAGCAGCCCAGTCGCCGGGCGGCGGGGCGACAGCGGTGGCCCCGTCATCCTGTCCACGGGGCGGGACGACACAGGAACTGAGCCCAATGCGTTTGCCATGGGCATCGTTTCGGCAAGTGCCGGCGCGGGCTTCACATGCCCTACAGGTGTGCAGACCATCTGCTTCAAGGCGATCACCTTCGTCGGAATCGACGACGCTCTCAACTACCTGGGAGATTCATCGCTCACAGCGGTCGATTTTCCCAATACCACGGCTCGGAGAGATCTGAACTTCCAGGGGCAGGCACCCACCCCCGCCCCCGCACCCACCCCTGAGGTGCATGAACACACGGAACTGGTAGCTGCCAACGGCACCGCACTCGGCTACGACTCCCGGCTCGGAAAGCTCACCGGCGAGATTCCGGGCGACCGGGAAGCCGACTGGGCGGTACAGCAGGCCACCGACGGCGGATGGTACTTCCAGAACCTCGCCTCCCCCCTACAGAACTTCGGGATATCGGCTGCAACAGGAATGCAGATCGTCAGCGTGGGCGGCGACGAGGTGCAGATCCAGATCCAGCAAGGTGTCTGCCTGCATCTCGAAACCGATATTGCTCAAGCCGAGACAGCCTCAACCGCGCTCCCGGCGCCGTGCAACATCAACGAAATCGACCAGAGATTCACGCTGGTCCCCGTGACCAATGACCTCGCCGATCCCACAGAGCTGCCGCCCCCTTCCCAGGGGAGGATGAACCTGCCGTCCTCCGAGCACACCACGCCAGTTCCCCGCCTCAGTGTGATGCCGCTGGGCGACTCGATCACCCTGGGTGTGGGCAGCGACACCCGCACCGGCTACCGTCCCGGGCTGGCGAACCGGCTGGCCGGGGCCGCTGACACCGTGAAGTTCGTCGGCTCGCAGACCGATGCCGACGGCACTCGCCATGAAGGCCACTCCGGCTGGCGTATCGACCAGCTCCAGGCAAATATCGAGACCTGGCTGGCCGAGGCGAAACCCAACGTCATCACGCTGCACATCGGCACCAACGACATGAACCGCAATTACCAGGTGAGCACCGCACCCCAGCGCCTCGGTGTCCTCCTCGACCAGATCAACGCGGCCTCACCCGACACCGCGATCGTGGTGGCTTCCCTGGTTCCCGCCACCGACCCAGCAGTGCAGGCCCGCGTCAACGCCTACAACAAGGCGATACCCGACGTCATCGCGGCCCGTACTTCCAAAGGATTCCGGATCACGCAGGTCAGCATGGGCGCTCTCACCACCGCTGACCTCAACGACAACCTCCACCCCAACAACGCCGGCTACGTGAAGATGGCCGACGCCTTCCAGGACGGCATCGCGACCCTCGCCCGCAACGGCTGGATCAAGGAGACCGTCGAAGTCAAGCCCGCCCCGCCCAAGCGGGCAGCGAACGTCGGCGACTACAACGTCGACATCAACGGGGACGGTCTGGCCGACTACCTGGTCGTCGACGACAACGGCGCCACCCGCGCGTGGCTCAACACCGGCCCGGGCAAGTGGAGCGACCAGGGTGTCATCGCCACCGGCTCGGGCACTTGGACCGACAACCAGGTTCGCTTCGCCGACGTCGGCGGCGATGCGAGGGCCGACTATCTCGTGGTCGAGCCCAACGGCGCCACCCGCGCCTTCATCAACCAGGGCGGAGACGGCCGGGGCGGATGGCTGGACAAGGGTTACATCGCCACCGGATCCCCCAACTGGACCGGCGATCAAGTGCGCTTCGCCGACGTCGCCGGCGACGCTCACGCCGACTACCTGGTAGTCGATGCCCACGGCGCCACCCGCGCCTGGCTGACCACCACCGACGCCACCACCGGCACCATCAAGCTGACCGACCAGGGGATCATCGCCAGCGGCTCAGCTGCTTGGACCAGCGATCAGGCGAGGTTCGCCGACGTCGGCGGCGATGCCAGGGCGGACTACCTCGTGGTCGAGCCCAACGGCGCCACTCGCGCCTTCATCAACCAGGGCGGGAACGGCCGGGGCGGATGGCTGGACAAGGGTTACATCGCCACCGGCTCCCCCAACTGGACCGGCAGCCAGGTCCGCTTCGCCAACACCGACGGCGACGCCCACGCCGACTACCTCGTCCTCGACACCGACGGCAGCATCCATGCCTGGCTGACCACCACCGACGCCACCACCGGCACCATCAAGCTGACCGACCAGGGAATCATCGCCACGGGTACCGGAGCCCCCAGCGACCGCGTCCGCATCTGACGCCGACAGACAGTCACCCCCGCCCGGGCGTCCCTGCGCACACCACGCCGGGACGCCCGGGCAGCCCCGTTCCAGCGGGCTGTTTCATTACGGTCTGGCCGTTCTCGGTCGGTGGATGAGAACGGCCTGGCCGGGGGTGTTAATGGGTTGTGGCCAATGTCGGTGCTCGGCTCTGTCAGAAGCAATCACTCAACCTCCAGTGCGACAGGTCAGGTCTCCTCGCGACGGGGCCGAGCATCCTCACCGAAGGCCGGGCCGAGGGGCTCCGTCCCACAGAAGGACGAGCGCATGCCAACCAGTCCTGACGGGCAGGGCTCAGCGCTCCGGATCACAGCTGGTGCGGCCCGTGCACGGCGCCGGAATCCGCGGTGAAGAGAGCACGTCGGGTGTGACAGCACGCCATTCGACGCGCGCCACTCGCATCGACCACACGTGCTGATTCCGCGAGCCTCCAGCCATCCTTTCGCATCCTCGAGATCACCGAACCGCCGATGCCCCGAACGGCCTGCACAGCCTTGCACTCGCACTTGATCTCATCGGCCATGCGGCCGGCGCCCCGTTGAGCGAACCGGTCGTATCAACTGGGCGCGCGCGTGGATGACTCCATGAAAATCCCGGCGTCACGAACTGCCACCCTCAGCACCGGCATCCGCGCGGCTCGCTGAACGCTTGTAACAGAAAACCGGGGACGGCACCCCGTTCGGAGTTGCGGAGACCGCCGCGCCCAGGCAGCTACTGCGGTGTCCGGGCACAGCGAGCCATGTCGACCGACGCTGCACTCTGCCTCAGCAAGGAAATCCTGCGATGCCACAGCCGACGCTGTCGACAGGTACGCGCAACAGCCGAGCAAACCTGGTCAACTCAGCGCCAACATCAGCCAGTCAGGCTCACGATCACACCGGCCCGACTAACCTGCCCCAAGTGATCTCCATCACTCAAGGCGGGTCGGCTGTCCCTGAACGACGCTGCTCACCGGCTGATCGCTGACGTGGCCCAGGCCCTGCTCCGTGCGAACGGCGCCGCCCTGTGCGTACGCCGCGAGCCGGGCACGGCCCTCGCACCACGACGACAAGACGTCGCGGTGGCCCTCCGGAAGCCGACGAACCGCTCGGTCGCGTCGCACGGCGCGAAGCGGATGAAGAGAGCGGGGGTCCACGTCGGCGTCGGCCGGCAGAAGTACTGCGGGCTCGTCCACCACCGCGGACCTGGTGACGGCCTGGACCGGATCACGGCCGTGTTCGTGGTCCGGTCCTGGGAACGCAAGCCGCCGAAGCCGAGCAGGGCAGGAACGAAGGTCCGTTCCAGGTGCCGATGGAGAGGCCCCCGGCGGGCTGCCACCTTTGCACCGCCGCCATCCTCCACATACTCACCCACGGCCCGTCGTTCCGGGCTCCGAACCGGCCGACGCAGGGAGTCAGCGAGTGAAGCGATTCTTCGGCAAGGTCCGCATGGCGGAACCTCAGGTCTCCGATGCGGAGCGAGAACTCTTCGGTGGGCCCCTGCGCTACGACATGGGCTGGTCCCAGCACGAACATGCCGGTCTGGACCTGACCATGCGCTCCGCGCTGCGTCAGATGCCCGGACTCGTCAGTGCCACCCTGCGGATGGCATGGAGTGCGGACCGCCGCGCACTCGTGGCCGTGGCGATCAGCGAACTCGGCCAGGGCATCGCCGCCGCGGTCGGCCTGCTCGCCATCAACTCGGTCATGCACGCGCTTCTCGGCGCAGGGGATGCCGCTGAGAGGCTGCACGCCCTCCTGCCGGGGCTGCTCGCCGCCGCAGGCGTCGCCGTCGTGAACTCGGCCCTGGCCGGCTGGTCGACATCTCGGGCCGGCCGCCTGGAGCCGAAGGTCGAGCGGATCGCCACGACGCGGTACCTGGCCGCGGCGACCTCGGTCGAACTCGAAGCCATCGACGACCCGGACTTCCGCCGCCTGATCGACATCGCCCAGTACGGTCCCGCCTCCGCGCGCCGGATGATCGGCGCCTGTGTCTCCGCGCTGAACAGCACCATTTCACTGATCGCCACGGCCGGTGTCCTCACCGCCTTGCACCCGGCCCTGCTGCCCATGCTGCTGGTCATCGCGGCTCCCCGCGGCTGGGGAGCCATGCGGGTCGCACAGGAGCGCTACGTGTCGATGATGAGCTGGATCGAGCACCTGCGGGCCAGCCGTCTCATCGGCAACCTTCTCACCGAACGCACGGCTGCCCAGGAAGTACGCATCCACGCCGTCGGTCCCTTCCTCCTCGACCGGTACCGGCGCATGGCCGCGAGCGCGGAATCGGAACAGGAGCGTCTGGCCTCCAGCAAGGCCGTCACCGAATGGGTCGCCTCCGCGCTGTCCGGGCTCGCGATGGCCGCCACCTACGGCAGCATGATCTGGCTGATCATGGCCGGGCACATGAGTCTCGCAGTCGCCGGCACCGCCGTGATCGCGGTGCGTACAGGGTCGGCGAGCCTGGGCGCCCTGGTGATGAACATCAACCAGCTGCACGAAGAGTCCCTCTACGTCCGGGACCACGGACAGTTCCTGGTCGAGGCCGCTCGACGCGCCATCCCGAAGACCGGCGCTCCCGTCCCTGCGCAGGTGCGACAGGTCTCTCTGGAGCACGTCACCTACCGGTATCCCGACCGCGACGCACCGGCCCTGGACGACGTGACGCTCGCCTTCCCCATGGGGTCGGTCATCGCCGTGGTGGGCGAGAACGGCTCCGGCAAAAGCACCTTGATGAAGATCCTTTCCGGCCTGCTCCTCCCTCACGCCGGATCGGTGAGGTGGGGCGATTTCGACGTCTCCGAACTGGAGCGCTCCCAGGTCTTCGACCGCGTCTCCCTTCTCACCCAGGACTTCCAGCGGTGGCCCGTGACCGCAGCGATGAACATCCGTATCGGCCGCCCCGGCCGCGACGCATCGACCCGCGACCTGCAGAAGTCCGTCGACTACGCCGGAGCCGGATCCGTCACCGCCAAGCTCCCCAACGGCCTGGACAGCATGCTCGGCCGCATGTTCCGCGGAGCGATCGAACTCTCCGGGGGCGAATGGCAGAAAGTGGGCCTGGCCCGCACCCATTGGCGCAGCTCGACGTCGCAGGAAGACAGTGTCCTCATCGTCGACGAACCCACCTCCGCCCTGGACCCCGAGGCCGAGATCGCCGCCTTCGACCGCATCCGCCGCCTCGCTGCTCCGCACCGGGCCGTCGTCCTGGTCACCCACCGCATGTCCGGCGTCCGCCACGCCGACCACATCTACGTCCTCGACCAAGGACGCCTCACCGAGCACGGCACCCATGACGACCTCATCGCCGCATGTGGCCGATATGCCGCCATGTTCGAGACCCAGGCCGCCCAGTACGCCCCGGCTCCGCACGTCCCGAGGCCTGCTTCGCCCGGCGTCGTGGACAAGGCGTGACCCCGCCCCGCCGGAAGGCGGCCCCATGTCGTCCTCGCTCCCCCGCCGGCACGAGTTGCCTCGCAGTCCGTCCTGTCGGCAGCGCACCGGGATACCCGGAGGCATCTCCGCCTCGGCCAGGCCCGGGTGTGCGGGTCGGAGGCTGCTCGTCCCGCGCCGCACCTGCTCCGCCACCGTGACCCGGGCCTCACCGTCGCCGATCATGTCGAAGGCCGCGGGACACCACAGGCCGCGGTTTCACGCCTGGTGGCTGCCCAGAGCGGTGTAGGGGTCGTCGCCGCCCCAGCCGTCACGAGTGCGCCACAGGACGTGGATCCCGAAGGCCTCACGTACCGTCTCGGCCGCCCAGGCCTCGGCAGGCGGCTCGCACAGGACCATGTGAAGGCGGTCTGCCGGTGTGCTCAGGGTGTGGTTGACCTCGAGAAGCCGGGTCGCCCCCGAGCGGAGTTCCGCGTACGCGGAGCGGCCGGCTCCCAGGACCTCGTAGACGAACAGGCCGTCGCCCACGGTGCAGAGGACGTCGACGGTCTCGGAGTCGGTCGGCTGGAGGTCCGCCCACAGCAACTCCGACTTCAGGGCGTGGCGCACCGCCTCGTGCTTCTTGCAGGTGCGGTCCGAGGCTGCCAGGGTTTCCAAGGCGGCAAGGAAGTCGTCCTTCGTGGTCACGGCCGGGACGGCTGGTGCTTCTTCGACGGTGGTCACGGGTTCGGCTTCCTTCTGCTCGGAGGGGTCGGGCTGGTGGGCGTCAGGCTCGCTGCTGTGGTCGGGGGTTGTGGCACCGGTCAGGCGGGCACGAAGCGTCTGCTGCGCGTCGGCGAGCGCCACGGCCCAGTCGGAGTCGGCGAGTTCGGTCCGCAGCCGGCCACTGTCCAGGGTGCCGTCCTTCAGCGCGCGGTTGGTGCGTGTCGCGAGGTCCCGCAGGATGCCCAGGCGCTGCCGGTCAGGGGAGTTGAGGACGCGGTACACATCCACCCAGTCAGCCTGGTCGCGGCGGAGAATACGGTTGGCCATGCTCTGCAGGTCGGAGAGCCGGGCGCGGGCGTCGCCCAGGACGTCGTCGTCGCCCGCGACCAGATCGTCGAGCACGCCGAGTGCCGCTGTGTAGCGCTGGGCCATCTTCGGTGAGACGGGCATGCGTCCCCGCTCGTCAGCGGTGAGCACGCTCTGGCCGCTCTCGTTCGCGAAGACCCAGCAGTCCAGTTCCTCGCCGGGGCGGGGAGGAGTGGTGCCGTGCCGAACCGTCAGGACCAGGGGGCGGTCCGTCCGCGGGCTGATCGCCTTGACCTTGTAGCGGCCGCCCGGGCCGGGGCCGATGACTCGGACGCGGATGTCGGCCCCGATCTCGGGAACGTCGCCCGGATCCGTGCCGGAGCCTGTCCCGGCGGACGGCTCCTGGGGGGCGTTCTCCCTGTTCGTGAGGACCTCGGGAAGCGGTGAGGTGTGCAGCACCGTCAAGCTCTGCGTGCTGCGGGTCAGCGCGATGTACAGCTGCCGGAGGCCGGCCGGGCCGCGGTCGGCGATGGTGGCGGGCTCGACGACCAGGACGTGGTCGTACTCCATGCCCTTGGCTTGTGCGGCGGCCAGGACGGACACGGTCTCGCGCCCCCTGGCCGGGAGACCGGGGTCCTCGTCGAGGCGGCGGCTGATCTCGTCGAGCCAGGACGAGTCGTCGGGGACGATGACGGCGATCCAGCGCGGCGTGCTCCCGTCGCTGGTGCCCACCAGGCGGTTCATCTGGGCGACGGTGTCGTCGAGCAGTCTCCACGGTTCGGTCGCCACCGTACGTACGGCGTCCTCGCCCGCCTTTCGTACCGCCCGCGGGTACGACAGCCCGGGGGCGACCGCGCGTGCGAGGGGTGCCACGAAGTCCATGATCTCTGCCGGTACGCGGTAGCTGGTGTTCAGCTCGGCGACGCGCCAGTCCCCGTGGTCCGACAGAAGAGTGCCGAGCGGGTCCCAGCTGAGATGGGTGTGAGGGCCGGTGGCCTGGGCGAGGTCGCCGAGGATCGTCATGGAGCCGCCGACGGCGCAGCGGCGGCGCAGTGCGCGGGCCTGCAGCGGGGTGAGGTCCTGGGCCTCGTCGGCGACGATGTGCCCGTAGCGGCGGGGCGTCTCCCCGTCGATGAGGAACCGGAGTTCTTCGAGGCAGACGTGGTCGTCGAGGGTCCAGGGCTCGGCGTCGGCGGTGTCGGCCCGCGGGCGGTGCAGGGCCGCCTGCTCGTCGGCGTCGAGGATGCCGTCCGCACAGGCGCCCAGCAGGTCGGGCGAGTCGTAGAGGCTGCGCAGGGCCTCCCTGGCACCCGGCGCGGGCCAGATGCGTTCGACGAGTCGCTCGACGCGACGGTTGCGTTCCAGGTCGCGGCGGATCGTGCCACCCTGGCCGCGGCGCGGAGCAACGGTGGCCAGCTCCTGGAGGAGCCGGTCGACGAACAGGCTGCGGAAACGTTCGCGACGCTGTCGGTAGGGGCCGTCGGCAGCACGTACGTCGTCGAGGAGTGAGAGGACTTCGGACTTCGGCACGCGCAGCGTCGTGCTGCCGGCGGTGACGACGACGGCCGGTTCGTCGCCCTCGTAGGAGGGCGCGGTGGTGAGGTCGTCGAGTGCCTCCGGGCGGCAGTCGCTCTCGACACGGCGCCGCAGCACGGCCGCCATCCGCTCGCCGGACTTCACCAGCCGGGCCTGCGGGGTGTCGGTGCCGTGGATCTCGCCCTCCCACAGCCGGTCCAGCTGGACGGCGTTGACGTCCCGTGTGCCGAGGGTGGGCAGCACCTGGCCGACGTAGTCGAGGAACCTCTGGTGGGGGCCGATGACGAGGATGTCCTGGGCCTTGAAGTGCTCGTTGTTCACGAGCCAGGTCACGCGGTGCAGGCCGACGGCCGACTTGCCGGTTCCGGGGCCGCCCTGTACGACGAGGATGTCGGACGGTGAGCCGGTCACCAGGTCCATCTGGTCACGGCGGATGGTCTCGACGATGTCCCGCATCCGGCCGCCACGCGAGCGCCGCAGCTCACGCAGCAGGAAGTCGTCCGGCTGAACCGGCTTACGTCGTTGCCGGCCGACGAGGTCGCCGGGCGTGCGGGACGGTGGACGTCTCTCGAGCTGTTCCTCACCCGGTTCCGGAGACGCCTGGACGGGTGCCTCGGCCCCAGTCCGAGACTCGGCCTCGGCTACGTCGTCCGCGGCCGGACGCGGCGGTGGAATGGCCTCGAGAGGGGGCATGACCGGTGCGGCGATCTCGTCGAAGTAGTCCTGGACGACCTGCTGCACGCAACGCAACTGTCGGCGCAACACCACCTCCCCGGGCGCCTCCGGCATGGCGTCGGCCCATGTCTTCGCGAGTGGACTGGTCCACGGCAGGACGACGATCTCCTTGTCGGAGTCGTGCACCAGCCGCCGGCCGATGTACCACGGACGCGGCTTGCCGCCCGGGTCGTCCGGCGCGTCCACGCGGGAGAAGACCAGGGCCTCGTCGCCGAGGCCGCCGTAAGCCGCTGCCTTCGCTTCCGTGTGCTTCCGGTTGGCGATGCCGTCCTTCCCGCTCGCCGAAGCCGTGGCAGCCGATGTCCCGATCATCTCGGCCAGATTCGTGGTGTAACAGTCGTACGCGTGGTCCACCGCCGTCTGCTCGGTGGTGATGACCTCGTCATGCGTGGTGGTGGTGCCCATGTACATCCTCCCCTGCGGGCGCCCGCGGGCGCCGCTACGGGCCTGCGCCCGTACCCCGCTGAAACAACTATCAGAAGTCGAGCGGTGACAACCAGTCAGAGGGGAGGTTCTCGGACCAGCACGCCGGCCTCGGTGCGCCGTCGGGCAAGTCGTCCTCCATGCGGCCCGGACTCTGCGTGAACAGCTCGCCGAGGCCCGTCAGCGAAGGGCCCGGCACTGCCCTGACCGGCTGCCACGCCTCCGTCCGACGGCGGAGACTTCGGCGCCTCGACCGTTCCGGCATCCGAAAGATCTCCCGCTGCTCGAATCGAGGTTTCCCGACTACAGGGCTACGGTGATAACGGATCATGTCAGCCCGAATCAGTGATCGGGCTTCCTTGTACCGGAAAGCCCCGTTGTACGGCGCGACCCCAGGAGGAACGATGGCCCACCCCGAGCGCGACGCGAGCAAGGACGAGGGACCCGCGGACGGCGGAGCGTCGGGGAACCCCGGCGTCCACGACGGCGGAGCCGATGGCGGCGCGGACGGCGGCGCCGAAGGACCCGCGGACGGCGGAGCCTCGGGCACCCCCGGCGTCCACGACGGCGGCGCGGACGGCGGAGCCGATGGCGGCGCGGACGGCGGAGCCGAAGGACCCGCGGACGGCGGAGCATCGGGCACCCCCGGCGTCCACGACGGCGGAGCCGATGGCGGCGCCGGCAGCGGCTCTTGAGCGTGTTCCGGACAGAGATCCAGGACGTCGGCGCCCAGCGAGGCGCCGGTGTCCTGGAGTCCCGTCTGACCGGACTGAGCCGTGAGGAATTCGGTCGTGATGTCTGGGCGCGGACCGCGGCGCTCACCCGGGGTGCGAGTGACTTCTCCGATGTTTTCTCTCCGTCCGCCGTGGACGAGCTGATCTCCCGCCGCGGACTGCGTACGCCGTTCCTGCGCGTCGCCAAGGACGGCTCCACGCTTCCCGAGTCGTCGTTCACCGCGCCCGCGGGAGTTGGCGCCACCATCGCCGACCAGCTCGACGACACCGCTCTGTGGCGCGCGTTCGCCGACGGAGCCACGCTCGTTCTGCAGGCGCTTCACCGCACCTGGGAGCCGGTCGCGGACCTCGTATCCGATCTGAGCACGGAGCTCGGTCACCCCGTGCAGGCCAACGCCTATGTGACCCCTCCGCAGAACCGCGGATTCGACGCGCACTACGACGTGCACGACGTCTTCGTCCTCCAGATCGAAGGGACGAAGCGGTGGATCATCCATGAGCCGTTGCTGCCCGACCCGATGCGCGATCAGCCATGGACCGATCACCGGCCGGCTGTCGCCGACAGGGCGGCACGGGGTACGGCCCACCTGGACACCGTGCTCCGTCCCGGGGATGTGCTTTACCTGCCGCGCGGCTGGCTGCATTCAGCCCGGACGCAGGGGCACGTCTCGATTCATGTCACTCTCGGTGTCCATCCCTGGACCCGCTACGCCCTGGCCGAGCAGCTGGCCCGGGCCGCCCTCGCGGCGCTGCGGGACGATCCCCCGATGCGCGAGTCCCTGCCTCTGGGGGCCAGTGGCCGGGACGGCGAACGGGATGTGGTCCGTGAGCGTCTGCTGGCCGCTGTGGCGAAGGCCGACCCGGCTCCGTCGTTCGAGCGCGCCCGGCGGGCCCAGGGCCGCCCCGCCCCGCTGGGGCCGCTCGCCCAGCTCTCCGCGTTGAACGGCCTTCGTCCGACGTCACCGGTACGGCTGCGGGAAGCAGTGGAGCCTTGGCTGTCAGGGACGCGGCTGTTCACCCGGGTGGGTTACCTGGACTTGCCGGCATCCGACCTCGTGCTCGTGACTCGACTGCTCGACGGCCGCATCCGCACGGCCGGCGACCTCGGGCTCGCCCTTGCCGAGCGGCTCCTGCGGGCCGGGGTCCTGCTTCCAGGGAACCGGTGACCCCGGCGGAGCGGTTCTTCTGCGCCGATGCCGCCCGCGCACGAGGTGACGCCTTCTCGGGAACGGCTCCCTACGGCAGTGTCTGGGTGCTCATCGAATGCAGGCGCAGCTGGCCGGTCAACGGTTTCGACGGTCTCGACCTCGACCCCGGGATCAAGACGCTCGTCTTCTCGGCGGCCCGGGCGAGCCGGGCCAGGGTGCTCCTGGTCAGGCGCCCAGGACGCCGCCGTCCCGGCGGAAGTGACCGCTGGGCGGTGCTGCGCCACGACGCCTGCGGTGGCCTGCGCCAGCAGTGGGGCAGTTGGCGACTGGACCAGGACCTGGCCCGGATCGTGACCGCTCTGCAGTCCCCGGGGGAACAGGGCGGGCCCCCCGTCGTCCTCGTCTGCGCACACGGTCTGCACGATGTCTGTTGTGCCGTGCGCGGGCGGCCCGTGGGCCGGGCCCTCGGTGAGCGCTGGCCCGACCTGGTGTGGGAATCCACGCACGTCGGCGGGGACAGGTTCGCCGCGAACGTCGTCGTCGTACCCGACGGCGTCTACTACGGCGGTCTCGATGCCGCCTCGTCGCTCACCGTGGTGGAGGAGCACCTGGCCGGCCGCATCCATGCCGACCACCTGCGGGGCTTCACGACCCTGTACCCGCCGCAGCAGGCAGCGGTGGCGGCGGTGCTCAGGCGCTTCGGTCCGGCCGGCCGGCACGACTACGCGATCGTCGGCACCGTGCGCGACAAGGACGGATGGCACGTGAGGGTCAGCGGAGGAACGTCGCACGGCAGACTGCTCGATGTCGAGGTTCGGGCCCGCCCCACGCCGCCGCTCCGGCTGACCTGTCGCGGACCGGAGGGGAGTTCCGCCCTCGTCTACGAAGTGGTTTCTCTGCGCGAGAGCTGAACGGGAGCTGCCCGTAAGGGCTGCGGGTTCACGCCGGCGTGATGGAGACGAGCTCGGCCGCTTTCCGTCGGACGTCGACGAGAACGACCGGGATTCCAACCGTCCATTGCCGCACTGGCACGATGTCGAGTGCAGCCGCGGCCTCCAGGGCGCCGGCACGCGTGGTCGAGACGCCGGGGGTGCGGCGGGCCTCGTGAGGATGAGGGAGCGGCGCGAGCATGGAACGCACGAGGAGGAGCCATGGGTAGGAAGCGCAGCCCACAGGTCCAGGCGCCCGGCAGGGGTGTACGGCGGCTCTGGCTGCTGCCCGACCCGGGGGAGGACGAGCCGTTCATCGACGTGCGTGAGGGCGGTCGGGGGACGCTGAACGTGTCGGTCGCCCGGGACGAACGGCATGTTGATTTCAGCTTCGCGGTGACCGCGCAGCACATAGCCGTCGCAGAGCGCAGCGCCCTTCGGCGTTGGGCCGTATTCGCCGTGCTGTTCGGTGAACTCGCCGTTTTTCATGCCGATGCCTCCCCCGCGCGTCCGCCGGCAGAATGTCGTCGGGTGATCGACGCGATCCTCGGTGGCACCGATTCCGCGGTCGAGAACTACCTGACCACGATGAACAAGCGTTTTCGGGGCGGTCTTCGGGATTCACTCGCGTTGTTGTGCAAGGTCGATCTGAAGCGTTCCCGGGATCGCGAGGCGTTCGGGAGGCGGCTTTGGTTCGGCGTCGAGTCGTTGATCATCAGCGATGGAGAACGCGCCCGGCGCGCGCAGGAGACGGAGGACAGGGCAGCGGCCCGGGCAGTCGCGGTGCGGCATGCCTTCGAGCCGTACAACGACGCTCTCCTGATGGCCGAGCGGGACGACGCCGTGCAGCGTGTCATCGGTCTGCTCGGCTCGGACCCGGTGATCAGCGAGTTCGAGGTCGGCGCTCCCGCACACCACGACCGCTGTCTGACGTTCAGCTCGGGCGGGGAGATCATGCTCCGGGACGGGACGGTGACTGCGATCCTCTTCCACGTCCAGCCCACCGAGGCCGCGCCGCACGGTTTCCCGGAGCTAGGTGGCCTGCTCCCCGGGCTGGGCCGGGACGCCTCCAGAAGTCAGGTCGAGGAGGCACTCGGTGCGCCGATCGCCGGACGCACGGGCACGAGCGCGACCCACCGCGTCGGGGGCGGCTTCGTGAAGGTCTTCTACGACGCATGGGCCGAGAAGGATGAGCCGAATCATCTGAAGCTCATCCAGATGACGGCAGAGGACACGTATGCCGGGACCGATCCCGCTGACGAGCGTTGCCCGGGCTGCGCGGGCACGTTGATCAGGGCGGGATCAGCGTCCGACGGCGTCGATGTGGACGCGACGATCACTTCGTTGCGCAGCGGGGTCGCAGCCGGCCACCTCCGCCAGGAGCACAGATGGGTGGCGCTGGACGACTTGCTCCGCCTGCATGACTCCGGGCTGATGGAACACGTCGCGGCACAGCTGGGGTGCACGATCTGCCACCGGCGCATCTTCTTCGCGCTGCATCGCGACGCTGATCCGACCTTCGAGTACGCCTCGTTGAACGACGCCCGTCGCCGAACCCCGGAGCGGGTCCCGCCGGTCGAGCGGTGGGGCGATGCCGCCCGGATCGCGTGGGAAGCACAACGACCGGAACAGATCGCGACCGACGGCAGCACCTGGATCCTGTTCGCCAGGGGCAAGCATCTCTTCATGAACGCACGCTGCTGGTACAGCGCCGTGGACGGGTCGAGGTTGATCCGCCTGACGGCCGCCGAGGTGAGCCGGTACGAACGTGACGGTGGGGCCTATTTGTCACGATTGCAGGAGTCGATCAACCGTACCTGGACGAGCAACGATGATCCATGGCGCTCGCGCGACCTGACGCAGAGCGGGATGTCCGACGAGGAGGCCATCGAGGCGAGCACGGCCCCCACGCAGGAGGAGCAGACGTGAGGAGCCGGGCTGGCCGGCACCCGGCCGGCCACCCTGCCGACCCTCCCAGCCCGGGATCGATCCCTCACCGGCCTCCCTCCGGAGACCGCGTGGCACGTGGGACTTGTCGCGCTCGTCCCGCACATCGGCCTGTTGCTGCATGGCGGGCGGCACCGACCGTTGCCCGGCGCTGGGGGGCACAGCCCGGTTCTTCGCTGCTCCCCGCCACGACAGGCCCGGCTCGTCGCCCTCTCGTGATGATCAGCGACCGGTCCGCCCCGTCGCACCGTGCCTTCGAGCCGGGCCAGGGCGTGAGGCCGACTACTGGTACCGGTGCCAGACCAGCGCGTAGCGCCAGAACAGTCGTCGGCGCAGCCGTGCACCGGGGAGCGCCTGGTGGGCGTCGCGGACGATGTCGGAAAAGGTCATGGTCGCAGGTCGGGTCGGGGCGGTCATCGAGGCCGGTCGCGACACCTTGCGGCCCTTGTTCTTGACCCAGGCCATGACGACGTTCGCCGGGATGGCCACGGCGTCGATCAGGAAATCGCTCCGAGCCTGCGGGCGATAGACGCCGACGACGATCAGAGTTGCGCCGGGCGCCAGGTTCCGGCGGAAGCAGGTGAGGGCGTCGTGGAACGGCATGTGGTGGATTGTGGCAACACATGTGATGACGCCGTAGGGGCCGGGTGGCACCTCCTTCAGTGCGTCTCCGACGGTGAAGGTGACCGAGGCGGCGGGGTCTGTGAGCTCCCGCGCGCGATCGACGATCGCGGGGTCGGCGTCGATTCCGTGCACCACTCGGGCCCGTGGGGCCAGGAGTCTGGCGAGGTCCCCGCTGCCTGATCCCACGTCCAGAGCCTTGTCGAAGCGCTTGGGGAGCCGGCGCAGGATCCACCGGTGGTAGTGGGCGTTGTGGTCCCAGGGGCGGGTGGCATGGAACTGCTCGAGTGTTCGCAGGATGCGGGGCAGCAGGGTCGTCATGCCGTGACTCCATCACTCCCCCGGTCGCCGGTGGAACCACAGCCGGGACAGGGGTGAGTTGCCCGTGATCCGGCCCGGAGCGACCGTGCCTTCGCGCCCGCGGACCTGGACGGCCTGGCCACCGGCCTCCTACCGGGGGAGGCCGCCCCAGGGCGAACGGTCCGAAGGTCCAGGGTGGGCGGCCCCGAGTGGTGCACGTCGACCGGACCTCGCACCACCCGGGTGCCGTGAGTGCCCCCTGCGCTCATGGCCGCACCTACGAATCGAAGACGCCAACCCGCAAGCTCCCCTGCGAATCTGATGGCAGGACCAGCCGAAGTCCACGGATTCCTCGCACGCCACCCACCACTGCGATGCGGTGAAGCTGTCCGGGCACGTGCCGAACGCAGGTCTTCCCGTGTCCCGGGGGCTCGGGCCCCGGCCACAGGACCACAGGACCACAGGACCACAGGACCACAGGACCACAGGACCACAGGACCACAGGACCACAGTTCCTCGAACTGCTGATGCCGCGGCGGCCGGGAAAGAGCTCGTCAGGCCGGCGTTTCCGTGCCGACCCGACGCCGCTCGGTGCCGCCGGCCACCTGCGCGCCCGGTTCGCCGCCCACGCTCACCGAGCGCCTTCGTCCCAGGCGGGGATGGAGGAGGACGAAGGCGAGGAGCGCTGCCGAGAACGTGAGGCCCGCCGAGACGATCAGGCACACGCGCATGCCGTCGAGGAACGCCTCGCTCACCGCGCCCCAGACCTGTCCGGCCTCGGCCCCCAGGGGGATCGAACTCACCGCTCCGAGGCCGCCGTCACGGGTCACGGCGGTGACCTGTCCGGTCAGCGAAGCGTCCACCCCCGCGTCGGCGAGGTGGCCCGGAAGGGAGGAGACAGCACGGCTGGTGAGCAGGGCGCCGAGCACGGCAGGACCGAGCGCTCCGCCGACCTGGCGGAAGGCGTTGTTGCCTGCCGCCGCCATCCCGGCGAGCGGGTGCGGTACGGAGGCGACGGCGGTGGCCGTCATCGGCGTCGTCACCAGTCCCATGCCCAGACCCAGCAGGAGCAGCCGCCAGGACAGCGAGCCGAAGGAGGTACCGGCATCGGCGCCGAGCAGGGTGAGCAGGGCCGCCGTCACCATGAGCAGACCCGTGGTGATCATGAGGCGCGGTGAGAGCCGGTGCATGACGCGCCCGGCTATGCCGCTGACGATCAGCGCGGCCCCGGTGATCACGAGCAGCCGCCAGGCGGCGCCGAGGGTGTCGAGCCGCTGGACCATGCCGAAGTAGAGGCTCAGCACGAAGAAGAAGCCGATCATCCCCAGAAACATGATCATGGCGACGAGGGTCGTGGCGGTGAAGCCCGGGCTGCGGAAGAGCGCGAGGTCGAGCATCGGGTGGGCGGAACGGCGCTCGGTCACGACGAAGAGGACGCCGCTGACGACGGAGACCGCAAGCGCGGCGATGACCGGTGTGTCACCGAAGGATCCGGCGCCCCCCTCGATGACGCCGTAGACGAGCGCGGTGATGGCGAGCGCGGCCGTTATCTGTCCGGGCCAGTCGAGCCGCCCTGCTCGCGGTGCGCGGGACTCCGGCAGGCACCGCAGTGAGACGACGACTGCGACGAGCACGACAGGGAGCGGCACGAGGAAGATCCAGCGCCAGCCGACGTGGCTGAGGATCGTCCCGGCGAGCACACCACCGACAGCCAGGGCGCCCAGCAGGCACATCGCCCAGATGCCGATGAACTTACCGCGTTCGCGGTGGTCGGGTACGGCGTGGCTGATGAGGGCAAGTGTCGTGGGCAGCAACGCGGCAGCGCCGAGCCCGGACAACGCCTGACCCGTCCACAGCTGACCGATCGAGTGCGCGGTGAGCGACGTGGCCGCGCCCGCGGCGGAGAACAGCAGCCCCGTGACGAAGACCTTGCGCCGGCCGTGCACGTCCCCGAAGACACCGGCGGTCAGGATGAACGCCGCCATCGGCAGCACGAAGGCATCCGACACCCAGGCCAGTTGCGAAGTCGTCGTGGACAGCGCCGACTGAATGGCGGTCAGGCTCACCGAGACACTGGTCACCGGCAGATAGGCGACGAAGACCCCGAGACAGGCCATGACGATGGTCGCCCCACGGTGGGACACAGGTGAGGGCGGTGACTGGGACAACACGACTCCTTCAGGGCACCGAGGCCCGGCGCGAGAGACGGACGAGAAACACGGAGCCTCGGGCGCGCGTCCGGCCGCACGAAACCGAGCCGCACGAACCTGAGCTGTACGGGCCTGGCTGGACGGGTCGCCGCAGGCCAGGGGCCCGGGACACGGCCTCGAGACTCCTCAGAGTCTCCACCGACGTGGGCGTTTCCATCAATTCCGCTCAGCGCAAGCGAGGGAAACCGCCGTCACAGAACAACGGACGCTACGTTTGCACCATGCTTGACACCCTCGACAGCTATATCCTCCACGCACTCCACATCGCACCCCGCGCACCGTTCCGACTGGTCGGGGAAGTGGTGGGGGCTTCGGAGCAGACCGTCGCACGGCGCTACCGGACGATGCGCCGCGCGGGAACGGTACGGGTGGTAGGACTCGTCAACCCTGCGGTGCAGGGTCTGGTCGCCAGCGTGGTCCGGATCTCTCTGCGCCCCGACCGGATGGACGCGTGCGCGAAAGCCCTGACCCGGCTTCCCGAGGTCTCCTTCGCGAACATCTCCTTCGGCGGCTCGGAGATCGTGTGCTCGATGGCAACACCTCACGAGGGGCGGATGCCGGAGGTACTGCGTCAACTCGCCCGTACCCCGGGAGTACTGGAGACCGACACCCGGATGATCCTGCACACCTACTCCCCGCCCGGTGCCGACTGGGGACGGCTGGGCCCCTCACTTCCCGAGGAAGCGGTGAAGTCGCTTCGCGAGCACAACCCGCGTATGACACCGCGGGGCCGGCCGGCCGAACCGCACGAGGAGGACGCCACCCTGCTCGCCGCTCTCGCGGAGGACGGCCGGACGAGCCAGGCCGCGCTCGCCGACCGCACCGGCTGGACCACCGGGCGGGTGGCGCGACGCCTGGAGGTGCTGGAGCACTCGGGCAGCCTTTTCTACGACGTGGACCTGGCCCTGGAGAAACTGGGCTACCCCTTCGGCGCCACCCTGTGGATGAACACCTCCCCCGCGCACCTGCACGAAACAGGCTCGGCCGTCGCCGCGCTCCCCCAGGTCGTCTTCGCCTCCGCCACGACCGGCGCCCAGAACCTGATGGCAATCGTCATGTGCACGGACGCCGCCGACTTCTACGACTGGCTCAGCTGCCGGCTCTCCACGGTCCCCGGGATCACCGGCTACACATCCAGCGTCCGGCTTCGCACCCTCAAGCAGGCCGCGTCACTCGTCCACCAGGGACGGCTGATCGCACCACCCCGGTGACGGAGCCGGCACGACACCTCGACGCGCTGAACGCCGCCCCGCCCCCACCGACCGAACCGGCCACTCGGAACACCGGACCCGACACCTACCAGCACTTCGCCGGGCATGATCCCCCGGGCAGGGGAGGCGGTCAGCCGTTCGCGCGGGTACGTCCAAGACGGAGAGCGGAGACGAGGAAGAAGACGCCGCCGAGGAAAGCGTAGCCGGCCAGACTTCCCAGCGAGGCGCCGTCCTTGCCCGCCTGCATGAAGAACGAAGTGCCGGCGAGAGTGGAGATGAAGCCGCTGGCGATCATGGCCCACTGCCCGCCGAGCCGGCGCCGGGCTGCGCCGACGACAAGCTGGACAACGCCCGCAGTGACAGCCCACACACCCCACACGCGCAGGACGGCGGGAACGCCGGAGGTCACGGCGACAGCCAGACCGATCACGGCGAGCCCACTGAGCACGACGTTCACGTACAGGCCGCGCACCGACCGGGCGTCCACCCGGGCGGACCTGATGTCGATGACCGCGCACGCCACGTCGAACAGCGGGTAGATCACCAGCAGCGCGGCAGTGAACACCCCCAGGGTGTCGGCCATCGCGAACAGCGATCCAGCCCACACCGCGGCGAACGCGAAACGCAGCATGTACAGCTTGCGCAGGGCAGCGGGAACGCCGGCGGGAGCAGTAACGACCAAGGTGTCCATGGAAGTTCCTTTCAGGTAAAGCGTGTCGATGTCGGCCGACCGGGGCTTCCGCCCGCCTCTCAGGCCGGACGCGTGACCGCGCCGGACCAGCAGGCCACGACGCACCATGCCCCCGAGGGAGAACGTTCGGTCTTGTTTCACATTGAAGGGGGATGCATCGCCCCTGTCAAGACCGAACGTTCTCCCTCATCCCTGAGGTACTCTGGCCGCATGAGTGAGGCAACGGGAGGCGGCAGCACGTCGGCAGCACGGGCGCGACTGCTTGCAACAGCGACAAGGATCTTCTACGCGGAGGGCATCCACTCCGTGGGCGTCGACCGCATCATCGCGGAGGCGCAGGTCACCCGCGCCACCCTGTACCGGCACTTCTCAGGCAAGGAAGAACTGGTCCTCGCTTACCTGGACCAGGCGGACCGTGGAATCCGGGCGGGGACCGAGGCTGTCCGGGCGGGCGAGCAGTCGGCAGCCGACCAGGTCAGGGCCATCGGCCGGTTCATCGCCGAAAGCATCCAAAGCCCCCAGTTCCGCGGCTGCGCCTTCCTCAACGCGACGGCGGAATACCCCGACCCGGCCCACCCCATTCACCAAGCCGTTCTGACCCACCGCCAGTGGTTCCTGGACACCGTCACCGACTTGCTGGCACAGGTAGGCGACGCCCCTGCCGCCGAAGCCGGCCGGCACCTCGTCATGCTCCGGGACGGCGCCATGGCCTCGGGCTGCCTCTTCGACCCGAAACTGATCTCCGAGACCTTTCAGCTGGGCATCGAAGGAATCCTGCAGACACGCGGCGCTTGAACCACCTCCGCCCCGCCACATGATCGAACCCCTCCCCCACCGGTCCGGCCGGACACCGGAACGATGACACGGCGGAACACCCCGGTCGCCCGGCGTGTGCGCTCGTACAGTGCGCACACGACCTTGCCCGAGCGCAGCCGGCGGGAAGGGCGAATACCCGGACCCGTCAGGGCAGCACAGTTGCGCGACGGTTCAGGTTCCGATACCCCCGTTCCGCACCCCCGAGTGGAGAATGGCCGTATGACGATGACCGGTCCGACCATCACCCTCGTACACGGGGACATCACCGAGCAGCACGCCGACGTCCTGGTCAACGCCGCCAACTCGTCGCTCCTCGGCGGTGGTGGGGTGGACGGTGCGATCCACCGGCGAGGCGGTCCCGAGATCCTCGCTGCCTGCCGCGCCCTGCGGGCTTCGCACTACGGCAAGGGCCTGCAGACCGGGCAGGCCGTGGCGACGACAGCCGGGCGGCTGCACGCGGAGCACGTCATCCACACGGTGGGCCCGGTCTGGTCCCGCACGCAGGACCGGTCCGCTCTGTTGGCCTCCTGTTACCAGGAGTCCCTGCGAGTGGCATCGGAGCTGGGAGCCCGGACGGTCGCCTTCCCGGCGATCTCGACGGGCGTGTACGGCTGGCCGCTCGACGACGGAGCCCGCGTCGCCGTGCGTACAGTCCGCGAGGCGGCCCGGCCTCCCGTCACCGAGGTTCGGTTCGTGCTCTTCGACGAGGAGGTGTACGCACGGTTCGACGAAGCGCTGAACGCGTAGGCCGCACACGACCATCTCGCCGGTCTCCCCCTGGTTCGGGATCGCCAGCTCGTCCTGAGGCACGTCGGCTGAGGAGAGCGACCGCACCGTGCCGAGAGCACCACGGTGTGTCCACCGGCAGTTCACTGCTCGACGACGGTCCATCGCTCGGAGTCGATCGGCAGACCCAGATAGTTCTCGAGCATCCGCGCGAGGACCGGCGCAAGATCAATCCTCCCACCCACAAGGCCCGTTCCCGTGTCCGGAGGGCCCCAGTCGACAGTCACGTGGCGATCGGCCTCCCAACTGTCGACGTTCCACGGCACGCTCCCGAACATGTCGAATGCGGGCAGCACCTCTTCGGGAGGACCGTGGTGCGGGTAGGGAACGTTGATCGAGTTGCCCCGCAGCTGCAACCAGCGTTCAGGGGCCATGCTGTCGGTCACCGTGATCGTGAAATCGAAGTGCTCAGCTTCGATCTGCTCGAACAGCCGGTCCACGATGTGCTGGGGGTTCAGGGACATGGTTTCTCTCCTCGTCCTCTCCTGCGGCCGGCAGCGAAGAGAACTGCGCCGCACCCCAACGGTGCCTGGCTGGCCTGGATCTCGGTCCCGCTCGTGCCGCGGGTGGCGGTCGCGCGCACTGTGCGCATGTCAGACGGCCAGGGCCCTGGTGGTCACCGGGTCACGGGTCACGATGTAGCAGGAGGCCGTTGCGGTGCCGCCGACGCCCCAGCTGTCCTCCTCCGGCCAGGTGTACCAGTACACGTCCTCGTCGGCTGCCTCACGCTTCCACTCGCGGGGTGCCGAAAGATGTTCGCTTCGGCACTCCTCGTCCACCTTCTGCTGAGCCCTGCCGTCGCCGGGGTATTCGGTGCCCAAGCGCGCATGGGCGAACACACGGACGTCGTGGGGCTGGGCGCAGGGAACAGCCACGACCATGTCGAACGTGCGGTTTCCGGTCGCGAGGTCAGCGCATGAACCCTTCTTCAGATCACCGACCGTCCTGACGGCGGTCTTCGCGTCGAGTGTCCGTTCCGACGGGGTGGGCATGGCCGGCGGGGAGTCCCCCTGTCTGCTCAACGTCATCACCGCGTGAAGGCCGGTCATGGCCGCCAGAGCGCTGTCCTTCCTGTCGAGGAGTTCGGTGAAATCGGCTTCGGCACGAGTGATGTGCCCGTCGGCATCCACCGCGATGCTGAGCGTCACGGGGGTGTCCGTGCCGTTGGGGTCGATGTTGCTGGTGAGTTCGGCCCGCAGGTCCTGGGAGAACATGCGCAGTGCGTTGTACGCGGTGAGCTGCGCCCTGTAGGTACGGCCGCCCCCGGGGGCCTTGGCGTCCTTCACGTCCTGGGCGCCGCTCAGTATCTCGAGCAGCGTGCCGCCGAACGCGGACTCCGTTCCCCGCAGTGCGTTGACCGAGGCCTCACCGCCGAAGGTTTCCAGAGTGCCCTCGTATTTCAGCCAGTAGCCGGCCTCGCCCGCACGCAGTCGCACGGAGTCACCGTCCACGGCTATCCGGGTCCGGGCGGGGGAATGCCCTGGTCCCAGACGGACGCCCAGCAGCGCGTCCTTGGCCGCTGCCGGCAGGTCCGGTGCCAATACCCACTCGATGGAACCAGCTGCGCGGCCGTCGGAGAAGTCGACGCGTCCGGCGGACTGCTGGACCGTGTCCCCCGAGGGCGAGCCGAACGTCAGAGTCTGCGTGAAGCGGGCGTTCCGACTGCCCTGGGTCGCGAGCAGAGCCTGACGGGGCTGCTGCCCGACCGGTGCGTCGAAGACGGGGTGCGAGGGCTGCTGGTCTTCTGAGCTGCCCGCACAGGCGGTCAGGAGAAGTGTGGGTACGACAACGGCGTACAGGAGGCGAAGCCGGCTATTGATCACTCCGGTTCGACCGCGGACGCCGACCGGCGGTTGTACTCCCCCGCATAACGGTATTGTCACTCCGCCCCTCCCCGGGCAGGCCTTGTCATGTCGGGAGTCCGGGCCCTTCCGCCGGAGCGGTGCCCGGTGCGTACTCGGCTGCAGGCATCCTTCCCGTGGACTGCTCGGACGGCCTGCCCAGGTGTCACTCATGCGGGGCGGGAGTGCACGCTCACGGCGTAGCCGCATCCGTCCTGGTAGGGGTCGCCGCTCCATGTGGCGTAGCGCTGCCGCAGGATCAGCCCGGCCTGGGTGCACCAGTGGTCGAAGTCCGCAAGTGTCAGGGGCGGTTCCGGCAGTGGCAGGTGTGCCGCGTCCAGTCCCATGCCTGTGACCAGCAGGCCACCCGGTTTCAGCGCGGCGGCCAGTTGACGGATGACGGCTGATTCACTGCCGGGGGCGAGCAGGGGAACGACGTTTCCGGCAGCGAGCGCCAGGTCGAAGTCCGGTTCCAGGCCGAGAGCATCCAGCCGGGCCAGGTCGCCGAGGAGCCACTCCTGCGCGGGGGCGTCACGGCGCGCGACGGCGAGCATCGAGGAGTCGACGTCCACGCCGGTGCAGCGGTGGCCCAGCTCGGCGAGCCGGATCGCGATCCGGCCGGTGCCGCAGCCCGCGTCGAGCACCCTCGCGTCGGGGCGCAGCAGTGCGTCGCAGAAGGCGGCCTCGCCGTGGACGTCGTGGCCCGATGCGACGAGCCGCGCGAAACGCTGGGCGTACTCCTCCCCCGCTTGCCCTCCGGTCAGTTCCGCCCAGCGGTCCTGTTTCCCAGTCATGTTCGCGGTGCCTTCCGGTCGGCCTCGCCCGACGGGGACGAGGAGGGGGTGTTCACAGATCGGCGCGGGCCGGTCGTTGTCGCGCGGCACAGTGAACAGCGCGCAGCCGTAGAAGGCAAGGAACGCGCGCGGCTCGCTGACCTGCGGCGCGCCCACCGTCGGTCAGAGCCCGAGACAGCTGAACGCGCCGCCCGGTACGCATACGGCGCCCCAGCCGGCCGTCGCGTAGAGGGTGGTCGCGGCGAGGGCGCCCGTGGCGCTGCCAAGGGCAGCCATGAAGCGGCAAGGAGCGCCAGCGCGATGCCGGTGGTCAGCCCGGAACGTCCACGGTCGTTCAGGCGGCCCGCCGTGGTCGCGGCCAAGGCGCCGGCGACTCCGGAAGCCGGCGCTTCGGGGAGTTCCAGCGCAGCCTGGGCGTGATGAAGGACATTCTCGCGTCGCGTCTGCGGACCCTGGTGGCCGGAGGGGTCCTCGAGTCCGTCCCCGCCTCGGACGGCGGCGCCTACCGCGAGTACGTGCTCACCGCGAAGGGCGAGGCGCTCTTCCCTGTCGTCGCGCACTGCGGCAGTGGGGCGAGCAGAACTTCTTCACCCCTGAAGAACCTCACTCACAGCTGGTCGACCGCCGGGAGGGACATCGCCTCCGCGCGCTGGAGGTGCTGTCCGCGGACGGGCGACGGCTGAGGCCCGACGACACCACCGTCCTCAAGGTCTCCGCGCAGTGATGCCGGCAGGATCCCCGGTGCCGACTGGCCACTGCGCCGGTGCGAGACCTGCCGGACCGAACGGCGCGGCAGGACGAGGCCAGGTGCGACGAAGCGCGCCCGACGCCGTCGTCAGGTCACGCCTCGCACGGTGTCGCGTGCGGCCTCGCAGGCCCCCGGCATGGATCCGGACCCGGGTCGGGCTCACGGCTGCGCCGATGCCCGCTCGCCGCACCGGCTGAGTACGATCGCCTGTGCCGGTCCCGGTACTTGAGCGGTTGCCCGCCGCGCGCGGCGCCGGAAGGGTGGACGCATGCGCCGACTGCTGCTGATTGCACCGCTGTTGCTGTTCACCCTCGGCTGCTCGGTGGTCCAGTCCCCCGAGGACGAGGCGACCGACTCCGCGCGGGAGGCGGCCCGGAAGGTGGGCGAGCGGCTGTACGGCGGAAGTCCGCGCACGGCGGAGGAAGTCGGGCGTTCCGCTGCCGAGATCGACGGGGTGGAGGTGCTGCGGCTGACCGGCACGTCCACACACGACGGAGACGGCGTCGGTGTGGTCGTCCGCACGTCCGGCTCTGCGTACGAGGGATGGCTCGCCCCCGAGGAGGTCGCCGTGCGGCGCTGTTTCGCGGTGCGGGTGTCGCCCAGGTCGGAGTGGGGTGAGGGCCCTCGTGACGTGGACTGCCCGAAGAGCCCTCCGTTGTCCTTCGCCCCGTCGCCCGTCCCGCCCCGGCTGCCGTACGAGGAGCTCCGCGCGCGGCTTCCCCGGATCCCGGAGGGCGGCCGGGTGGACGAGGACGAGGTGCGCCGCACTCTCGCCGCCCTCGACCTGCATCCGGCGATCCGCGACGAGGTGAAGCGGGAGGGCGACCGGGTCGGCGTGCTCCTGTCCTTGCAAGGCAACGGCTTCGACGCGCAGGACTGCCTCCTTGCCCGCGTGGGCCCCGGCGACACCGAGGTGTGGGTGCCGTCGCGGATCCAGCGGATGCCGGGAGAGGGCGGCTGCAGCGTCTCCAACGCCCTGGGCCCACAGCCTTCGACGCACTGACCGAGAGGCTTTCGGACCGAGCGGACAACTTCATGGATTCTCCACCACCACCCTTCTGTTCAGGTTAGCCTGGCCTAAGTAATCGGAGGTCGGGAGCTCGATCCGAAACCACCGTCGGTGCAGTCGGATCCGACGGGCAGTCACCTATGCCCGCATGGGCGACACACCTGACTTCCGCCGGAGTTCCGCCCGCATCAGGGCCTGGCATCGAGCGAGCGTGGGATGAGCGGAACAGGGATACGGATGAAGCCACTCGGCACCGTGAAGCCGACGAGCCACGTCGCAGTCGTCGGGGATCTGTTCCCGGTGGAACAGCTGGAACTCGAACGCCTCCGGGGCAAGGTCGTCGTGATCAAGTTCGGTGGCCACGCCATGGTGAGCCAGGAGCTCAAGCAGAGCTTCGCGCGGGACGTCGTGACCCTGCGGCGCGCCGGCCTGCTCCCGGTGGTCGTGCACGGCGGCGGTCCACAGATAAGCGCGATGCTGGAACGGCTCGACCTGGCGGTTCACTTCGAGGCAGGCCTACGGGTGACGACTCCGGAGGTGATGGACGTCGTGCGCATGGTCCTGACGGGTCGGGTCCAGCGTGAGCTCGTGGGCCTGATCAATGCCCACGGGCCCTTCGCGGTAGGGATGTCCGGCGAGGACGCGCACACCATGACCGCCGTACGGCGCGCGGCGTGGGTGAACGGCGAGCCCGTGGACATCGGGCTGGTCGGCGAAGTCGTCGATGTGAACGCGGAGACCGTCAGGGCACTCCTGGAGCAGGACCGCGTTCCCGTCATCTCCCCCGTGGCACGCGGGACGGGCGGAGAGGTCTACAACATCAACGCCGATCTCGCAGCGGCGGCTATGGCGGTCGCTCTCGATGCGGAAAAGCTGGTGATGCTCACCGATGTCGAAGGGCTGTACGCGAACTGGCCGCACAGCACCGAGGTGATCCGGCGGGCCACGGCCGAAGAGATCGAGAAGCTGCTGCCGGAGCTGGCGAGCGGCATGCTCCCGAAGATGGAGGGCTGCTTGAGGGCTGTCCGTGCGGGTGTCCGCAGCGCGCACATCCTGGACGGCCGTGTACCGAACTCGGCACTACGGGGCATCGTCTCCGGCGATGCCCCGGGAACCACCGTGATCCCGGACCAGGAAGCACGCGTGGGGTGACGTCCGGCAGCGGGACCGCGGTACGGCATCCGCCCGTCCGTGTCCGGACAGATGTCCGGCCCGGCGCGGCTCCGTGGGCGCGGCCGTCCGTGCCGGGCCCACTCTCGGCCACCGCGGCCGGCGCTTAGCATGGCGGCTGTGGAGTGGAGTGAGGCGGAGTACCTCGACTGTCTGCGGTCCGAGCGTCGGGGCTACGCATGGGTGATGCGGCATCACGGTGGGCTGACGCCTCCACAGGCCGGGGAAGCCGCCCTGAAGCGTTACCCGTACGAGCCGGACGACGCCCCGTTCCGGGGGCTCATCTTTCACGACGAGGCGTGGCACTGGGCGATGCTCGTGATCCACGGTGACCGGTACGTGGTGGAGCGCCCCGAACTGGCCTCCCCGTCAGATGCGTACCGGGCCCTCGAGTGAACCGCACACGCGGTGACAGGTTTCGCTGCTCAGGCAGGGTGACCTCCATCGTGCCTGCGATCACCGTCCGATGCGCCGAGAACGTCCGGCCGGCGACCACCGGGCCGTCCACGTCGTGCGGATTCCGCAGCCGCACGCAGGTGCACCCGACCGGTGTGCGCGTGACGGTCACCTGACGGGGTGACAGACGCCGGGTAGGCAGAAGCGCAGCATGGCGCTCACGACGCATCCCCGCGTCCGACCTGCCTTCTTTCCCGAACGGCCGCGCCGTACAGCGGTGTACCCGTCCGTACAGCGGTGCACCCGCCCGTAGAGCGGTGCGCCGGTCCATGCTCCGCCGTCCCCATCGGATTTCGCAAAGACTCTGGCGTTCCCTCCTCGCCTGTGCTCATCTGGTGACACAGAGATGCTGCATGTGTTTCATTGTTCCTCTCTGGTGGGCGACGGCTGAAGGGCTCAAGGAGGAGTTCGAGGCGATGGATGGACTCGACAGGCGCAACATGTTGATGGCAGGTGGTGCCTTGGATGCCATCGGGGCGTCAGGCGCCGCGTCGCCGGCCGGCGCACGGGCGCTGTGGACGTGGTCGCCGAAATCGTCGGTCGCGGGCGCGGGTGGAGGCCGTGACCCGGAATGGGTCTGGGACGGCGAGGCCGACAGGCTGATCGCCTCGGTCATCGACCGCGGTGACGTTTCCAGGGTCAACGAACTGCTGCGCACCTGGACCCGCAACGGACAGCCCCTGCCGAGCGGACTTCCGGCGGACGTACGCGACTTCATGGAGAGGGCACGGCAACTGCCCTCCTGGGCCGACCGGAATCTGCTGGAGGCCGCGGCAGACTTCAACAAGTCCCGGAGCTTCTACCTCAATCTGCTCAACGGAGTGGGTGGCGGGATGCTCAGCACCGCCATTCCGAGGGAGGCACGGTCCGTCTACCACTCCAAGGGCGGGGCGGACATGGAGGACCGAGTCGCCAGGACGAGCCTTCTGGGATTCGCCATCGGGGACCTCAACGCCTACCGGCCCGACGGCGACGTCATCGTTCAGGCCGTGAAGACCCGCATGGTGCACGCCGCGGTGCGCCACCTGCTGCCGCGGTCCCCGGCGTGGTCACAGACCAGCGGCGGCCGGAAGATCCCGATCAGCCAGGCCGACATCATGGTCACCTGGCACAGCCTGGCCACCTACGCCATGCAGAAGCTCACGGAATGGAAGGTCCCGGTATCCCCCGCGGACGCGTCGGCGTACCTGCACGTATGGCAGGTCACCGCGCACATGCTCGGCGTGCACGACGAGTACGTCCCCGCGACCTGGGACGCGGCCGACGCCCAGTCCGAGCAGGTCCTCGACCCGGTCCTGGCCTCCACCAGGGAGGGCTTGGAGCTGACCGCCATCCTGCTGCGCCAGCTCGCCGAGCAGACGAGCCCCGGCGGAATCGACCGGCCGCTCGTCAACGCGCTGGCCCGGTTCCTGGTCGGCGCCCGGGTCGCGGACATGGACGGCATCCCCGAGGAGCCGTTCTGGGAAAAGGTGATCACGGCCGTCTGGCCGAAGCTGATCGCCTCCCGCGAGAAGCTGATCCCTCTGCCCCTGGTGCCGCCACTCGCCTGGACGATCGACGAGGCGGCACGCCAGTACATCCTGTTCTACCAGGCCAAGAGGCAGGGCGCGCATATCGAGATCCCCGAGACCCAACGGCCGGGCAGCTGAAGCATGCCTCACGGCAGGTGCGGCTCCACCCGTCGTTCTCCTCGCAGTTCGCATCCGGCGGACCGCATCTCACGGTTCGCACGTTCCCGGTTCTCATCGATCAGAACTCATGAAGGAGTTCAGAGCAATGGACGGATTCAGCAGGCGCAAGATGTTGATGGCGGGCGGGGCCCTGGGGGCCGTCGGGGCACTGGGGGCGGCTTCGCCGGCCCTCGCCCGGCCTCTGTGGACGTGGTCACCCAGCGCGTCGGTGGCGGGCACGGGCGCGGGCATCGATCCGGAGTACGTCTGGGACGAGGAGGCCGACCCCGTACTCGCCGCAGTGATCGACCGCGGGGATGTGCCCAGGGTGAACGCGCTGCTGAAGCAGTGGACGCGGAACGACCAGCCGCTGCCCGACGGACTCCCGGGAGACCTGAGGGAGTTCATGGAGCACGCGCGCAGGATGCCGTCCTGGGCTGACAGGACAGCACTCGACCGCGGCGCGCAGTTCAGCAAGACCAAGGGGATCTACGTCGGGGCCCTGTACGGCCTCGGCAGTGGTCTCATGAGCACCGCGATCCCCAGGGAGGCACGCGCCGTCTACTACTCCAAGGGCGGCGCCGACATGAAGGACCGCATCGCCAAGACCGCACGGCTCGGCTACGACATCGGGGACCTCGACGCCTATCTGCCGCAGGGCTCGATGATCGTGACCGCCGTCAGGACACGGATGGTGCACGCCGCGGTGCGCCACCTGCTGCCGCAGTCCCCGGCGTGGTCACAGACCAGCGGCGGCCAGAGGATCCCGATCAGCCAGGCCGACATCATGGTCACCTGGCACAGCCTGGCCACTTTCGTCATGCGCAAGATGAAGGAGTGGGGTGTTCGGGTCAACGCCACCGACGCGGCCGCCTATCTGCATGTGTGGCAGGTCAGTGCGCACATGCTCGGCGTCAGCGACGAGTACATTCCGGCGACCTGGGAAGCGGCCGACGCCCAGTCGAAGCAGGTCCTCGACCCGATCCTCGCCCACACACCCGAGGGCGAGGCACTGACAGAGGTCCTCCTCGGCATCGTGGCCGAGCTCGACGCAGGTCTCACACGCCCTCTGATCGGCGCGTTCTCCAGATACACACTCGGCGGCGAGGTCGGCGACATGATCGGCCTCTCCAGGCAGCCGGTTCTGGAACGGCTGATCGCGACCGCCTGGCCACTACTCGTGGCCTTCCGTGAAGGTCTGATACCCATTCCCGCCGTCCCGGCGGTTCTCTGGACACTGGAGGAGGCGCTCCGTAAGTTCGTCCTGTTCTTCCTCTCCGAGGCCCGGCCCATCGCCATCGACATCCCGGACGTCAACCGCCCGTCCTGAGCGGCACGGACGGCACGGACGGCACGGACAGCCGATGCCGTCACGGCACAGCACGGCTGCCCTCCACGGCCAGGGGCGGTTCCCCACCCGCCCCTGGCCGTCACCGACCCGGGGCGGTTCCCCACCCGCCCCTGGCCGTCACCGACCCGCCACCACCCCACCCGGAGCCGAACCGCACACATGAAGCCCTCGACGAGATCACACCGCAGCGGGAGCACACGACGAGCTCCCCACCGCACCCCCGGACACGTGACTCCGGAAGGGCACAAGGAGAAGGGCGCAGTCGATGCCTGGTGCTGAGCGTCCGGCCCGGCCGTCCTCCGAAAGGCCTGCTCCGGGCAGGCGACGGTTCCTGGGATATGTACTGGCAGCACCGACCCTGATGACGGCCGCCGAACTGGCGCCCGCAGCGCCGGCCCGGGCCGACGCCACTTCGGCCGGCATCCCTTCGGCGGACGTCACGGAGTTGGTCGACCTCAACGACGTCATGTCCGCGGCGGCCCTGCCGACCTCCGGTCTGATAACGGTCCAGGTCCACACGGACGAGACGGTGTCCTTCGCGTTGCCGAGGGCCGAGGTGGGACAAGGCATCACCACTTCCACGGCCATGCTGATCGCCGAGGAAATGGACGTACCCCTGGCCAACGTGCGGGTCACCCTGGCCGACGCGCAGCCGGAACTGGTCTTCAACCAGCTCACCGGCGGGTCCAACACGACCATCGCGACCTATACCCCGGTCCGGGTCGCCGCCGCCGTCGCACGCGGCCGATTGCTCGAGGCCGCAGCGCTCGCCCTGGACACCGCCGTCACGGAACTCACCATAAGAGCGGGGGTGATCACAGGCCGCGCGGGGCGGAGCACGACCGTCGGCGCGCTGGCGGAGAGAGCCGCGGGCCTACGCACCCAGCCGGTCAGCACCGAACTCAAGCGATCCGAGCAGTTCAACGTCATCGGTACGCCGCAGAACCGCATCGACGCCCTCGACGCGGTGACCGGACGTAAGAAGTTCGCCATGGACCTCACTGTTCCGGGTGCCGCGCCGACCATGGTGTGCCGTCCGCCGACCATCAACGGGCGGGTGGGTTCCGTAGCCAACGCCGACGAGGTCCGGGCCATGCCGGGCGTCACCGACGTCGTCGTGATCACCACCGGAGTGGCCGTGCGGGCCCGGACCTTCGGACAGTGCATCGACGCCGTGCGCGCGCTCCGCGTGTCGTGGAGGCCGGGCAGCGCGGAGGGCAAGTCCGACGAGACCGTACGCCAGGAACTGGCGGCCGCCGAACTCCCGCTCGGGCTCCCGCCACTGACTCCGAGCGTGGAAGGCAGATTCACCTTCCACTTCCGCAGCAACAGTGCGCTGGAGACCAACTGCGCCATTGCCGACGTGCGGTCCGACCGCGCCGAGATCTGGTCCAGTCTCAAAGCGCCCATCGTCGCGAAGGAGGCGATCGCGGCCCGGCTCGGCCTGCCGCTCAGCGCCGTGACGGTCCATGTCACCGAGGGCGGCGGCTCCTTCGGACGCAAGCTCTTCTTCGACGCGGCGCTGGAGGCGGTCGAGATCTCCCGGAAGACGGGGAAACCGGTCAAACTCATGTGGCATCGCGCCGACGACTCGCGTCAGGGCCGCACCCATCCCATGGCCACGTCCCGCGTACGTATCGCCTACGTCGGAGACACCGTCCTCAGCTTCAAGCAACGGCACACGAGCGTGGCCACCGACCTCGGCCACGGTTTCGGGGAGATCGTCACCGCCCTGGCCGCGAAGCTTCCGGTGGCCGACCTCGGATTCTCCGAGACCTTCTTCCAGCTCTCCCAGTCGATGCCGTACAACTTCGGAGTCAGCAGCCGGCTCCTGAACGAGACCGACAAGGGCTTCAACACGGGCAGTATGCGCAACGTCTACTCCCCCGACGTCACGTGCGCCCGGGAGCTCATGATCGACAAGCTGGCTTCGAAGACGGGTAAGGACCCCTACCGGTTCCGCCGCGACTTCCTCAAGGACGAGCGGTCCAGAGCCGTGCTGGAGAAGGTGGCCGAGGTCGGGCGCTGGGGCAGACCGATGCCGGACGGAACGGCGCAGGGCATCGCCTTCCACTCCGAGTACCACTCGGCCAGCGCGGTCCTGGTGGAGATCGACTGTCGGCCCGGAACCGTCGGCCGCCCTGTACGCGACGGTGTGACGGGGCCACGCGTCACCAAGGTCGTCCTCGCCGTCGACGCCGGCCTCACCGTCAACCCGCGGGGACTCGACGCACAGATGATGGGCTGCGCCATGGACGGCATCGCGCTGGCCCTGACGTCGAGCCTGCACCTGCGCGACGGGCATTTCCTGGAAGCGAGCTGGGACAACTACTTCTACACCCGGCAGTGGAACACACCGCCCGAGCTGGACATCGTCATCATGCCGGACACCACAGGGAGGCCCGGCGGGGCGGGAGAGCTGGGTGTCGCCGCGTCGATGGCCGCAGTGGCCTGCGCGTACGGCCGCGCGACCGGAACGATGCCGACCACGTTCCCCATCAACCACGGCACCCTCTCCTTCGAACCCAAGCCGACCACCCCACCCGTCCCGCAGTCCCCTACGGACGGCCTGGACCACGCCTACTGACGTAAGGATCCCTTCGTGCCCGAGCAGACATTCCGCCTCAACGGGGAGCAGGTCACCGTGGACATCGCCGACGATGTGCGTCTGTTGTGGGTGCTGCGCGACATCCTGGGTGTCACCGGCCCCAAGTACGGCTGCGGCATCAACGTGTGCAAGGCGTGCACCAGCCACCTCAACGGCAGGGCGGTGAACCCGTGCGCGATTCCGGTCGGAAAGCTGACACCGACCGATGAGGTGACGACGATCGAAGGACTCGCGGACACGGTGAGCGCGGACCTGCACCCGATGCAGCAGGCATGGCTCGACCAGGACGTCGCCCAGTGCGGCTACTGCCAGCCCGGTCAGATCATGGCAGCGGTCGCGGTCGTACGCCGGGCCGCGGAGGAGGGCCGCGAGGTGACCGACGCCGACCTCGACGGCATCCGCAACATCTGCCGCTGCGGTACGTACTTCCGTATTCGTGAAGCCATCAGAGCCGGCGCCGAGAACATGTGACGACGTCGGGGTGCCGTGCGCGGCAGACCGCTTCGACGCTCCGACGGATTCGCCTCCCCGGGCGTGAGCTCCCGATCCGGATCGGGAGCTCACGTTGGGTTTCTCCCTGTTCCCGCCCTTCAGGCCCGGCGCAGTGCGGAGCGGCCCGCGAAGCGCGCCGAGTCCCTCAACTCCTCCTCGATCCGGCCTGGAGCTCCGGCCGACCTCGTCGACGCGATCGAGGGCTTCGCGCCGGCGGCCTCCCGGCCTGCGCCCCGGAACACCACCGCCCGCACCCCGGCCAGGGAGCCAACCGGGCGACAGCGGTGACCACGATGTCCGGGCGGGCGCACTCCCGTGGTTTCCTGCTTCGTCCATACGGGTCGCCTGGCTCACCCCTTCGGCACAGTCACACAGCGTTCCGACGACAGGGCGGGAAAGGTGGGCCTGCCAGGGACGACAGGAGGACGGCGCCGAGCGGCGCGGCAAACCGATCAGCGCAGAAGCGAAGGGCAGGGCTTCCATGCCGGGACCGAAACGACAGCCGCGCGTTCCCCGGCGCCGGGGTGACCGAGGGGCGACGGACCAGATGGTGCGGACGCTGCTGCGGCGTCGCAAGAAGGTCCTGGCCGCCGAGGACGTGACCGTCACCGATCCGCCGAAGGTTCGCCGCGCGGTGACGGCAGCAGCACTCGGCAACACCATGGAATGGTTCGACTTCGGTGTCTACGCCTATCTCGCGGGCACCCTCGGCAAGGTCTTCTTCCCGTCGAGTTCGCCGGGCGCGCAGGTGGTGTCGACGTTCGCGACGTTCGCCGCCGCCTTCCTCGTACGCCCGCTCGGCGGGTTGGTCTTCGGCCCGCTCGGTGACCGGGTGGGGCGCCAGAAGGTGCTCGCGGTCACCATGATCATGATGGCTGCGAGCACGTTCGCGGTCGGTTTCCTCCCCTCGTACGCCACGATCGGCTTCGCCGCTCCTCTGTTGCTGCTGGTGTGCCGTCTGGTCCAGGGTTTCTCCACAGGCGGCGAGTACGCGGGCGCCACGACGTACATCGCTGAGTACGCGCCGGACAAGCGCCGGGGCTTCCTCGGCAGCTGGCTGGACTTCGGTACCTTCGTCGGCTACTCGCTGGGTTCCGGTCTGGTCACCGTGCTGACCGCGACGATCGGTACGGAGGCGCTGACGGACTGGGGATGGCGCATCCCGTTCTTCGTCGCGGGGCCACTCGGGCTGATCGGTCTCTACATGCGGCTGAAGCTGGAGGAGACCCCCGTATTCCAGCGCGAGGAGGAGGCTCAGGCCGAAGCCCTGTCCGAGGGCGACCCGGTCGAACAGGCCCGTCAGTCCGGCAAGGGACGGCTCAAGGAGATCTTCACCAAGCACTGGCAGGCGGTGCTCATCTGCATGGGGCTGGTGCTGCTCTACAACGTCACGAACTACATGGTGACCTCCTACCTGCCGACCTACATGTCCGGGACGCTCGGCGAACCGGAGACGAGTTCGCAGCTCCTGGTCCTCGGGACCATGCTGCTCGTGGTCCTGACCATCACGGTGGTCGGCAGGTCATCGGACCGGTGGGGCCGGCGCCCGGTCTTCATGGCCGGGAGCGCGGCGCTCATCGTGTTCGCGATCCCGGCGTTCCTGCTCATCCGGGAGGGCGGCATTCTGCTGCCGGCGATCGGGTGCGGAATCCTCGGGCTGCTCCTGGTCTGCTTCGCGGGGACGTCCGCCTCGAC
Source organism: Streptomyces sp. Alt3 (assembly GCF_030719215.1). Taxonomy (NCBI): domain Bacteria; kingdom Bacillati; phylum Actinomycetota; class Actinomycetes; order Kitasatosporales; family Streptomycetaceae; genus Streptomyces; species Streptomyces glycanivorans. Next base: position 8,102,429 of record NZ_CP120983.1, on the reverse strand, counting down.
GCTTCCGGCCCTGTTCCCGACACGCATCCGCTACGGCGCTCTGTCGATCGCCTTCAACATCTCCGTGTCGCTGTTCGGCGGGACCACCCCGCTGGTCGCCTCCGCCCTCGTCGAGGCGACCGGCAACGACATGGTCCCGGCCTACTACCTGATGGTCGCCGGTGTCATCGGACTCATCTCCTCCTTCTTCCTGCACGAGACTGCCGGCAAGCCGTTGCGCGGTTCCGGGCCCATGGTCGAGACCCCGGAACAAGCACGTGTGCTCGTGGCACGCAGCAGGACACGAGCGGGGCGGCAGGCACGCGACGTGTGGATCCGGATGCGGCATCCGTGGGGAAGGGACCAGCACAAGAACTGACGGTGGCCGCAGACTCGGGCAGGACTCGTCCCCGGCCCGGGAAGGCCGGAACTCGTCCCGTCCGGGAGGGCCGGAGCGTAGAGGTGGCAGCGGTAAAGCAGGCTTCGCGGGGAGGGCGACGGCCTGAACCGGCTCCCCGCTGCCGGCTTCGCTGCCGACCGGGCCACTTCAGGCTGGCTTCAGGTTCGGATCGCTAGCGTGGCCCTCATGATCGACAGTGGCGCAACCCGATGGGTGACCGACCTGATGAGCACCCTCGGGGCGCCAGGCGCCGGGCTGGCCATCGCGTTGGAGAACATCTTCCCGCCGTTGCCCAGCGAGGTGATCCTGCCGCTGGCCGGCTTCACCGCGAGCGCCGGAGGGATGGGGCTCTACGCCGCCCTGGTGTGGACGACCATCGGATCGGTCGTCGGCGCGCTCGCACTGTACGGAATCGGCGCGGCCCTGGGGCGCGACCGGATGGTCATCCTTGCGACCAAGGTCCCGCTCGTGAAGGTCGCCGACATCGAGAGGACGGAGGCGTGGTTCGAACGCCACGGCACCAAAGCGGTCTTCTTCGGCCGGATGATCCCGGTGTTCCGCAGCCTGATCTCGATTCCGGCGGGCGTCGAGCGCATGGCGCTGCCTGTCTTCCTCACGCTGACCACCCTGGGAAGCGCGCTGTGGAACACGGCATTCGTACTGGCCGGTTTCTTCCTCGGCGAGCGCTGGGAGGTGGTCTCCGGATACGTCTCCACCTACTCCAAGGTCGTGCTCGCGGCAGCCGCTCTTGCTCTCCTCGTCCTCATCGGGACGCGGGTGTTCCGGATGTCCGGTTCGCGGAAGCCGGGCGACCGGGCATCCGGCCGACAGCTGTCGGCCGACGACCGGTCGCCGGAGGAACACGCGGAGTGCGGACACACGCCTGCGGGCGCAAGCCGACGGCCCGACCCGAGCCAAGGCTGAGGCGACCACACCCTGTACGGACCCGGGCCGCCTCAGTCCGGCGGTTGCGCGCGCTTCCAGCAGTCCTACTTGCCGTGGTGCTCGACCTTTGCGCCGCTGTGGTGCTTGGCCTTGGCGTCCTCGTTGGCGCGGTCGAAGTGGCCGTCGGCGCAGGCGTTGCCCAAGCTCGGGTTCAGCAGGCCGATGATGTTCAGCGAGTTGCCACAGGCGTTGACGGGCACGTGGACGGGGATCTGAACGACGTTGCCGGACAACACTCCGGGTGAGCCGTAGGCAAGGCCCTCCGCACCGGTGTCGGCGCTTGCCGCGCCCGCGCCGGCGAACACCATGGCACCTGCAGCCACGGTCATGACCACCGCACTTCCCAGCTTGAACATGAGGTCTCCGCAGATCGAGTGCCGCCGCTCGGATGCGACGGCTGCGATTCACCATGCGGATTCAGCCCCGTCCAAGCCATCGACGCGCCACTCCGGTCATCTTCTGTCGCCTGAACGGAGGGCTCCAGGGGGTGGTCAGCGGCGGCGGGCAGCGGCGGTCCTCCCTCTGCCGCTCGACGGTCGGCCGTCGGCCGTCGGCCGTCGGCCGAGCATGCGGCGATGCCCATGCGCAGCTTCGCCCGGCGCCTACGCAAGGGCACCTGCGTGAGCGCCGGCTGACTGCCGCGCCCCGGGACCAGCCGTGGGCAACGCCGGCCGATGGATCCGTACCCGGTGAAACGATCACCCGGAATACCCCTGGGAGGTATATGGTTCTCACTGGGTGGAAGCCCTGATCCGGGTCCACACTGGACAGAAGTGGGGATGATGGCCATGGATCACAGCACGCACCACGCTGGTCCCGCACGCGATCTCGCGGCCGATCGGCACGACGCCGAACCTCATGGCCGGCACGCGCCTGGCGCGTCCTGGCCCATGGCGGCCAAGGCGACACTGCACTGCCTGACGGGCTGCGCGATCGGCGAGATCCTCGGGATGGTCGTCGGCACCGCCCTGTTGTGGGGCAACGTTCCGACCATGGTTCTGGCGATCGCGCTCGCTTTCGTGTTCGGCTACTCGTTCACCTTGTTCGCGGTCCGCCGGGCCGGCCTGGACTTCAAGACCGCGATCAAGGTGGCCCTAGCCGCCGACACCGTGTCCATCGCCGTGATGGAACTGATCGACAACGGCATCATCGCCCTGGTCCCCGGCGCGATGGACGCGCAACTGTCGGACGGACTGTTCTGGTCGGCGCTTCTGGGCAGCCTCGCCGTCGCCTTCTTCGTCACGACCCCGGTGAACAAGTGGATGATCGGACGGGGCAAGGGTCACGCCGTCGTCCACGCCTACCACTGAGCCGTCCGCATGTCATGAACCGCGGGGCTGTCTCGTCTCAGGTCGTGAAGGCGGTTCCGAGGAGAGCCGCCCCCGAGAACGAGGAGCTGTTCATGAGCGCGGAAGCCACGCGTCAGAAAGTCGCGCTGGTCACCGGGGCGAACAAGGGCATCGGCCGGGGCGTGGCCGGGCAACTCGCCACCCTGGGCATGACGGTGCTGCTCGGCGCCAGAGATCTGCGTCGGGGTGAGGAGGCAGCCGCAGCGCTGCGCACGACGGGCGGTGACGTGCACGCGGTCAGCCTGGACGTCACCGACCCGGACAGTGTCCACAAGGAAGCTGAGTACGTCGACGAGCGCTTCGGGTACCTCGACGTACTGGTCAACAACGCGGGCATCACCGGCTCCGGACAGATCTCACCGGCGGACGCCCATGACCAGGTCCCCAGTGCGGTCGATCCGGACATGGTCCGGGCGGTCTTCGAGACCAACGTCTTCGGGGTCATCTCGGTGACCAACGCCATGCTTCCGCTGCTGCGCCGCTCATCGGCGCCACGCGTGGTCAACGTCAGCAGCCACGCGGCGTCGCTCGCACTCGCCTCCGATCCGGAGGGCCCCTTCGCCTCGCTGTTGCCGTCCGCGGCGTACTCGCCCTCCAAGAACGCACTCAACGCGCTGACCGTGCAGTACGCCAACGAGCTGCGCAAGGAAGGCGTTCTCGTCAATGCGGCCGCCCCGGGGTACGTCGACACCGACAGCAACAACCACACGGGCCTTCTCACCGTCGCGCAAGGTGCCGCTGTCGTGGTGCGCCTGGCCACCCTCGGTCCTGACGGCCCGACCGCCGGGTTCTTCGGTGAGAACGGCCCGGTGCCGTGGTGACGGACCCGTTCCAAAAGAAGGCGGGCGTGACGAAACCGGAGGAGTTCCAGGAACTGCGGCCCCCGCTGTTCACGATCGCCTACCGGATCCTGAGCAGTGTGGGTGAGGCCGAGGACGCGGTCCAGGAGGCCTGGTTGCGCTACGAGTCCGCCTCCGTCCGTCCCGGGTCGGCCAAGGCGTTCCTGTCGACCGTGGTCACCCGGATCTCGATCGACGTGCTGCGCTCGGCCCGCGTACGGCGTGAGGAGTACGTCGGCCCGTGGCTCCCTGAACCACTGCTGACCGACCCGTACGGGGATCCGGTGCGGTCGGCAGAACTGGCGGACTCGCTGTCGATGGCGGCCCTGCTCCTGCTGGAGCGGCTCACGCCGCTCGAGCGGGCGGTATTCGTGCTGCGGGAGGTGTTCGCCTTCGGCTTCTCGGAGATCGCGTCGGCCGTGGGGCGGTCGGAGGCGGCGTGCCATCAGCTCGCGGTCCGCGCGCGTCGGCACATGGAGTCCGGGCGCCCCCGGTTCGAGGCGGACCGGAAGGAACGCGAGGAACTCGCCGAGAGGTTCTTCTCCGCATTCAGGGACGGCGATGTCGACGCACTGGCCGAACTGCTGGCCTCCGACGTCCGGATGACCGGTGACAGTGGCGGCAAGGCTCCGCAGGTGCAGCCCGTCGTTGTCGGCGTCGAGCACGTGGTCCGGGTGCTCGCGGCGTTCGGCCGGCTGGTCGTCAGGGGGGCCGGTGTCGTGGAGTCGCAGCTGGTGAACGGCGAGCTGGGCGCGATCTTCCGCGACCGGGACGGCCAGGTCCTCAGTGCCTGGGCACTCGATGTGCTCGGCGGACGGATCCAGGCGATCCGGGCGGTGAACAACCCGGACAAGCTGAGGCACGTCGGGCCCCTGGCGGATGTCTGGGAGGCTCTGCGCGAGGCGAATGGTCCTGGGGGTTGACCGAGGGGGCCGGCCGCGCGGGTGAGACCGAGCGCATGCTCATACAGTCCCTCACCGCGGCCGGCCTGTTCGCCGTGCTGACCACGGCGCCAGGGCGGGGCCGGCTCCGGGCAGCCGGGAGGGCCGCTCCGGCTCACAGGCGGATGACGACGAGGGCGATGTCGTCCGCGGCGCCCCCCGCGACGCCGAGACGGTCCAGCAGCACATCGGCCAGCCGGGCAGGGGGGAGAGCGCCCTCCTGGGCGAGGGCTGTGCTCAAGCGGGCCAGGCCGACGTCGATGTCCTCGTCGCGACGCTCGATGAGGCCGTCGGTGTACATCACGAGAGTGTCCCCACGGGTGTAGGACAGACCCGCCTGCGGCCGGGGCACGTGGTGGGGACGGGCACCGAGCGGCGGATCGGTCGCCTGGTCCAGCAGTTCGCAGGACCCGTCGGAGTGGCGTAGGACCGGCGGCAGGTGCCCGGCACTGCTGTAGATGATCAATTCACTGCGCGTGTCGATGAGCACCTTGACAGCGGTCGCGGCCGTCGCGCCGTCCAGGGAACGGGCGTAGAGGCCGAGGACTTCCAGGGCCTGGGCTGGACTGGGGATGGCGCGGATGACCGCGCTCAGAGCGCTGCGGAGCATGCCCATGACGGCGGCAGCGTGCAGGCCGTGGCCCACGACGTCGCCGACCGCGGCGGCGTAGCGGTCCGGTGGCAGGTCGACGACGTCGTACCAGTCTCCGCACACGTTCAGCGATCTGGTCGCCGGCCGGTAGCGCACGGCGATGTTGTCGTCGTGCCGGTCCAGGTCGGGGACGGAGAGCATCGCTTCCTGCAGGGTGACGGCCACCTGCCGTTCACGGGCGTGGGCCGACCGCAGTTCCTGGTTCAGCCGGTACAGCTCGCCGGCCCGCGCGTACAGCTCGGCCGCCATGCCCTTCTCCCGCTCGGTGAAATCCTCGGTGAGCCGGCGTGCACGGCGTGAATGGACGAAATCCGTGACGTCCTCGGCTCGTTGAACGATCCACTTCACCGTGCCGTCGGCTCCGGCGATCGGCGTGTGGATCGAGGACCACCATCGCTCCTCGAACCCGCCCGGCCGGTCGGGTGCGGGGATGTCGTACCTCTGCAGCACCAGGGTGTCCGGTTCCCCGGTCTCCAGGACCCGGTGCAGTGATCCCTTCATGTTCTGTTCTGCCTCGTCGGAGCCATCGGGTCTCTCCGGCAGGGCGTCGAAGAAGAACTTCCCGACCAGCTGGTCCCTGGTCCGCCGGGTGGTGTGCAGATAGGCCGCGTTGACATACGCGATCGTCAAGTCCGTGTCGAGTATCAGATACGGGCTCGGTGTGGCGTCGAAGAAGGCTCCGAAATCGATGTCCGCCGTCATCACGCGCTCTCCGCGATATGGGAGCGAGATCCCTGCCCCTCCCAATCTACGCGCGATCCACCGGCCGGGCTCTCAGGCTCGGGAAGGCACCCGCGAGGCCGGCATGGTGCCTCTCGCTGTCACCTGAGACCCTGGAGGGCCCCCTGATGCCTGGTGCGAGGTGATCAGAGGGTGATGGTCTTGTACTCGGTGTACTGGGAGAGGCCGACTGCCCCGTACTCCCGGCCGATGCCGCTGGCCTTGAAGCCTCCGAAGGGGCCGTCGAATCCGACGGAAGCGCCGTTGACGGTGACCGTTCCGGTGCGGATCCTGCGTGCCACGGCCAGAGCGTGCGCCTGGTCGGAGGACCAGACGCCCCCGGAAAGGCCGTACTCGGAGTCGTTGGCGATACGTACGGCGTCGTCCTCGTCGTCGTAGGCGATGACGACCAGGACAGGGCCGAAGATCTCCTCCTGCGCGATCCGCATGGAGTTGTCGACGTCGGCGAACAGGGTCGGAGTGACGTAGTTGCCGTTCTCCATTCCCTCCGGGACCTGCGGGCCGCCGGTCACCAGACGGGCGCCCTCGTCGATGCCCAGGGCGATGTAGTCGCGTACCCGCTGCTGCTGGTCCTTCCGGATCATCGGGCCGATGAAGGTGTCCGGGTCTCCGGGGTCCCCCACCCTCAGGGACTCGACGAGTTCCTTGAGCAAGGCCACGATCTCCTCGTAGCGGGAGCGAGGTGCCAGGATCCGGGTCTGGGCGATGCACGACTCCCCGTTGTTGAGCAGCGAGCCGAACTTCAGCCCCTGCACGGCCTGGGCCAGGTCGGCGTCCGGCAGGATCACCGCAGCCGACTTTCCGCCCAACTCCAGGCTGAAGCGCTTCAGTTGTCCACCCGCGATCGAGGCGATCCGGCGTCCCGCACGCGTCGATCCGGTGAACGCGACCTTGTCGACGTCCGGGTGCGACACCAGGTACTCGCTGGTTTCCCGGTCCGCCGGGAGAACGCTGATCACACCCGCCGGAAGGCCTGCCTGCTCCAGCAGGTCGGCCAGAAGACCCATGCTCAGGGAATTCTCCGGCGAGACCTTGAGCACGACCGAGTTCCCCGCCAGCAGCGCCGGGATGATCTTCGCTGTCGCCGCGGAGAAGGGCGAGTTCCATGGAATCACCGCGGCAACCACGCCCACCGCCTCGCGTCGGACGACGCTGCGCACCGGCGATCCGGGGTCGGACGGTGCCGTCTCCTCCTCCCATGGAAACTCCTCGGCCGCCCCGAAGTAGGCATTCGCCTGCCTGGTGAGGCCGGCCTGGCCGGCGAGGGTGAACCAGCCGGCGGAACCGTTCTCGGCCGAGATCAGTGCGGCGATCCTCTCCGCGTTCGCCTCACGCAGGGCGTTGAACCCACGCAGCACGGTGACCCGCTCGGCCGGCGCCGTCGCCTGCCACTCCCCCGCGTCGAACGCGGCACGCGCCGCCTCCACCGCGCGGTCCACATCGGCGGGCAGCGCCTGCGCCGCACGACCGATCACGGACTGATCGTGCGGAGACCTGACCTCCATCAGCTCGGCGCTGCCCGGAGCGGTCCAGGAACCAGCGATGAAGAGCCGGTCGTACGTGATCATGTCTTCCACTTCCAGCCTGTCGCGACCTATCTGTCACATCAATGTAGCACTTACCGCATGGGTCGGTGCTTCCCTGGGCGAGCAGGTGCGACAGGGCGGAGCTGGGGGAGCCTGCGGATGCCCCGTCCTGTTCGACGCCACGTCCACGCCCGACGGGGGCTACTGAGCGCCGACCGGGCACGGCCCGACACCGCACGTGGGAAACCCGGCGACGTGGGCGGTCATCGCCGGGATACCGGTCGCCCATGGATGACGTCGTCGCCCATTCCGAACGTGCGACCCTGCGCGTCGGCGAAGTGTTTCCCACGGTGAACGCCGATCGCACGCGCATCGACGTCGAGGTCGAGGAGATGCCCCTCGCACCTGCCCCGAACCCGGAGGTCCTGTGGCGCAGACCGCCCGTGCTCGCGGTCTCCGCGCTCCCAGGGACGACGCTCGGGTCCGAGGCGGGTCAGGGGATGCCCTGTACGACCTCGCCACCTTCACGCTCGGACACGAGGAGCGCCTCGACGACGTCATCGCCGGTCACGGCACCGACACGGACCTCGACGTCATCCACGCGGGGTGGTCGCCGAGAAGCCTGCCGGCGGCTCGCCGGCTGACGCCCCGAGCAGTCCGGGCCCCATGCGCTCGGGCGCCTGATTCAGCGAGCGCTCGCAGTGTGCGCGCTCTTCTTGCGGGCGCGGTAGGCGGCAGCCTTGATCTTGTTTCCACAGGAATCCATGCCGCACCACTGCCGCCGCATGCCGTGAGAGCGGTCGATGTACACCCGAGTGCACTCGGGGTTGCCGCACTCCTTCAGCAAGGGCACGTCCGGCCCGCAGAGCAGTTCGACTGCGAGCCGGGCAACGGCCGAGAGGGCCTGCTCCGGGGTCGCCTCGATAAGGCGGCCGGTCCGGGTGAGCTGAGGCGTCGCGGAGGGCTTGCGGGCCGCGTCGTTCACCACGGCGAGCGCGTGGTCCTCGAACTCCTCTTCCAGGCGGCGGGCCGTCACCAGCTCGTAGACAGCCTCCCGCACAGCCTTCGCCTGTCGTACGTCACTGTCCCGACCAGAGGTGATCGCATCGACGGTGCCCGATTCCGGATACCAGGCGCCCAGCCGCTCCGGCGTCACGAACATCTCGAAGCGCGCCGAACGCCGGGCCCGCAGGGTCGCGGCGAACCAGAGCGGGGCTCCCGCATACGAAGACGTGGTCGAGATTCGCATCACCATCCTGACAGGTGACTGCGATCGGCATCAAGGTTGCGTCACCGGCCGAGGCAGTGAGGGCGTCAACCCGGCCGGGAGGACCGGATGACGGCCCCGTGCCGCTGCCGAGCCCGTCGCCGCCTCAGGGCGCCCCGAGTCCACGCAACAACGTGTCGACGACGAGATCGGCGGCGCGGGCGGCGGTCAGGTGGGGCATCTGACGTGACGCGAGATGCATGAGCTGGGGCAGCAGAGCGCCGGCCCAACCCTCCGGGGCACCGGGACGGAGCACGCCCTCGTCCGTGGCGCGCCGGAGGAAGGTGTCCACTTCGCGGATCGCGGCGTCCCGCCGGGCACGGACCGCGTCGTCGGCCAGCATGCGGGCCAGATCGACGGGCCATGTGCGGTTCACGGCGATGATGTTCTCGACGTAACGGTGCAGAGCCACGGCGACGGGGGCCTCGCGCAGGCGCGCGTCCTCGATGGCCCGCTCGATGGCCTCCAGCCGGGCCGCGTAGACAGCCGCGAGGAGTTCCTCGCGGGAGGCGAACCGCCGGTACACGGTACGCCGGTCCACCCCCGCCTCGGTGGCGATGCTCGCGATACTGGCGCTCGGATCAGCGGCCAGCATGCGCGCCCCCGTGGTCAGGACGGCTTCCACGTTACGTGCCGCATCAGCTCTCACAATGCGAGCTTAGCCCGCACACGAGGCACCTGAGACTCCATGCGTCTCGTGACTGTCTCGACACTGTGCATCAGGCACCACACGACAGTGGCGGATCCCCCGCCGGACGGCCGCCGCCGTCACTCCTGCAGCGCGAAGAAACTCATGGGTGAGTTCGGCTTGAATCCGATGCGCGGGTAGACGGGCGCGCCGGCGGCCGTGGCGTGCAGAGTGGCACGCCGGAGGCCTGTCGCCCGCCCCCCTTCGAACAGCGCCTTGCGTGTGACCGCCTCGCCGTAACCCTGGCGCTCCCACGCCGGGTCGGTGGCGACGAGGACGACGAACAGGCGGCCGTCCGCCTCCACGGTCGCGGCGCACGTCACCGGCTCGCCGTCACGCAGACCCAGGTAGGCGTAGACGCCGTTCTTCCACAGGACGGAGTCGACGAGTCCGTCGCGACCGTCTTCCGGAGGAAAACCATAGGCACGGGAGTTGAGGTCCGCGTAGGCGCGCAGGTGTTCGTCGGTACTCACTCGGACGAACGTCAGGTCCTGGTGGGCCGGTTCGGCGATGGGCAGCAGATCCCCGGCCATCCCGGTGCCGGCGAACGCGTGCTGGAGGCCGGACCGTTCGGCGGCCGACGCGAGACCGGCCCGCGCGCCGTCGTCCAGGAGGTCCTCGAAGACCCAGAGGAAGCCGGCATGTCTCTTCGAACGCATGATGTCCGCCGCCTCTCGCAGGCGTTGCCCGGCGAGCTTCGCGTCCGCTCCGACATCGGTCAACGTGACGCAGTTCCAGAAGGCGAACCGGCAGTCGGCCCAGCGGACGGCGAGACCGGGCAGGTCACGCACATCCGCGTTCGCGTCCCGGTCGAGCACCATGGCACGCCAGACGGCGGCGAGTTGTTCCATCGACTCGATCGGCTCCGCGCGATCCGTCACTGCGACTCCTGAAGTTGTTCGAGGCACGCGGAAGTGGCTCCTGTTCCGGAACCGACCGCTGAGGCGCAGGAATGCTAAGCGTCGCCCGCGGCACTCACGGGACATCTCGGCCATCCCGGTCCCCGCCGTCCGGCGCTCGACATCATCGCCCTGATGGACGCTCTCGAGATCGAGAAGGCGGTCCTCGCCGGCTTCGACTCGGGATCGCCCACCACCGACATCATCGCCGCGCTGTGGCCTCACCGCGTGACCGCCCTGGTCTCGGTGAGCGGGTACCTCATCACCGATGTGGAGGCGCAGAAGAGGCCGCTGCCGCCGCAGGCGGAGCACACCTGGTGGTACCAGTACTACTTCTCCACCGAGCGCGGCCGGACCGCCATGGAGACACCGGAGAGCCGCGACGGCCTGTGTCGTCCGGTCTGGGACACCGTCTCCCCCACCTGGGACTTCGACGACGCCACGTTCGAACGCACCGCAGCCGCATTCGACAACCCCGACCACGCCGCCATCGTCATCCACAACTACCGCCGGCGTCTCGGTCTCGCCGACGGCGAACGCCGCTACGACCGTCACGAGAGGCAACTCGCCTCCCGGCCCTGCATCGGCACGCCCACCATCACCATCGACGCGGAGCGCGACCCCTTCACCGCTCCAGGGGACGGCTCCTCCTACCGGGACCGGTTCACCGGCCCCTACGAGCACCGGCCCCTCACCGGCATCGGCCACAACGTCCCCCAGGAGGCACCTACCGCCTTCGCCCAGGCCGTCGTCGACGCCGCCGGTTTCTGAAGGACCGGGGCCCCTGGCGGCCCTACCGTCCTCGGCCCCGGCGGCCGACCGATCCGCCCATGATCCGCCGGCGTGCGGCGGTCCGTATGCGGACGGGTCGGTTCGAGCGGGCCACCGCCGGTGCCGGACGCCCCCTCGGCGATGGGAGCGACGGTCAGTTCGTGTAGATCTCGGCACGGTCGATGCTGATGAAGGAGGCGCCCGACCGGTCGTTGTGCTCACCGGTGACCCGGATCCTCAGAGTGTGCCGGCCGTTCGGCAGCCTGGGGCTGAGGTACTGCAACGTCTCGCCCGTACGGGGGGATCCGTAGTAGTCGAGGCGTTGTTCGGGACCACCGTCGATGCTCAGGGCCGCGATGCCGTTGCCGGTGTCGCGGACCGACAGCAGGGCGATGCGGGTGCCGGTGAACGTGTACGTCGCGGTGTTACCCGCTCTGTCGGTCCAGTGGTCGTCGCTCCAGAAGCACTGGGCCGCACATCCGGTCCCGGAGTTCCAGGTGCCCGTGTAGACGACGGTTCCGTCGCCGCTCGACCGCCCGTCGTCATTGATCCAGTAGTTGCCGGACCCGGGGTCTCCGGAGGGCAGGTTCTGAGTCGCGCCCAGGGCGACGGGGCGGCCGAAGTCGGGGCTGCCGTCAGCCTTCCACGTGAACTTCTGCGCTCGGGTGGTGCGGTTGGCATAGGTGTAGTCGGACGTCGTCTTCGCGTGGTAGACGATCCAGTCCTCGGTGCCGTCGGGCGAGCGGAAGAAGGCATGGTGACCAGGCCCGTACACACCCCGGTCATCGGCTCGGGAGAACACCGGCCCCGGGTGCTGGGTCCAGTTGCCGGGCACGAGGGGGTCGGATCCCGACGGCAGGGACATCATCTGGATCTGGTAGTCCGGTTTACCCGTGTCGCAGGCGGAGTACGTCATCCAGGTCCGGCCGTTCCGGTACAGGAACTCCGGCCCCTCACGGACCTCCGGGCAGCCTCCGGCGCCGTCGATGGCGACCGCGTTGCCGGACACCGTGTACGGGTCGGACATCGGGGCGATGTTGAGGCCGTTGTGCTGGTACTGGTTGATCCCGCTGTAGGCCAGGTAGAGGCGGCCGTTGTGCTGCAGGATCCCGGCGTCGATGGCGAAGTCGTTCGCGTGGTTGGGCGGCGCCAGCTTGGCCTTGAAGTGGTAGGGGCCGGCCGGATCGTCCCGGTCGGACTCCAGCACGTACAGACGGTGGTGGTCGTCCACGCCGTCGTCGGCCGTGTAGTAGATGTACCAGCGGTCGCCGAACCGGTAGAACTCGGGCGCCCAGATGTTGCGGTTGCGGGAGAGGTCGGAATCGGTCCAGACGGTGACCGGGTCCGCGGCGAGCAGGGTGCTCAGCGAGGGCGAGCGCCACATCCGGATGCTGTCGCCCTGGGTTGCGGTCAGGTAGTACATCCCGTTCCAGTGCGTCATGAACGGGTCGGGGCCGGTGTTCAGCGGATTGCGGAACGTACCGGCAGCCGCGGCCCGCACTGCGGAACCTGTTCCCCCGTCACCGGCCAACGCGGCGGGAGCACCGGCCAGCAGTCCGGTCAGCAGGGCGAGGAAGGCAACCAGCACGGCGGCGCAACGGCGGATGGCCGGGCAGCTTGACGACGCGTGGGGGGCGCGCATGGATGGCTCCTTAGGGCAGGAGAAGCTCGTTCCAGCTGGGGGCGCTACTCATTACAACGATGTAACCGCGAGGAATCACGGTAGGGAAGGCTTCCGGCGGTGTCAACGGCGAGTGGTTGTCGGGGATGCTCTCCGCACGGAGAGAAGTCGGACACCGCGCACGTCGCGCGTGGCGCGTCGGGCGCGGGACGGACGGCACTCTCGCCGTTCAGCGAGGGTCCTCGGACATGAACTCCGCGATCAGCTCTGCCGGATTGGCGTCGGACGTCAGCCCGAACATCGCGTCAGGGTCGAACATGTCGTACAGGATCACCGGGACGGGCCGTCCCAGCACCGCCAGGATCAGCCCGCTCTCGTGAAGCTGTCGAGCGGCCCCGACGCACACCTCGTAGAACCACTCCACCAGTAGTTCGTCGCGGTCGTCGGGCTCGTCGTCGTCCTCGTACCAGAGCCCTCGGGATTCCGCCTCCCGCCGGTGCGCATCCGCAGCGGCCGGGTCACGTCCGACGTCCCGCACTCCTTCGAGCCCTGTCTCCGGGAACGACGCGTAACTCCAGCGCGCCTCCCAGGAGTCCGACGCGAGGGCCGCTTGCTCTGCCGCGTCGGCCTCCGTGGTGTATCCGACCGCCACGTACGGGAACCTGGGATCCTGCTCGACGCTGTCGATCCGGAAGGTCACGGCGTAGATCCCGTCGTGCGCCGGGAACTCTCCGACGACCTCGCCCACGATCCGCTCCACGTGTTCCTGAAACCCCATGTGCCCCTCCACGATTGCGTCCCTCCCATACTGTCCGACTGCTCAGCCCGCCGGGGCCCGTACCTCGTCCCGGTACAACTCGATGGCCAGAGCAACGGCGGCATGGGTGGCGGGGTGGGCGTCCTGGTGGCGCCACATGAGGTGGACCGGCACGGGAGCCGCATCGCGCACGGGACGGTAGGTGATGCCGTCACGGCGGTACTGGGCGGCGGTGGCCTGGGGGGTGACGCCGACGCAGCGGCCGGTGGCGATGGCGGCGAGCCAGTCGTCGATGTCGTGGGTGTACTCCACGACGGGCTGCGCGGTGCCGGGCCACAGATTCATCGTGGTGGTGCCGGTGCGACGGTCGATGGCCAGGGTGCGGGTGGCGATCTCATCGATACGGACGCTGCGGCGTCGGGCCCAGGGGTCGTCGGACGCCAGGGCGAGGACGCGCCGCTCGTGGCCGACGAGCGCGTGCGACCAGGACTTCACATCGAGTGGGGCACGGATGACGGCGATGTCGCACAGCCCTTCGGCGAGCCCGCCGGTGGGGGCGTTGTGCCGGATGAGCCGAAGCTCCGTCCCGGGGTGGCTGCGGTGCCAGCGACGCTGGAACTCCGTGGTGTGGCGGCCGAAGGCGGACCAGGCGTGACCGATGTGCAGCCGGGCGTGTCCGGCTGCCGCTTCGGTGACGAGTTCGTCCGCGCCGGAGAGCAGGAGCCTGGCGCGGGCGAGAACCCGCACGCCTGCGGGCGTGGGCGCGACCGCCCGGCTGGTGCGGTGCAGCAGGCGGACACCGAGGATCTTCTCCAGGGCGAGCAGGTTGCGGGAGACGGCGGCCTGGGAGACGCCCAGCTCGATCGCGGCGTCGGTGAAGCTGCCGGCGTCGATGACGGCTGTCAGACAGCGCAGGTGCCTGAGCTCCAGCCCCGCAGCTGCTCCTCGATGCGTATCCATACGTCCAGCGTATAGACAGCGGCATTGATGCATTTTGCGCATGATGGCGGAACCCGCACCGTGAGCACATGGAGCTGAGAACCTCTGGGAGTGCCGCTGCTCAGGCTCCCGGCGCTGTTGACGAGACCTTGTCCGCCCGGGGGACAGAGCGCCTCGGAGGAGTGGCGTTGATGTTGGGCAGCGGACTGTCCAACCAGGTCGGGGCTTCGGTGGCGGCACTGGCTTTCCCGGTGATCGGCCCGGCGGGGGTCGTCGCGGTCCGCCAGTGGGTGGCGGCAGGGGTTCTCTGGGCGGCAGGCAGGCCGCGCCTGCGGTCGTTCACCGCAGCGCAATGGCGACCGGTGCTGGGACTGGCGCTGGTGTTCGCGACGATGAACCTGTCCCTCTACACGGCCATCGACCGCATCGGGCTCGGGCTTGCAGTCACTCTTGAGTTTCTCGGCCCGCTGGCGGTGGCCCTCGCAGGATCACGCCGGAGGACGGACGCCCTGTGCGCCCTCGCCGCGGCCGCCGCGGTCGTCGTGCTCGCCCGTCCCTCCCCTTCGACGGACTACCTCGGCATCGGCCTGGCCCTGCTCGCCGCGGTGTGCTGGGGCTGCTACATCCTGCTCAATCGCACCGTGGGGAGACATCTGCCCGGTCTGCAGGGCTCGGCGGCGGCTGCGGCGGTCTCCGGCGTGCTCTACGTCCCCGTGGGGGCACTCGCGCTCTGGCAGAATCCCCCCACCCCTGTCGCTCTCGGCTGCGCTCTGGCTGCCGGACTGCTGTCGTCAGCCGTCCCCTTCCTTGCCGATCTGCTCGCACTGCGGCGCGTCCCGGCGGACCTCTTCGGGGTGTTCATGAGCGTCAACCCTGTTTTCGCCGCTGTCGTGGGCCTGGTCGTGCTCGACCAGCATCTCGCCCCGGCCGCCTGGGCGGCCGTCCTGGTGATCGTCGGCGCGAACACCGTCTCCCTTACGACGGCGTCCGCCCCCGCCACCGCGAAGAAAGGAAGCGGATGACACCGCGCGTGGCGGCTCCGAACGCGGGCCCGGCCCTGTGACAGTCAGACCGGAGCGACGGTCAGGAAGCGGGGACCGGTCCGCCGGGCCTGAACCGCTCCACACCGACGACGTGCCGCACCTTGGTCGGACGTACGATCACCGCCACCCGCTGCTCCCCCGGCATGGTCCACTCGAACCGCTCACCGCCGAGGTATTTCCGGGCCAGCCGATCCATCCGGTCGTGCGCCTCGTCGCCCTCGATGAAGCGGACCACCCCGCCACTGATCTGCACACGGTCGAAGGGATCGGCGGCGTCTGCGTGTGAGAGGTACACACGGGGGTCGCGGCGCAGGTTCTCCTCCTTCACACGGCCGACCGATGTGTTGAACGACAACTCGTCCTCACCTTCGAGATCGACCCACATCGGACTGACCTGCGGTGCACCGTCGGCGAACACAGTGCCGACGTACCAGATATGGGGGGCTTGCAGTCGCGCGCGGACGGCTTCGTCGAAGATCGCAGTCATCTTCGGAGGCTACCGGCCGTGCCGGGCGGGACGGGGCGGGCGGGACGCGCCGGGCTCCCGACGCTCGGCGCCCCCGGCCGGAGTGAGCCCAAGGGCCTGTGCGAGGGCTGCGAGGTCCTCGACCGCCGACTCCGCGCGAGCCGAGGCCCGGCAGAATCCCCTACTCCGGCTGATCGGCGTCGAGTTCGGTGACGCCGGCTTCCCACCGCCGGCGCCGCTCCGTGAGGGACTCTTCCCACCACGGAGTGCCGCGCTCGCCGAGCGCCACCTTCGCCGCGTGCACCCGGCTCCGGGCCCGCTTCTCGGCTGCGGCGTCGTTCTCCCGCAGCGCGGCGGCCACCGCACGTCGCGCTGCCATGAGATGGCGGCGCAGGCGGGCTGAGACCTCGTCGGGAATCTCCGGGTCCGTCGCCCGCCATTTCCGGCCCTTCACCACGATGTACCGCCCATCGGGAGTCCGCTCCGGCTGCGCAGGTGAATCCATGCGGCTCATGGTGCCTCATCGCGATGCGGGCAAAGGTTCCCGCCGAGCGGCTTCGGGCCGGCCTATATCACTCCGGCCGATTCACCCGCATCAGTTGCCTGACACCACACGACACCACGAGTGGCACGCAATGGCGCCACGTGGCACCACTGCGCATCTTGCCTTTCACTTGAACGCGGGCGACACCCGCGAATCCCAAAAAGAAGTTCTCGCATCCGCACACGTCAGAGCCCTAAGTTGCGCGCACGAACTGAAGAAGTATCCACACCGCTTGCGAGTGGCACCATTGTGGTGCCACTATGGCACCATGGACCTCACGCCGTATGTCAACACCCTCCGCCGCGAACTCGCGGTGGCCGCCGAAGCCGGTGGCGACGAAGCACGCGAGCTGGCGGAGAGGCTCACCGCCCCCCTGGAGTCGGCAACCCGGCTGACCATGCTCAACGTGCTTTCCGCCGCGACGGACGAGATCACCCGCGAACTCGCTCCCGGCTCGGTCGACGTACGGCTGCGGGGCCTGGACCCTGACTTCGTGGTGACCCTCCCGCCCACCGACGGCGGCGCCCCCACGGAGCCGCCCACGCTCGCCGATCCTCCGGCGGCCACCGCCCCGGCCGACAACGACGAGGGAGGCACCGCCCGCGTCAACCTGCGCCTGCCGGCCCACCTCAAGGCCCGCGCCGAGGAGGCGGCAGCCCGCGAGGGGCTGTCGGTCAACGCGTGGCTGGTGCGCGCCGTGTCGTACGCGGTCGACGGCGGGGCACGGCCACGCACGGCGGAGAAGTCCCGGAACGTCGGGCAGAGCTTCACGGGCTGGGTGCGCTGACCTCACCCAGCCCCGCACCTGCTTCACCCCACATCACGTCCCACCAGCGGGGACGCCCTGAGAACCCAAGAGGACGGGACAGCCATGCCTTCTTTCGACACTCCCGAACCGATCTCGGCAACGGCCCACGTGGAGGCGGGCTCCCTTCAGTTCGCCGCGAGCGACCGTGGCGAGACGGTCGTCGAGGTGCGGCCCCGCGATCCGAACAAGGACGTGGACGCGCGGACGGCAGAGCAGACCGAGGTCACTTTCGCGAACGGTGCGCTGACTGTCAGGACACCGAAGTCGAGCCTGTTCGGCCTCGGACGTACCGGCGTCGTCGACGTGACGGTCGATCTGCCCACGGGCTCGCACATCGACGTGACCGGAGCATGGGCGCAAGTTCTCGGCGAAGGCCGGCTCGGCGATGTCCGCGTGAAGACGTCGACCGGCGACGTACGCCTGGACACCACAGGCCCACTGCATCTGACCGCGTCGCACGGGTCGATCACCGTGGACCGCGTGGAGGGCAGGGCCGAGATCACCACCAGTTCCGGCAGCATGCGCGCCGGCCTCCTCGACGGCCCCGCCGTCCTCAAGAACTCGCACGGCAGCACGATCGTCGATACCGCCACCGGCGAACTGCGGGTGAGCGGCGCCAACGGTGACATCCAGATCCGCCGGGCCGAGGACTCGGTCACGGCGACCACCGCCCACGGCACCCTGCGCGTGGACAGCGTGTGCCGCGGCACGGTCCAGCTGGAGACCAACCACGGCACCATCGACATCGGTGTCCGGGAGGGCACCGCCGCGTGGCTCGACGCCAGCTCCGGCCGCGGCCAGGTACGCAACGCGCTGACCTCGTCGAAGACTCCCGGAGAGACCGAGGACACCGTCAGGATCCGGGCCCGCACCCGCTGGGGCAACATCGACATCCGCCGCTCCAAGGACTGAGCACGGCCGGCCGGCTCACCCACTCCCCTCAACTTCAGCCTTCGCGGAAGGACACCATGCCTCCATCTGTCATGCCCACGCCTAATCTGACCGGCGTTCTCCGGTCGCCGGCAGCCGTCTCCGCCGTCGGACTGCGCAAGTCCTACGGCGACAAGACCGTCCTGGACGGCATCGATCTGCGCATCCCCGCCGGGTCCGTGTTCGCACTGCTCGGCCCGAACGGCGCCGGCAAGACCACCGCCGTCAAGATCCTGTCCACGCTCGTCTCGGCCGATGGCGGACAGGCACAGGTCGCCGGTCACGACATCGCCACCTCACCGGACGGGGTGCGGGCGGCGATCGGTGTCACCGGGCAGTTCTCCGCCGTGGACGGGCTGATCACCGGCGAGGAGAACATGCTCCTCATGGCCGACCTGCACCACCTGCCCAAGGCCCAGGGACGACAGGTCGCCACCGAACTCCTGGAACGCTTCGACCTCACCGACGCCGCGAAGAAACCCGCCTCCGCCTACTCAGGCGGCATGAAACGCCGACTCGACATCGCCATGACCCTGGTCGGCGCCCCCCGCATCATCTTCCTCGACGAACCCACCACCGGCCTCGACCCCCGCAGCCGCCACAACATGTGGGGCATCATCCGCGAACTCGTCAGCACCGGCGTCACCGTCTTCCTCACCACCCAGTACCTCGAAGAAGCAGACCAACTCGCCGACCGCATCGCCGTCCTCGACAACGGCCGCATCGCCGCCGAAGGCACCGCCGACGAACTCAAACGCCTCATCCCCGGCGGCCACATCCGCCTCCGCTTCACCGACCCCACCACCTACCGGCACGCAGCCACCACCCTGACCGACGCCGCCCCCGACGACGAGGCCCTCACCCTCCAACTCCCCAGCGACGGCAGCCAACGCGCCCTGCGCACCATCCTCGACCGCCTCGACACCGCCGGCATCGAGGCCGACGAACTCACCGTCCACACCCCCGACCTCGACGACGTCTTCTTCGCCCTCACCGGCCCCACCACCGTCCCCGCCCAGACCGAGAGGGAAGCTCGATGAGTACCTTGACCCTCGCCGTGCGCGACGCCGACACGATGCTGCGCCGCAACCTCCTGCACGCCCGCCGCTACCCCTCCCTGACACTGAACCTGCTGCTCACACCGGTCATGCTCCTGCTGCTCTTCGTCTACGTCTTCGGCGACGTGATGAGTGCGGGAATCGGGAGCGGCGGAGCGGACCGGTCCGAGTACATCGCGTATCTCGTCCCCGGCATCCTGCTGATGACCGTCGGCTCCACCGTGGTGGGCACCGCGGTCTCCGTCTCGACCGACATGAACGAGGGCATCATCGCCCGCTTCCGCACCATGGCCATCCGCAGGGAGTCGGTGCTCGTCGGGCACGTTCTGGGCAGCGTGCTGCAGTGCGTGATGAGCGTGGTACTCGTGGGCGTGGTCTCGGTGGCCATCGGGTTCCGGGCCACCGACGCCACCGCTCTGGAGTGGGTCGCGGCGTTCGGGCTGCTCACGCTGTTCGCCCTGGCACTCACCTGGATCGCGGTCGGCATGGGACTGTCCAGCCCCAACGCCGAGGCGGCAAGCAACAACGCCCTCCCGCTGATCTTCCTGCCCCTCGTCTCCAGCACCTTCGTCCCGATCGACGCGATGCCCGGCTGGTTCCGGCCGATCGCCGAGTACCAGCCCTTCACCCCCGCCATCGAGACCCTCCGCGGCCTGCTGCTGGGCAGCGAGATCGGCCACAACGGATGGCTCGCTCTCGCCTGGTGCCTGGGGCTGGCCGTGCTAGGCCTCCTCTGGTCCACGTCGCTCTTCGGCCGCGACCCCGAGTAGCGGCCGAAGGCCGGCCCGCAGCCCGGTCCGCTCCTAGGGAGGCGTACACCGGCAGCACGTCGGTGTACGCCGCCCTGTTCAGTGCCGAGGTTGCACGGCCCGGGCCGCTTGGACAGCGCGCTCCATGCACACCAGCCGGCCCCGACCGTCCCATGACTCGGTGGCGTTGAAGCCCAGCCGCTCGTACAGGGCGATGGCATCTGTCCGCCACTGCCAGACCGACAGGCGCACCGTGTCGACCCCGATGTCCGCGGCGTGTGAAAGAGCCGCGGCGACCAGGCCGGACGCGACGCCCTGCCCACGGAGCTCCGGAACTGTCCAGAGCCTCTTGACCTCGCACCGTCCGTCGGCGGGAGCGGTCACCACCAGGCAGCCGACCGCGGCGTCCCCGTCCAACGCCAACAGCACGACATCGTCGGCGAACGCTGCGTCCGGGTCCAGGACCTCTGCCCGGTAGCGCTCCGGCAACCGGTCCGCGTCAGCGACGGCCTCGCCCTTCTCAGCCTGTGTCTGCAGGTGGTAGGCCGCAAGCAGGGCGGCGAGTCCGTCATGATCGGAGGGGTCCTGCGCCCGTCGGCGGACGAAGGAGATCTCACGTCGATCAGTCATTCGACCAGCATCACATGTCACGTGTCCTGGCATGAACCACCACCTCGCCCCGTTCCGTGGGCTTCTCTCAGTGCTGGAGCAGGCCACCTACCGGAACAGGACGGACGTGGCCGGTCGCCGGCAGGTCCCGTGCCAGGGCGAGGCCGACATCGACCAGTGACGACCGGCGCAGGCCGGCGACACCGGGGACCGGGGTCCAGACCGAGTGCGTGATCTCACCGTTCGGCTCAGGCCGGAGTCGGCCGCCGGTGATGCGGACCTGGTAGAAGATGCCGACATTCTGATGGTCCGGTCCCCCTGGCACCGCGCGTTCGGCCGCGGGAATGATCCGGGAGTCCACGCCCAGCAGGCGCACGACCACCGCATCGCAGCCGGTCTCCTCTCCGACTTCCCGGATCACCGCCTCGAACGGATCTTCCCCCTGCTCGACCCTGCCGCCCGGAAGAGTCCAGGTGGCCTTGCCCTTCGGTGGCACATGACAGGCGAGCAGCACTCGCCCGTCCTCGACGCACACGGCGTACGCAGCAAGCCGCAGACTCATTCCGTGCCTCCCCTCGGGAGGTTACTGCGGCGTGCGGGGTTCGTGGGGCCGAAGACCTCAGCCCGTCGATTCCTCGGGTGCGGGGTGTTCCGGGTGTACTCCGGCATTGCGGGCGGCGTCACGGCCCGATCCGGCCTCGTCGGGGTCGGGAACGTCGGTGTCGGGCTCGGAATCCGAGTCCGCCGCACCGGGCGGGACGATCACGTCGAGTGCGTCCTCACCCTCCTGCGCCTGCTGGTCGGGCATGTCGGCGGGTATCGGCGGCGGGCTGGCCTCCGCCCCTGTGTAGGCGGTTCCCTGGGGCCTGCGGTCAGTCATGTCGTTGCTCCCGTCGGTGCGCGCCCCTCCTGGTGCGGGGCGAGCCGGTGTCGCACGTCGCGTACCCACTGCGCCCGGGGCGACGCACGGTTTCCCGCTGTGATGTGCGCCCTGCGACCGGGGACGAGCGGCGGGCCCGTCCCCTTGGCCGGCTTCTTCAGCCTGCCACTTCCGTGGAGGTCCGGCCCGCTGCGCGCCGAGAGGTGGTAGCGGTTCGGGGCCACCGGGGTCAGGGTCCCGCCACCTCGTTCCGCGCCCTTGGCGGATCAGCCCCGACTGATCTCGAAGTGGTCGACGCGCTCTCCCGACTCGGCGAGCGCGGTGACCTTCATCCGGGGATGCGGACAGGTCTGCACCTCCACGGCGAGGAACGAGAAGCCGATGTAGCGCACCCGGGACCACTCGACGGTCTCGGTCGCCTTCCGCCGCTCTTGACCACGTGGTACGTGCCCACACTGTCCAGATCCGCGACGTGCCCCTCGTAGCTGTCCGGCGCCGGGAAGTCGTACAGCGCCTTGCCCGCGCCGCCGGCCGTGACGTAGACGATGCCGTCCCGCGTCGGGTCGGTGTGCTCACCGATGGGGACGGTACGCCGGACCGAGTTCTTCAGGATCGCGTCGGTGCGCTCGTAGACGTGGTTGTGGCCGTTGATGACCAGATCGACCTGGTGCTTCTCGAAGAGCGGCACCCAGGCGTCGCGCACCCCGCCTTCCGAGGCGTGCGCGTTGGTCGTGGAGAACGCGCAGTGGTGGAAGAACACGACGATGAAGTCGAAGTCGTGCCGGGCACGCGGCTCTCCCAGCCGTCGCTCCAGCCAGCGCGTCTGCTTGCCGCCGCTGATGCCGAAGTCGGCCGGGATCTCGTACGAGACGTCCTTGGCGTCGAGCGCGATCACGCCGACGCTGTCGTGGGTGAACGACATCAACGGAGCCTCTTACGACTTCCCCCCATATACATGAACGCTACACGCACAAGGCCTCATGAGAGCACATGGCGGTCACGACGCACGAACGGATGACACGCCTCGGGGTTTCACATCACCCCGCCACCCGATTCGGTGACGCAGAGTCATGATGCGGGCACTTGGAGCTAGCATGTTCGTGCCGGTGCACAGTGCGCAGACCGCGTCGCGATGCCGGCGCACTCGATCAGCTGGTCGTCCGTCGTCGTGACTCGCCGTGAGGAATGTACGTGAAGCTCTTCCTGAACCGTCCCTCTCGAATCGTCTACGCAGTGGCATCGAGCGTGCTCGTCATGGCCGCGACGCTGACGTCGGGAGGCCCTGCCTCCGCCCGGTCCGACCAAGGCCCTCAACTGCGCCAGGCTCGCGCGGCTGCTGCCGCACCATGCGGCTTCTTCAGGTACAGCGTTCGAGAATCCCAGTTCGCCGCGTACAGGCACTGCGGAGAAACGACGGTACGCATCCATGTCGACGTCAGAGGAGGCGGCAGTGCCAACGACTTCCATCTCTGCGTCGGCCCCGGCGCGACGCAGCTTCCAGGGGCGGGGCCGAACTACCTCAACGCCTACTACATCGGCGGCGCCGGATGCCGAAGCGGTGAGCGCAGCGGGCACACGGCCCACTGAGCAGAATCCTGGCGCCGCAGGATCTTGGCGGCCGGTCGCCTCGCGCGCGCACCCTGCGGATGGGCCCGAATTCCGCACCGGTGCCCGATGCGGGTTCAGGGGTTCTTCACCTGCGTCGTGCGGACGGAGCGAAGAACCCCGGGCTGCTCAGTCGAGACAGAACTCGTTGCCCTCGATGTCGTGCATCCGGATGCACGACTCGTTCTCCTCATCGGCGGGCATCACCTGCTCACAGACCGCGCCGAGCGCGACCAGCCGTGCGCATTCGGCCTGGAGCGTGGCGAGGCGTTCCTCACCCACGAGCCCTGTCCCCGCTCGCACATCGAGATGGACCCGATTCTTGACGACCTTCCCTTCGGGAACTCGCTGGAAGTACAGCCGCGGGCCCACGCCGGAGGGATCGCCGCACGCGAACGACGCGCCCTGCCGCTCCTTCGGCAGCGAGCGGTGGTAGTCGTCCCACGTCGGGAATCCGTCCGGTGGCTGCGGTACGACGTATCCCAGGACCTCGCACCAGAAACGTGCGACGCGCTCGGGTTCCGCGCAGTCGAAGGTGACTTGGACCTGCTTGATCGACGCCATCGGCCCACCATAGCGGCAGGGCCGATACACGTCTCAGGAGTTTTCGGGGAGGCGCGGCATCAAGGTGCCCGCGTGGCACGCGGTCCTGAACCCGGAAGGGCTCGGTACCTAGCGAGATGCTGGAAGGGCCCGGCGGATCGGGCAACTTCAGGTCTCGCCACCGTCCGGCGCCCCGGCCGCCGGTGCGCGTCGGACGGGCATCATCGTGTCCACCCCGTCCTGCGCGAGATGGTCGAGGATCAGCCGGTCGACCAGGTCCGGCTTCTCCAGCGGGACGAGGTGGGAGGCACCGGGGACGACCGCCAACTGGGCACCGGGGACGGCACGGTACAGCGCGGTCGTGTGCTCCAGCGTCATCATGTCGTCGTCGCCGACGATGAGAAGCAGTGGAGCCGCGACCCGAGTCAGGTCCTCGGTGGTGAGCGTCGGCTGGGTGCGCCACATATCGATCATCCTCGCCGCCACCACCGGCCAGTGGCTCGGACCGTCCGGCGAGACCGCCTCGTACATCTCCCGGAAGAACGCGAGATCCGGCCCCTCCGGTGTCATCGCGTCGAGCATCGCCGGTTCGACGAAGCACTCCGAGGACGGTCGGAAGTTGGCCCCGATCGCCACGACCCTGCGCACGAGGTCGGGCCGGGCGATGGCCATGAGCAACGCGACGACACCTCCGTCGCTCCAGCCCACCAGATGTGCCGGTCCCCCGACGACCTTCTCCACGAAGGCCACCATGTCATCGGCCATGTCCTGGTAGGAGAGCGGGCCTGCGACGTCGGGAGTGTGCCCGTGCGCGCGACGCTCGGGCAGGAGGACCTGGTACGCGGAAGCGAGGTCGGCGCGCTGTGCGCCCCACGTGTCGTTGGTACAGAAGCCACCGTGCAACAGGACCAACGGCTCGCCGCTCCCCTCGCTTTCGAACCACGTCCTGACACCGGGAAGGTCCACATAGTCGCCCATGCCCAGTCCTTTCCGGACTCCGGTCCTCTCCGGCCAGTGTGCGCCGTGCCCCGGACGCCCGCCAGACGGATCAAGGACCATGGGCATTTTTTGTCCCCGAGCCCTTGAGCGGACATCACAGACAACTGCTCGACGACTCCGGCCGAGCGAGGGACCCGACGCCCGCACCTGTGATCCACGGGCGTGCGCCGCACGCCGAGCCGTCGGCGCACGTGGTCGCAGCCCATACCCCCCTGTCTGCTTCCACCTTCCCGGTGCACGCTGATCTTCTGACGGGCACGTCGTGCGAGACCTGAGAAGCTCGCGAGGGGGCGAGGAGTGGCGTGAGGGTTCCCAGAGCGGCCAATGGGTTCGCCGAGTTCTTGATAGGGATGTTCGGGGAAGCCGTCGCGGAGGCGCTTCTCGGCTGCGACTGTCCGTGAACCCGCCGGTGGCCGTACCGTCCTCGTGGAAAAGGCATCGGGCGTGCGTGGCCGACCGCGTGAGCCACGAGCGGGAACGTTGTCGACGCGTCGTGAGAGCGGCCGTGGGCCGGAGACCTCGGAAGTGTTCGTGTGGGGTGGGAACGGTCGGGTGGTCGCGTCTGCCTGCGTCGGCTGAGTGGTCAGGGCAGCCCGATCGGTGCGGACCTCAGCGGGTGACCGTTCAGCTCGCCGCAGCCCTCTTCGTCCCACCAGATCCCATCCTGGGTCGTGAGGTAGGGGTGAAGTCCTCGAACGCCTCCACCGTCATGAAGTGCTTGCGCGACCGCGTGCAGAAGGGTCGCCAGATCAGGCCAGGAATTGGTGAAGTCACCGCCCCCGCTGTGGCCGGCCCAGCCGAGACGCCCCGTGTCAGGACCTGGACGTCGGTCGATGACCTGCGTCGCGCCGTCGGCGCTCTCGGCCCAGGGAACCCATAGGCGGTGCCACCAAGGCTCCTCTTCCCAGGGGCGAGGAGTCAGGCCCTCGTTCTCCGCCGCGACGTCCATACAAATCTGCCAGCGGTCGACGATGCCGCTCACTGCGAGCGGGGACTGCTCCGGCAGGAGGGCCGTCCAGGTGCTCACACCGTTGTGGCATCGCAGAGACTCAGCGAGATCACCGGGCAGTCGGGCACCGAGGATCCGTTCCGCACCTCGGATCTCGTCCGGTGTCGCCGGCGGATCGAGAAGCGCGAATTCGGACGCCGCATGAGTGGCCAGCCAGGCGTCGATCCGGCGCCAGGACTCCGACGGGGGCAGGATCTGTTGTGGCATGGCGTCATCCTGCCCCACGCGGCAGACTGGACGGATCGAGGCCCTTGTCGATGGAAGACGGTGTTACCCGACTGAGCTGCGGGCGTTCCTGTGGCTCTCCAAGAAGGCCACGTGGCCGCTCCGGCATTCCGGAGCGGCCACGCGACGCGGTTCGACCCGGCGTCCGGGGCGGCGGTGAGGGTCAGTGGCCCTTGACGACGCCCGACAGTTCGTTGGTGCCCTTCGGCAGGGTCACGGAGGCGAGCTTCTTGCCGCTCTCGATGTCGATGGCGTGCAGGGCGCTCTTGTTCGGTTCGGAGACGTACGCGGTGTGGTCGCGGACGAAGAGGGTGGGCCGGGCCTGCTGCCAGTCCAGCGGCTCCTGCCACTTGCCGACCGCGGGGACCTTCTTCTCGACCTTGCCGGTGTCCGGGTCGATGACGTGGATGGATCCGTCGGTGCCGAGAACGAGGGCTTCGCCGTGCGGGCCACGGGCGAGTGAGCGGAACGAGTAGCTGGTTCCCAGGTCGACGAGGCGGATCTTCGCCGTCTCGGTGTCGATCAAGGAGATCCTGGTCGGTCGTTCCAGTTCCGCTTCGGGGTCGGTCTTGTAGTCGCCGAGGAGAACCGGGGACTCCTCGCTGCCGGCCTGGTTGCCGATCCGCCCGTAGTCGTCGGGGGCGTCGACCTTCTTGAAGTTTCCGTCCTTGTAGATCAGTACGCCGTCCTCACAGCCGACGGCGACCGCCTCTCCCTCGGCCGCCGCTTCACCGTGGACGCCGGGGCAGTTCTCGTTGCGTGCGGTCTCCTTGCCGTTCTTGTCCAGGACCAGGGCTCCGGTGCGCTTCTCCTCGGTGCCCACGGTGCTGAGGAGTTCACCGTTGCTCAGTTCGATGGCGACACCGTGGTGGGACTCGGCCGAGGTGTAGGTGCGGCCTGCCGGCTTCTTTCCTTCGCCCAGTTCGACGGGATCAAAGACGTTGACCTCTCCGGTGCCGTCGGTGAAGAGGACGGTCTTCCCGGCGTGACGGACGACATGGCCGGGCTTGGCACCTTCGTACTCGATGCCGGTGAGCGCCTGTCCGGTGGCGTCCAGGACACGGAAGCCGCTGTCGGTGGAGACGACGACGTGGTCGTCGTCCCCGGCGGGATTGACGCGGTTGAAGCCGGGCAGCTCGATGGTCTTGGCGAGTTCGAGGCTCTCACCGTCGAGTATGTACAGGCCACCGTCGTAGGTGGCGACGAGGGGGTTGCCGACAGGGTCGGCCGACGTGGTACTGGGCGCGTCCTTCGCCTTCGCGGCGGACGAGGAGGCGTCCTCCCCTCCGCACGCCGTCAGGACCGTGGACACCGCCAGGGCGAGTGCCGCTCCTGTGAGGGATCTGTTGCGCATCGTCTTGTTCATCGGTCTTGCTTCCTTTCCTTGCCGCGGGGGCGCGGCGGTGATGCGGGGCGGGCCCGGTGGGGCCGGTTCCCGCGTGGGGAGGGTGTGTTCAGCCGCCGGTCAGGCCGTCGGTCATGGCTGTGGTGTTGGCGCGCATCATCTGCAGGTAGGTGCCGGCACCGGCGCTCTTCCGGGTCAGCGACTCCGAGTACAGCTCGACGACGCTCACCCGGCCGCCGAGTTCCGTGCGCAGCACCTCGGCGAGTTTGTTGGGCTGGGAGGAGTCGGCGAACACGGTCCGCACTCCGGCCTCCTCCATGGCCCGGGTGAGCGTGCGCAGGTCGGACGAGCTGGGGGAGGCGAGGGTCGTTCCGCTGGGAATGACCGCTCCGATCACGCGGAAACCGAAGCGGTCGGCGAGATAGCCGAAGACGTGGTGGTTGGTCACCAGGGCACGCTTGTCCGCGGGGATCCGGTCGAAGGACTTCTCCATCCAGGCGGTGAGATCGGTCAGTTGCCTGTCGTAGCGGGTGGCGTTGGCTCGTATCGCGTGCTCGTCCACACCACCGACGTGCTCGACCACCTGGTCGGCGATCAGCCCCGAGGCCTTGCGTACCCGGTCGGGGTCGGTCCAGAAGTGGGGGTCGGGTTGCCCCGCCTCCTCCCCCGGGCCTCCGTCGTCGCTCGCGTGGAAGGTGAGCGGGTCGACAGCCTTTCCGGCCTCGAAGGTGGCCACCCCGGCCTCGCGTGCGGCGTCCACATGACGCAGTACGTTCTCCTCCAGGCCCAGGCCGTTGAAGACCACGAGGTCCGCTCGTTCCAACTCGGCGGCCTGCACGGCCGACAGGCCGAAGGAGTGCGGGTCCGCGTCGGGCTTCATCAGGACGGTGACCTCGGCCTCGTCCCCGACGATCTCGCGCGTGATGTCGCCGAGGATGTTCGTCGTCACGACGACGCGAGGCTGGTCGCCGTCGTTGGTGCAGGCTGTTCCCGCAGCTGCTGTGGTCAGGGCGATCAGGCCCAGAAGCAGGCTGCGCAGCCGTGCCACCCGGACTCTCGCGCGCTTTCCGGCGCCTGCCGTCGTGGTGGTCATCGCCCTGTCTCCGTCATCAGATGCGGTTCGATGTCCACGTCGAAGGTGCGCGCGACGCGCAGGTCGTCGTTGTAGTCGATCTCGTACACGCGTTTGCCTTTGGGGTCGTTGACGTAGGCGCGGCTGCGGTCGACCTCGATCGAGGGCCGGCTCGTGCCGGTGCCGGCCCGCTGGGGTCCGGTCAGCAACGGCTCGGTGCGGGCCGCCTGTTCGCCGGTGGCGATGTCGTAGCCGTGCAGCGCCCCGTCGGCCTCCAGGACGAGCAGAGAAGAACCCTCCCCCGCGGTGCCGACCGCGACCACGGGCCCGGTACTCACCCGGTTCCATGCACGTTCCGTGACGTCCAGGACCCAGACGGCCTTGTCCCCGGCCGGTGCCGTGAGGGTGTCGCTGCCGGGTCGATGCCGGAACGCGGCGGCCCGCTCCGCCGCGGGGACGTCGCGGCCGTAGGGGATCCTTTCGGCGGTGAAGACACCGTCCTTCTCGCCTACGAGCAGGGCGCCGTCCGCGCATCCGAGGACCACGCCGCGTCGGGTGACGGCGTCGCCTCGTGGGTCTTCGCACTCGGCGTCCGGTGACGCGACAGCCTCGCCCTCGCGGTCGTACACCGAGACCTTCGCCGTTCCGTCCCGCTTCGTGAGGGCCAGCAGGTGCTCCGCGTACGGTATGACGGCGCCGGTGTGCGGCCCGGGAAGTGTGCGGAGCGAACTGACGCTCCCCTTCTCCAGCTCCGTACGGTCGTAGAGTTCGGTCCGGCCGGCCCTGTCCGTGGCCGCGGTGACGGCGGCGTCACTGCGGACCTGCGTGCCCGGGCCCCCGGAGAGTTCACCGATGTCGCGTATCGCCGCGCGGTAGTAGTGCACATGATCGCCGTGATCCACCGTCCACGCCCCGCTGTCGAGCACGTGTGTGCCCTGGGCGGTATGGAAGTAGCCGAAACGGCCGTCGGTGTCCAGCTGTTCGGTGCCCGCCGCCTGAGCGGTCGAACTCACCTTGCCGGTGATGAGGTCGAGCACCCGGCTGTCACCGGTGCCGGGGTTGTTGAGCAGCAGGCGGGACTGCTGCTCTGCGGCTTCCTTCGCTCCTTCGACGTATCCGTGCGGAGTGGTGGCGGAGGAACTCTCCCGCGGTGCGGGGTCCTCGGAGGTCTTCCCCGCGCAACTCGTGGTGAGCAGCGCGGTGAGCGCCAGGGCGGCCGAGGCCCATGGAGTGACGTTTCTTCGGACGGTCGGGGCGATCGTCACAGGTTTCCTTCAGTCGGCTTTCGGGAGGGCGGGGGTGGCAGGGCTCGTGCGGCGGTGGCGCAGGCCGGATGCCAGGTGGGAGAGGAAGAACAGGCTCACCGCGAGGGCGGCGACGGTCGCGCCGGCGGCGGTGCTCAGATGCCAGGACAGCAGCAGCCCACCGAAGGTGGCGGCCATGCCGACGAGTGCCGCGAGCAGCATGACCCCGCGCACGCTGTGCGCCCAGGGCAGCGCTGCCGCCGGCGGGGCGATGAGCAGACCCAGGACCAGCAGCGTCCCCACGATGTGGAACGAGGCGACGATCGCGAGGCCCAGGAGCGCGAGCAGTACGGCGTGTGCGAGACGTGGACGCAGTCCTAGGGTCCGGGCCTTTCGCGGGTCGAACGTCAGGGCGAGGAAGGCTCGGTGGCCGAGGACCGAAACGGTGAGCGCCACCAGCAGAGCCACCCCCAGCAGGAACAGGTCCTGCTCCCGGACAGCGAGCACGTCACCGAACAGGAAGCCGGTCAGATCGACGGCGAAGGACTGCGAGCGCGACACGATGATGACGCCGAGCGAGAGCATGCCGACGAACAACAGGCCGATCCCGGTGTCCTGGGAGATCCTCGGAGTCCGGCCGAGCACGGTCACACCCGCCGTCATCACCACGGCGCTCGCCACCGCACCGACGAGCAGGTTCCCGCCGAACAGGGCGGCCAGCGCGACTCCCGGCAACAGCCCGTGGGACATGGCGTCCCCGAGGAAGGCCATGCCGCGGAGCACCACCCATGTCCCGGCCAGCGCACATATGGCGGACACCAGAATTCCGCCCCACAGGGCGCGCTGCACGAAGGTCACCTCGAACGGTGCCGTCAACCATTCCATGCCGTGACACTACAATGAAAATCATGTTCAACAAACATCGCCCTTCATCCCCCACCCCGCTGGACCGGACGGCACGCGTGCACTTCACAGGGCTGTGCGCCGGCTATCCGGGCCGGCCCGTCCTCCATGAACTCAGCGCATCCATACCGGCCTTGGCCACGACGGCACTCGTCGGTCCGAACGGCAGCGGGAAGTCGACGCTGCTCGGCGTGATGGCCGGTGTGATCGAGCCGACATCGGGGCACGTACGTCACGGAGGCTCCCGGCCACCGGCCTTCGTCCCGCAACGCGGCGCCGTCGGCGACACCCTGCCGCTGACCGTCCGGCAGACCGTGGAGATGGGACGCTGGGGCGAGCGCGGCCTGTGGCGCCGGCTCACCCGGCGGGACCACGCGACGGTCGACGCCGCACTCGACCGACTGGGCATAGGAGATCTCGCCGCCCGGCAGCTCGGCGAACTGTCGGGAGGACAGCGTCAACGGGCTCTGATCGCGCAGGGATTGGCGCAGGAGTCGGATCTGTTGCTCCTGGACGAACCGACCACGGGGCTCGATCCGGAAGCAAGGGTCCGGATCACGACGGTTCTCGCCGACCTGGTCACCGACGGCGTGACGGTCGTCCACGCGACACACGACCTGGAGGCGGCACGCTCGGCGGACGCATGCCTCCTGCTGCGCGACGGCCACCTGGCGGGACGGGGCAGCCCCGAGGACGTACTCACCACGTCGGCGCTCACCCAGGTCTGGCAGCCGGCCTGACAACCGGCATCTCCTCACCCGGGCAGGAGGCCCTCGCGGTGCGGTGACCTGCGGGCGGCGTGAAGAAGGGCGGCGGTCCCGCCCGGCTCAGGCACGACGAAAGGCGACGACCCCGCCTGACACGAGAAGGATCTGCACAGGCGACCGGCAGGTCGCACGGGCCGAAAAGGAACGACCTGCCGCCGCCCTACCGGCCGGTCCGATGACGACCGTTCCGGCCCCGCCCTGCCGGAGGGCACGACGGACACTGAAAAAGGCCAGGTCAGGAGGCTGCCACCGTCTCCCCCGTCACCACCGGTACAGCCTGGTCACGCGCGGATTTCACGCCGGCCCCGGGGCTCGGAATCGGCCGAAGCGGGCTACTGCGGAGACGATCGAGTGAATCGCGGCGACACAGCGCAGCAACGTCTCAAATCTGGCTAAAAAGGATCCAGTCAGTGAACGCACATTCGCTCGAATGGAGGGCGATCCGTACTGGAAGGCTGACAGTGGGAACGCTGAACAAGCTGGAGCAGCGCTTCGAGGCATGGGTCAACGGCGCTTTCGCCAAAGCCTTCAAGTCTGCGGTCCAGCCCCTGGAGTTCGTCGGCGCGCTCCGGCGCGAGTGCGATGTCAACGCCAGGATCTGGAGTCACGAACGCACCGTCGTCCCCAACGGTTTCGTCATCGAACTCAACACCGACGATCACGCCCTGCACAGCGCGTGCCTGGTGGTGCTCGGCGAGGAACTGGTCGAGAAGGTACGCGAGTACGCCGAGTCGCAGCACTACACCTTCATGGGTCCGCTGAAGGTGCAGTTGCAGTGCGCGGACGACCTGGCGACCGGGCGGTACCGGGTCCGCAGTCGCATCGAGATCCCGCCGGACGTCAAACGGGCCATGGACGCCGCCGAACACCGCGCACTGTCCGTGCGCGAATGGGGCGGACACGGGCAGGCCATGACCTGGAGGCAACCGCCGCGCTCCGCGCAGAGACAGAAGCAAGTGCTGACCGTCGAGCAGTTCATGGAGCATGAACTGTCGATCGACGCCAACGGCATGCTGGTCCGAGGACGCCTCCGTCCGGGCGCCGAATCCTCGCGCCTTCGAGGCGTGAAAGACCTCGGGACCAAAGGGGCCGACGCTCCTGAGCTCCTTCCCTCCAGGCATCTGACCCCGGCCCGTCCGCAAGGCCTGCGGCTCTCAGGCGGCCCCGCGTCCGGTGCCGCCGCACCGGAGGATCCGGGTGCCGAAATCCAGAAATGCCTTCCCGCCGGCCGGCCACAACTGTCTGCGTCCGATATCGAGAGCCGCCCGCGCGAAGAAGCGTCTCGTCAACCGGAACCACAAGGTAGATCGATCGTCGAACCATCCCGCCGCCGACGCGCCGGGGCCGTTCCCATGAGCTCTTCAGGATCATCGAAAGGAATGAACAGTATGATTAATGACCGTGACATCAGCGCTGGAAGCCCCGCTCCTGAGGGGGAGGAAGGCCGAGCGGACGACCTCGGAGGCCACACGCCTCCGGATCGGTACGGGGCGGGCGAGCCACATGCCTCCGCCGTGCGGGAATCCCGGCCGCTGGCACGGTCCGCCGACGCGCTGACGCCAGGTGAGTTCGCCGTGCAGCCATCCGCCGGCGGAACCGGTGCCGCTCATCCGGGTGCGGCTCCTCTGTCGCGCCCCTACACCGGAGCGACGCAGCCTTCACGGTTCTCCGACGGTCCGCCGATCAGCCACCGGGCCGCTCCGTCCTATGCCCCCGCCGCGCTCGGGCTCCCCGGACACGGCAGTGCGCTGGGCCACAGCTCGTCGGTCGAGCTCTCGTCCGACCGCCTCCTGCGTAACAAGGCCGGTGTCCGCGGCAGTCTGAAGAAGCTGCGCATCGGAGGAAGGAACGCCGAGCGTGTGCGGCAGCAGAAGCTCGCCGTACTCCACACCCCGGTGATGGACTGCTACAAGATCGCCGTCATCAGCCTGAAGGGCGGAGTCGGCAAGACCACCACCACGACGGCCCTGGGCGCGACGCTCGCCTCCGAGCGGCAGGACCGGGTCGTGGCGATCGACGCGAACCCGGATGCCGGCACGCTCAGCCGCCGGGTACGCCGGGAGACGAACGCGACCATCCGTGACCTGGTCGCCGACCTCCCGAACCTGCCCAACTACATGGCGGTGCGGCGCTACACGTCCCAGTCCCCGAGCGGGCTGGAGGTTCTGGCCAACGACGTGGACCCCGCCCTCTCCACCTCGTTCAACGACGAGGACTACCGCCAGGTCGTCGGCTGCCTCGGGCAGCACTACCCGATCATCCTCACGGACTCCGGAACCGGGCTGCTCCACAGTGCCATGGGCGGCGTGCTGGCCCTCGCGGATCAGCTGATCGTCGTGGCCACGTCCAGCGTGGACGGTGCCGCGAGCGCGAGCACCACCCTGGACTGGCTCAACGCCCATGGCTACGCGGACCTGGTCCAGCGGAGCATCACCGTGGTGTCCGCACCGCGCAAGACCAGCAAGATCGTCAAGCTGAACGACGTGGTGGCCCACTTCCGTGCGCGCTGCCGGGGTGTGGTCGTGGTCCCCTTCGACGAACACCTCTCGGCGGGAGCGGAGATCGACCTGGACAAGATGAGGCCCCAGACCCGCGAGGCCTACTTCAACCTGGCGACGCTCGTGGCCGCGGACTTCCACCGCACCCAGCACGAGCCCGCGGGCTGGCCGGCCCTCCCGCACTCCGGGTACACCTCGGCCAGCGTCTTCTCGGCTCCGGTCTGGGGCTGACGGCCACACGCCCCGGACATGAGCTGCCCGCGTGGGGGCGGCCGTTCCGCCGGTCTGTGGGCCCACAGACCGGCGGAACGACCGCCCCCACGCGGTGGTGTCAGGAGCCCTGAGCCGAGCCGGCGGCAAGGGTCCGCCTGAGCGCTTCGAGTCCGTCGGCGTAAATGCCGTGGAACAGTGCGACGGCCTCGGCCTCGCCTGTCCCGTCCGGTGTGAAGGTGCCGCTCCACTCGACTCGGGAGGAACCGGCGTCGGCCTCCTCGTGCACCGCGATGGTCGAGAGGTAGCCGGTCACCGGGAACGGGGCCTGGAGTATCGAGTAACTGTAGGTGCGGCCCTTGTCGTCGAAGACCTCGAGACGTTCGACGATCAAGCCCCCCTCCTCGTTGGTGAGGCTCCTCACCCGGCCGCCTTCGCCGAGTTCGCTCGTGGGGATGTAGGGCAGCCAGTCGGGGAGGGTGTCGAATCCGCCGATGAGCTGCCAGACGCGCTCGGGCGGCGCGGGGACACGGATCGATGCCGTGGTGGTGGCCATGGAGAAATCTCCTAGCGGGTCGGGGATCAGGTGAAGGACGTCAGAGGGCGGGCACGGGGGCGTCGGGAGCGATCAGGCGCTCGGCGCGCATCGCCGTCCAGAACGCGGCCGGGATCCGTGCCGTCAGCGCGGCGACGTCCTCCGCGATGCGGCTGGGCCGGGTGGCACCGGGAACGGCAGCGGCGGTGGCCCCGTGTGCCAGGGAGAACTGCAGGGCGGCCGCCTTGACACCGACGTCGTACCGCTTGGCGACGGCCTTGATCCGCTCCACCTTGCGGACGATCTCGGCGGGTGCCTCCCGGTATTCGAAGTGCGTTCCTCCGGCCAGGATTCCCGAGCTGTAGGGTCCGCCGACGACGATGTCGACGTTCCGCTCGGCAGCCGCGGGCATCAGGCGCTGCAGCGCGCGGTCGTGGTCCAGCAGCGTGTACCGGCCGGCCAGGAGGAAGGCATCAGGGGTGGGCTCGTCGAGGTCAAGGGTGAGCTCCAGCGGTTCCACCCGGTTGACGCCCAGGCCCCAGGCCTTGATGACACCCTCGGCCCGCAGCTTCTCGAGGACTCGGAAGGCGCCGGTGCGTGCGGTCTCGTATCGGGCGAGCCACTCGTCGCCGTAGAAGTCCTGTGCGATGTCGTGCACCCAGACGATGTCGAGGCGGTCGGTCCTCAACCGGAGCAGGCTGTCCTCGATGGAGCGCATCGTCGCGTCGGCCGTGTAGTCGTTGACCATCCGGTTGGGGCGGCCGTGCTCGAACAGGCCTCCCTTCTCGCCGAGATCACGTGCGACGGGATCCTCCGCCTCGTCCAGGACGAGGCGGCCGACCTTGGTGCTGAGGACGTAGGCGTCACGCGGGTGCGCCGCCAGGACCTCGCCCAGGCGCATCTCGGCGAGACCGGCGCCGTAGAACGGCGCGGTGTCGAAGTAGCGGATGCCGTGGTCCCAAGCCGCCTCGACGGTGGCAGCCGCCTCGGCGTCGGGGATGGCACGGAACATGTTGCCCAGCGGGGCGGTGCCGAAGCCGAGCGGTCCGGGCAGAAGAGGGGCGATTCCCATGAGGTGACTCCTGACGAGCGGGGTGGGGTCCGACGTCGTCCGGTGGGGGTCACGAACGCTCCGTCGGTGGTACGCCTTCGAGGCTAGGATCGATACTTGAGACTGTCCAAGACACGCTTGGACTGAGTTGAGTCCCCCGAGGTCTTACATGCTTGACCTGCGACAACTTCGATATTTCGTCGCCGTGGCCGAGGCGGAACACGTCGGCCGCGCCGCCGAGGAGCTGCACATCTCGCAGTCACCCCTCAGTCGCCAGATCGCCCAGCTGGAGAAGAACCTGGGCCTCACCCTGTTCGAGCGCAGCCAGCAGCGCATCCGCCTGACCGCCGACGGGCGGGTCTTCCTCAACGAGGCACGGGCGCTGCTGCGCCACGCGGACCGGCTGGAGAATCTGGGGCGCCGCCTGGGACGCGGCGAGGAGGGCGGCCTGTGCATCGGTTACGTAGGCGACGCCATGCACACCGGTGTGCTTCCGGCAGCGCTGCGCACCTTGCAGGAGGAGCGCCCCGGAATTCACGTCGCCCTCTACAGTCTGAGTCCGCAGGAGCAGTTCGTCGGCCTCCGGCAGCGCAGCCTCGACATCGCCCTGGTCCAGCGGCCTCCCGCGCAGGACGATCCCGATCTCCTGGCGGTCCCGCTGCTCGAGGACCCCCTGCTCCTCGCCCTTCCGGCAGGCCACCCGCTCGCCGGGCGGACGGACATCACGGCGTCCGACCTGGACGGTATGCCCTGGGTGGCGGTCGGGACGTCGCTCGAGCCCGCCGCCCGGGACGCCTTCGTCGCCGCGTGCGTGGCGTCGGGCTTCACCCCTGACATCCGCCTCGACGCGCCGGATCCTCTGACCGCTCTCGGGCTCGTCGCCTCGGGCCTCGGGTTCGCGCTCGTCCAGAAGAGCATGCTCCGCGGGACGACCGAAGGCGTGGAGGTCCGTGAACTTCCCTGGCATGAGGCGTCCGTACACCTCTGGGCGGTCTGGCACCACACCGACCTGCGACCGGTCGTGGCGTCGTTCCGAGCCACGGTCCTCACGCACCGCGCCACGCCACCACCGGCTCGGGAGTCGTGACGGGTGCTGCGCGTGCGTCCCCATGAAACCCCCATGGCGGGCTACGGGCCGGAATTCCCGGGCGGCGGCTCTCTCGCCCGGCCGGCCACGGTCCCAGCCGTCGCTCCGTGGAAGGGGGCGGCGGCGCCGACACCTCCGATGGCCCGCTCGTCCAGGTTTGGCTACGTTGATACCGGTTACTGGTACGGCGATGTTTGGAGAGCGGGGAGACACCGGTCGGCGTGGACATCTCGCCCAGAGGTCCAGGCCCGGTCTCGACGTCGACGAGCCGCCCCGTGTCCATAGCCCCGACCCACGTTCCGCACTCACACCCCACGACGAAGGGGAACGAAAGTGACCAGCGCATCGCAACAGCCGACCACCTCCGACGCCGGCATCCCTGTCGAGAGCGACGAACACTCGCTCACCGTCGGTCCGGCCGGTCCCATCCTGCTCCAGGACTCCTACCTGATCGAGCAGATGGCTCAGTTCAACCGTGAACGGATCCCCGAGCGTCAGCCGCACGCCAAGGGCAGCGGCGCCTTCGGGCACTTCGAGGTGACCGGGAACGTCAGCGGCTACACCAAGGCCGCGCTCTTCCAGCCCGGCACCACGACCGATCTGGTCATTCGGTTCTCCACCGTCGCCGGTGAGCGCGGCAGCCCGGACACCTGGCGCGACCCGCGCGGCTTCGCGGTGAAGTTCTACACCAGCGAAGGCAACTACGACATGGTGGGTAACAACACCCCCGTGTTCTTCGTGAAGGACCCGATGAAGTTCCAGCACTTCATCCGGTCCCAGAAGCGCCGCGCGGACAGCAACCTCCGCGACCACGACATGCAGTGGGACTTCTGGACCCTCTCGCCCGAGTCGGCCCACCAGGTCACCTGGCTGATGGGCGACCGCGGCATCCCGCGCAGCTGGCGCCACATGAACGGCTACACCTCCCACACGTACATGTGGATCAACGCACAGGGTGAGCGTTTCTGGGTGAAGTACCACTTCAAGACCGACCAGGGCGTCGAGACGTTCACCCAGGACGAGGGCGACCAGATGGCCTCGGCCGACACCGATTACCACACGCGTGACCTCTTCGAGCACA
Source organism: Streptomyces sp. Alt3 (assembly GCF_030719215.1). Lineage (NCBI taxonomy): Bacteria > Bacillati > Actinomycetota > Actinomycetes > Kitasatosporales > Streptomycetaceae > Streptomyces > Streptomyces glycanivorans. Next base: position 8,064,854 of record NZ_CP120983.1, on the reverse strand, counting down.
TCCGCGACGGCGACTACCCGAGCTGGACGCTCCACGTCCAGGTCATGCCGTACGGGGACGCGGTGGGCTACCGGTTCAACCCGTTCGACCTGACGAAGGTGTGGCCGCACAGCGACTACCCGCTGATCAAGGTCGGGAAGATGACGCTGGACCGCAACCCCACGGACAACCACGCGGAGATCGAGCAGGCCGCCTTCCAGCCGAACAACCTGGTCCCGGGCATCGGTCCGAGTCCGGACCGCATGCTGCTGGCCCGCCTGTTCTCCTACGCGGACGCCCACCGCTACCGCATCGGAGCGAACTACCAGCAGCTGCCCGTCAACGCGCCCGTCGTGCCGGTGAACACGTACTCCAAGGACGGAGCGATGGCGTACCGGAAGACGGCGGACCCCGTCTACGCCCCGAACTCGAAGGGCGGCCCGGCCGCCGACACCGCCCGCCACGGTTCCCCGCCGAGCTGGTACGCCGACGGGGACATCACCCGGGCGGCGTACGTCGACCACTCGGAGGACGACGACTGGGGCCAGGCAGGCACCATGGTGCGCGAGGTCCTCGACGACGCGGCTCGGGACCGGCTGGTGGACAACGTCGTCGGGCACCTGCTCAACGGCGTGACCGAGCCGGTACTGGTCCGCGCGTTCGAGTACTGGTCGAACATCGACAAGACGATCGGCAAGCGGATCGAGCAGGGAGTTCGCGCCAAGGCCGGCGAGAAGGACCCCAAGGCCTCGGGGCAGGGAAGTCCCGCGCGCAGTTCCATGCAGCACAAGGCCTGATCGCCGCACGTACCACTCGTGCCACCTCCGGGCCCGCCGCCCTCCGTGCCCGGCCGAGTGCCGGGCGCGGAGGGCGGCATGCTGTCCTTTGCGGCACAGCACAGGCAGGCTGGTGCCCACCAGCAGGCACACGAATCCGAGGGGGCCGTTCATGACCACGGCGAAAGACCTGTTCATCATCGCCCTGCACCTGGGGTCGCCGGACCGCCCGGTGGGACAGGGTGACCTGTCGCTCACGCTCGCGGGTGCCGAGCTCATCGATCTCGTCTCGGCCGGCGCCATCACCCTGGACGGTGACCGCATCGTCCCGGACCGCGGGCCGGCAGTGGACGATCGCCTCCTGGCCGAGGCCGCAGCGACGCTCGAAGGACAGGCCCCGTACGAACGGGTCGAGGACTGGCTGTGGCGGCGGGGGCGCGATCTGGCCGGCGCCTACCAGTCGGCACTCGAGGAGGACGGCGTCCTGAGTCAGGGCCGCCGAGGCCGGTTCCGGTCCGGAGCCGACCGAGTGGAACCGGCCGACACGCCCGCTCGCCGCCAGGCTCTGGAGCGCTGGGAAGGTGGTGAGCCCGTACTCGCCGCCCTCGCGTCGGCCGCGGGCGTTCCCGGCGGGCGGCAGCCGCAGGACGGGCCGAGCTCCGAGGACGAGGCCGTGACGACCGTGCTCCTCACCGTCGGGGATGCGGTGATGGAGCTCGAGGCCGTACGGCAGCGGCGGGCCATCGAGAACGCCGCGTTCGCCAATGTCTGGCGCGGGCCCTGACGGGGCACGTGCGGAGGCGGCAGGAGCCATGTGTGGCCGGAGGGACGGCCGCGCGTGGTGTGCCGCGTTCACCGCGCGGAGCCGTCGGCGGACCGAGCCCCGGTGAGACCGCCGTCGGTGAGCCCTCTTCCACCTAACGGGCCCCTAGCCCCTTCGGTGCTTCTCCGGGCCTGACGATGTGGGTCAGGGCTTCGGCCGTGGTGGGAAGTACCGGCATCAGTTCGCCGACTCCCGTCACGTCCAGCAGCCTGGTGAGGTGTGGGGGCGGGCCGACGAGGGAGAGGGACCCGTGCCGGTCCTTCGCGTACCGCAGGATGCCGATCATCGTGTTGAGGCCCGAGGAGTCGCAGAACTCCACGGGCGCCAGGTCGAGGACCAGATGCGGTCTGCCTTGTCTGATCAGCTCCAGCGCTCTCGTGCGCAGGGCCGGCACGCTGTCCACGTCGATCTCGCCCGCGACGGTGAGGACGGCGATCGAGTCCGCCGGGTGCCGGACGGTGAGGGTGAGGGGCTGGTTCGGTGTCATGGGTATCGGTACTCCAGGCCGGGGAGCGGGTGCCGTCGCGGCGGGAACGACGGTGACCGCCGAATTGATCACGCATCGGATGTCGCCTGCGGAACCGTACCCGATGACAACTGTTGCCGCCTGACAACATAACGAGCCGGCGTGACGCTCGGAAGCCTGCGGCATGCAGGGGTACGATAGGCGGGGCCACACGTGTGTCCCGGAATCTTGTCCTGGCTTTCCGTACGAGCGCATCGGATGTCCGGCCGCCTCGCTCGGTCCGGTGGCCGGACGGACCAGTGAGGCAATGCCGAATCGGAGTGTCATCGAAATGGGCCTGAACCCCGAACCCGACCAGCGGTCCCGGGACGCGGCCCGTGAGGGTTCCGAATTCGTCGAACTCCTCGAAGTCCTGTGGGAACACGGACGTGACGCCGTGCCGACCGGCCCGGTCTCCCCCTCCCAGCTCCGCGTCCTGTACACCTTGGACCGGGAGGAGGGCATCAATCTGCGTATGCTCGCCGAGGCCCTGGGGTCGGCTTCGCCCTCGGTCAGCAGGCTGTGCGACCGGCTGCAGGCCACCGGATTCGTGGAGCGCGCTCCCAGCCCGGTGAGCCGCCGCGAGCTGGAGCTCCGGCTGACCAGCCACGGCAAGGCGTACCTCGTCGACCTGCGCACACGGCGGGAAGAAATACTGATGTCCACCATCGACGCCATGCCCGCCAAGGCGCGGCGTTCGCTCCTCGACGGGCTCAGGGCCTTCCGCAGCGCGGCCGCAGCCGCGGGACAGGACAGCGACGGAGCGAGACCCTTGCGGTCGACCGGCTGAAGACGGACCGGTCGGCCCGCCTCGCTCACTCGGACGCGTCTCCGGCGGAGGACTGCCGGCCGAACCAGTCCATGCAGACGACCAGCGCGTCGTCGTCCAGCGGTGCGGATCCCCGATGGTCCCGCAGGTCGCGGAGAACCGCGAGCGGCACCTGTTCGGACGGCAGGAAACGGTGCGCGGAGAGCGACCGCGCGAGCGCCCGCTGCCCGTAGAGCTCCCCCGCCGCCGAAGCGCTGTCGTAGACCCCGTCGCTGCCGATCAGCAGCCGGTCGCCAGGCTCGACGCGCAGGTGCTGCGTGACGTACTCCGTCTCCTCGAACATGCCCAGCGGGAGCTGCGGCTCGAAGTCGATGGAATCGACGGTCCGCCCCCTCAGCCGCCACATCCGGGGAGACCCCGCGTCCACGGCTTCCACCTCCCCCGTGGCGAGATCGAAACGCAGCAGGAGGACCGACGCGTGCAGCGCGCCTCGGTGCTGCGTGTAGACGGCCTGGTCGGCCAGGCTGGCCTGGCCGGGAAGGTCGAGGCCGGCCCGTCGCGCGTTCCGCAGCGAGTTGACGACGAGATTGGTCAGCAGGGCCGCTTCCATCCCCTTGCCCATGCCGTTGGTGACGGTGAGTGTGAGGTGATGGGCCGACACCGACCAGTCGAAGTTGTCGCCGAAGATCGCGTACGCGGGCTCCAGATGTGCGCCCAGCCTGAATTCGGGACGGGACACGGAACGGCCGGGCAGCAACTGCCACTGCATCTCGGCGGCCAGGGTCAACCGGGTGGCCCGGCGGGCGAGGAGGTAGAGGTCGGTGTCCCGCTCGGCCACCAGGATCTCGTGGCCGAGGGCTTCGCAGATCTGCTGCATGTCCGCCAGATCCGCCCGGGAGCAGCCACTCTCGGGCACGGTGACGGTCAGGACACCGAGCCGGTCGCCCCGCACGGTCACCGGGAGGTGCGCGGTCAACGGTCCCGGCGCGGTCCGCGGCTCCACATACGGCTCCTGGGCACCGAAGGCCCTGCCCTGCGGACTGTCGTGCACGTGCACCGGCTCGGCGATCGGCACCTCGGACACCACCTGCAGCGTGGTCATGCCGTAGTCGGCGAGCCGCAAGGCCACGCTCTGCACATCGAACCGCTCCCGCAGAGCCGCCGAGACGACATCGAGGAGCCGATGGGGGGCGGCCTTGCGCAGCTCCCGCTCGACCGCAGCGAATCTGTCCACGTGATCCTGTTTCTCGTCGTGCTGCACCGAAACCCGAACCGCCTTCGGGACCCGGCCCCCGGCCTCCAGCGTACGGGGCCTGTACCCGATCCAGCACGACGTGACCGATAGGTCGCACCGGTGGACGGCACTGCTCATCTTACGATGTCCAGGGACAACTGTTTCCACGCAGCAAGAAAAACCGGTTCCTCGTGCATAGGGCTTCCGAGGCCGGGCAGGGGCTCGTCTGAAAGCGCACTCAGCACCAGGGAGGGTGGGAACAGTGATCGCTGAACAGACTGCCGGAACCGTACGGACCGATGGGGTGTCGGCTTCCGGGGCCACACCGGAACGCATAGGTGAGCTGCCCTGGATCGAGGACGCGGGCAAGATCACCCCGAAGGACGCCCGCGCTCTGTCGACGCTCTTCTTCGAGCGCCTGCAGGTCCTCGAAGAGGGCACGCACGAGTACCAGTACGCGCGCAACACCCTTGTCGAGATGAACATCTCCCTCGTCCGCTTCGCCGCGCGCCGCTTCCGTAACAGGGGCAGCGGCGACATGGAGGACATCACCCAGGTCGGGACCATCGGTCTCATCAAGGCCATCGACCGGTTCGAACTCTCGCGGGAGGTCGAATTCGCCACCTTCGCCGTCCCCTACATCGTCGGTGAGATCAAGCGCTTCTTCCGCGACACCACCTGGGCCGTCCACGTCCCCCGCCGGCTGCAGGAGCTCCGCGTGGAGCTGGCCAAGGCCAAGGACGAACTCTCCGTCAGGTTCGACCGTGACCCGACGGTGAAGGAACTGGCCGAGCACCTGGACCGTACGGAGGACGAGGTGATCGAGGGCATCATCGCGTCGAACGGCTATACGGCCGGCTCGCTCGACATGCCTACGGACACCGGTGAGACGACGGGGGCGGCCTCCCGGACGTTCGCCGACATCCTGGGCGAGCCGGACTCGGCCATGGAAACGGTGGAGAACCTGCACGCGCTGGCGCCCCTTCTGGAGCAGCTCGACGACCGTGAGCGCCGGCTCATCGAGATGCGGTTCGGCCAGGAGATGACGCAGTCCCAGATCGGCGCGGAGCTCGACGTGTCCCAGATGCACGTCTCGCGTCTGCTCACACGCACCCTGGGCAAGCTCCGCGCGGGAATGCTGGCCTGACCACCCGGGCCCTCCTTGCACGCGGCCTGCGCCGGCTGTCGTTTCCCACGCCCGTGCGGTTGCCCCTTTCCAAGGCCTGACGCACCGGCCTGCCGGAGAGCGCCGCTCCCGCGGGCCACGTACGCCGACCCGTCCGTGAGCCCGACTCCCGCGGTCCTGGGCGGCTCTTCGCGGGCCCCGGCCACCGCGCTGTCGCCGTCCGAAGCGTCGGCACCCCGTGCGTCGGCGTACCCATGTGTTCCCGCACCGCTTCGAACCCGCCTGTGGGCGGGCATGCGCCGACGCATGCCCGCCCACAGGCGGGTTCCTCGTCTCTGACGGGGTTCCCCCTGCGGGGTCCAGACTCCGCAGGGGGAACCGGGCCGGTCCGAAGACGTCAGCCGGTCGGAAGGTGTTCCCGCACGGCACCGGCCGCCGACCGGACGTCGTGCGCCTTGTCCGCCACCACCGCGCCCACCGCGTTCCCCGTCCTGTGGGCGCTGCGTACGCCGGCGGTGGCCGCAGCCCGTGACCGGTAGGCCAGAGAGGGTTTGCCGTGGGTGTCCGCCGCCGCGATCAGCAGCCCCCCGAGCAACGAGAGGTTCTTGGTGAACTGGACCTGTTGACGTGCCCGTTCCTCAGGTTCCTGCGTCTTCCACCAGGCGTGCCCGGCCAGCGTGGTGGGGACCAGGGAGGCCGCCAGTGCGAGAGCGGAGGCGCGGGGAAGGCGACCTGTCGCGAGAAGGACGCCGGCACCGACCTGCACGGCGCTGTTGATCCGTACGAGTCGCACCGTGTCGTCCGGGAGCTTCGGCACGCGCGCCGAGACGGGCCGGGCCACCGGCTCGGCCGCACCGGCCACGGAGTGCGGATCTCGAAGCGTGCGGAGCCCGCCGGAGATGAAGACGGAGGCGAGCAGGGGGCGTGCGACTTTCCTCAGGATTGCCATGCTCCGCGCGTGCCCGGGTTCACTGCCGGCACGCGTCCCGCTTTCTCCCGGGGCCCTGCGGCGTCCGGTTGCGGAACAGCTGCCGGGCGAACCCGCGACCGTATCGGATGTCGACCTGCGTTGGTCCTCCGGTTCCTCGCCGTGCAATGCTGAACAGCGCGTGGATCGTGGCGGCAAGCGGAAGAAAGTGCAGGGTGAGGGCAGTGCGGCGGCGGGGCGGGGCCATGTTGTGGGATCGGTTCGCGGCGTCCGACCCGGGGTTGCTGCGGCTCACCGCCGGGCTGCGGACCGTCGGAGCGATCGGACTCACCCTGGTGGTCCTGGCGTTGCTCGGCACCGATGTCACGCACATGGTCGCCGGTGCCATGACGGCGATGACGGCGACCTTCGCGATCAAGGACACGCTCGTACGCGACCAGGCGGTCACCCTCGCCCTGGGCCTGCCGGTGGCACTGGCCGCCACGGCACTGAGCGCGCTGCTGGCCTCTCAGGTCATCGTGGGCGACCTCTTCTTCGTGGCGCTCATCTTCGGCGCCGTGTACTGCAGGCGGTTCGGCGAACGAGGCACGGCACTCGGCCTCATCGGCTTTCAGATCTACTTCCTCTCCCTGTTCGTCGGTGCCTCGACGACCGCCCTGCCGGCGCTCTTTCTTGCTCTGCTCATCGGGTTCGGCTGCAGTGCCGTGGTCCGGTTCGCCGTCGTCCCGGAGACACCTCGTCGCGTCCTTGCACGACTGCGCGATGCCTTCCGGACGCGAGTCGCCCAGCTCGTCTCCCTGCAGATCGAACTGCTCGACGCCGAACCCGAGCAGCTGGAGAAGGTGCTCGACGACATGCGGCGAAGCACCGCTCGGCTGCACGAAGCCGCTCTCATGATCCAGGGCCGTCTTGAGGAAGGCACACAGGACGCGGACAAGGCGGCACTGCTGCAACGCCGCATCGCGGACGCCGAGATCTCCACGGAGCGGCTCGGCATGCTGCTGCTCAACGCCCGGAGCGCCGAGCGTGCGGACACCCTCACCCTCCATCTGCCGCACGCGCCCGTGCCGCTCACCGGGGACTGGCGGCCTTCCGAGGACGACGCGACCATCGCCCTGCGCCGGGATCTCAAGGCGCTGCATCTCCTGGTGGACCGGCCCGCGACGAGCGACGGGGGCACAGCGGTCGCTCACCTGCGCAACCGGCTGCTCGGTTACCGGGACGAGGACAAGCTTCCCCCCGCCCCCGCGGGGATCCAGGACGCCTTCCGCGGCATCGGCGAGGCGGCACGGTCCGTCCTGGGTCTGCGGCTGGCACTGGGCGGGCCCCAGGACGAGTCCGACGACTCGCCGGCGACCACCCGTTCCCGCGAGGAGTTCGACGCGGAGGACATCGCCCTGGCCTCGTCCGAGAAGCCCGGCGACGACGACCGCACGGGGCTGCAACGCCCCACCACACGGGCCGCCTTCCAGGTGTCGGTGGGCTCGGTGCTTGCGATCATCGGCGGTGAACTCCTCTCCAGCCAGCGCTGGTACTGGGCCGTTCTCACGTGCTGGGTGGTCTTCCTCAACACCGCGTCCACCGGTGAGATCCTGGTCAAGGGCTACCGTCGGCTCCTCGGCACCCTCCTGGGCGCCGTGGCCGGTGTCGCGCTGGCCGGAGTGGTCGGGGACCACACGTGGGTCGCGTTCGCGCTGGTACTCCTCTTCATCTTCGCGATGTTCTTCACCGCTCCCCTGTCGTACGCGGTCATGTCCTTCTTCGTGACGGCCATGCTCGGCCTGCTCTACACCCTGCTGAACTCGTACAGTTTCGACGTGCTGGTGCTGCGCATCGAGGAGACCGCGATCGGCGCCGCGTGCGGGGTCGTCGCCGCCGTGCTGGTGCTGCCGGTGCACACGGACCGCCGTACCGACGAACTGCTGGGGACCGTCCTCGACAGGCTGGGGGATGTCGCCTCTGCCGCGGTGGAGCAGCTCAGCGGAGGGCCGTCGTCCGACCTGCTCGGCAAGGCCCGCGGCCTGGACACGGCGCTGGACGAACTGCGTGACTCCACCAATCCGTTGACCTACCCGATCACGCCGTTGCGCGGTCGGCGGCAGACCGTACGCTATCTGGTGGCCCTGCTGGAGACATGTGCATACCACGCACGCGCGCTCGCGGCTACCGCAGAGCTCGTGCCGCACAGCAAGACCGTCGCGGCCGATCCGCGTCTGCACCGGGCGGGGCGGCGCATCGCGCACAACATCGAGGTACTCGCGGCGCATGTGGGCGACAAGGGCATGGGGGGCGAGGTCCAGTCGGCTGCCAGCATCGCCTCCACGCTGCGGGACGACGGGTCCGGCACCCCGCCGTCAGGCGCCGTGACGTTCCGCGTACTGCGCCACCTGCAGCGCCTCGACGAAGGAGTGGTCGGGCTCGCCCGCCCGCTGGACGTACCGGTCGCCGAGCGCGCCGGGGAGAAGGCGGTACGCGGCTGAGGGAGGCGGCGGTGCCTCTCCGCGGAAGGTGCGGTTGACGTCGTTCCGCTGCTCCCACTGCCCGTCAACCGACGTCGGGCGAAGGGATGCCCCCCGCGCCGTCCGCCTCCATGGCCTTGGCAGGCACCAGGGCAAGACTGATGACGTGCCGGACGCTGCCCTCGCCTGCGCTGTGGCGTGCGCGGCGGGCGACGACGGCCTCCAATTCCTCCACCAGTTCCGTGAACTCCTCCGGGGTGATCCACACCGCGCCCTGGCGGTAGAGGACGCCCTCGCGGGCGGGTTCGGCGTCCTCGAGCGAGAGATAGCGGTCGAAGTCCGCCAGCATCGTCCCGGTGAAGACGGTGAAGGCCTGCCGGTGATCGTCCTTGGTCATGGCTGTGCGGGCGCCCTCGTCGACGAGGGCCGCGTCCTGACGGACCTGGTAACTGCGCTCGACGGTGCCGCGCACAGGCTTTTCGTGCACCACTTCCAGGATTCCCGCCTGGGTGAGAGTGGCGACGTGCCGGTACATGCTCGCCGTCGACACGTCGGGCAGCCGGTCACGCAGCTGGGCGGTGGTCAGCTCTCCGGCGCCGACCAGGGTCTGCAGGATGCGCATCCGGACGGGGTGGAGGAGGAGGTTCGCGGTGGCCATGACGCCAATGATCTCACATCTGATAACGTTCTCGAAGTTGAAATCAATCGCGAGAGGCGGAGCCTTGCCCGACATCGACATGACGGTCGCCGCAGACGACGGAACCCCGCTGGCCGGCACCCTGACACTGCCGGCAGGTCCCTCTCCGCACCCAGCCGTCCTGCTGCTGCACGGCTCGGGCCCCTTGGACCGCGACGGAAACACGCCCAAGCTCGTGATGGACCTGGCTCGTCCCATGGCCGAGGCCCTCGCGGCCGCAGGCATCGCGACTCTGCGCTACGACCGGCGCGGTGCGGGTTCCACCCCCGGCGACTGGCGGGCCTCCGGATTCACCGACAACCGCGAGGACGCCGCCGCGGCCCTGCGCGCGCTCGCCGCCCGCCCGGACATCCGTTCCGAGGCAGTCGGCGTCATCGGGCACAGCGAGGGCGCCCTGCACGCCATGGCCCTCGCTTCACGGACGGACGTGCGGGCGGCCGTGCTGCTGGCCGGCTTCGCCGGCCTGGGCGAGGACGCCTTCCGCAGGCAGGGCCGGTCGGTCGTCCGGACCATGCCCCTTCCCGTCCGGCTCCTCAGGCGTCCGCTGGGAGCACTGGGCAACAGAGCCCTAACCCGCATCAAGAAGACCCGGACCGATACGGCACGCATCGCAGGTCTCAAGGTCAACGCCCGCTGGATGCGCGAGATGCTCGTCCACGACAGCCGCGACGACCTCGCAGCCATCCGGACCCCGGTCCTGGCCATCACAGGCCTCAAGGACTTCCAGGTCGATCCGGCGGACCTGGACGTGATCGAGCACCTGGTGCCCGGAGGGGCGGAGACCCACCGGGTCGCCGACCTCACCCACGTGCTGCGGCGTGATTCCGGGGCGCCCAGCCTGAACTCCTACCGCCGCATCCTGCGCGAACCGGTCGACGCGGACCTCCTCGCGCGCGTCACCTCCTGGCTCACCCTCCACCTGGACGCGACCCCTCAGGCGCCCCCCGTCGAGGAGACGTCAGCCTCGTCCTGACCGGTGGACGAAGCACCCCCGCCGAAGTCCGACCGTCGGACACCTTCGACGGCGTGCCGTGAAAGCCCGGCGCGGCCGCGGACCCAAGGTCCCGCCACACCAAGTCGCCCGGACAGCGGACGCCCCGGCCCCGCTGCGAGCAGTCGCCCCGGCCCGGCTTCCAGGCCGGCTTGCCCGGAACCGGCGGGCGGCAGATGGAGAAGTCGTGCCCATGGCGTTTGAAAGTGTCCGACCGGTAAAGACGACGCGTTGACAGCAGCTGCATACGACGCGGTACGACGCGGCAGGAGACGCATCATGGGCATCATCGCTTGGATCTTCATCGGACTGCTCGCGGGCCTCATCGCCAAGGCGCTGATGCCGGGCAAGGACCCCGGCGGCATCATCATCACCATGCTGATCGGCATCGCGGGCGGCCTTCTCGGTGGCTGGCTGGGCAAGGTGATCTTCGGCGTCGATTCCATCGACGGCTTCTTCGACCTCTCCACGTGGGTCGCGGCCATCGTCGGTTCGATCATCCTGCTCGCCCTCTACCGCCTGGTCACGGGCAACCGCCGCCACGCCTGACGCAGGGCCTGGCGGAACTGCGACGCCCGGTCGGCTCCCCTCCCCCGAGGAGCCGACCGGGCGTCGCAGTATCGGTTCGAACCGACCGCGTTCACCGGATCACGCGCGGACGACGGGTACGTCGGCCTTCACGGAGCGGCGGACGTGGTGGAGTCGTCCCGGGCGGCGGGTGCGGAGGCAGCACCAGGATCCGTCGCCAGCACCACCAGGTGGTCCTCGGAGTTCCAGACACGCCGTTCGTCCTTCGGCGGGTTGAGCCGGACCCCACCGGTGGTGGGCTCGGTGCGCCCCTCGTGGCTGATGTAGCCGATCGCGCATTCTCCCCGGTCGCGTGCAGCGGCGACGAGGGTGGCGAACGTGGCCTCGGCGCCCTGAAGGACGTACCTTCCGACGGGTCGTAGGCACACGCCGGCGCCCTCGGCCGAGAACAACTCGTCGAAAACGGGTGCCAGATAGCGGTTCTGCGCGATCTGGGCCATGAGGAGGCCGGTCAGCTTCCCACTGACGATCACGTCGGACCCTCTGTTGACCGACGCCAGGGGGCGGTTGCGGTCCTCGACGAGTTCGGTGACCAGGCTGACCTCGTGTCCGGTGCGTTCCTCCAGCAGTCGCAGGGCCAGCAGGGTGACCAGGGTCCAGTCGTCTGGACGGTCCGGTCCTTCCCCCTGGTCCGGACCGAGGACGACCAGCCCGTCGTACGGACTCAGGTCGAGCCCGAGGAGCGTCTCGGGCCGTGACAGCGCCGCAGACCGGAAGCGCACACCCCCGCTCGTCGTCACGCCCTCCGCCTCCGGTTGCCTCGGCCCGGGCACAGCACTGTCCGTGATCACGTCCAGGACGGATCCGGAACGGGCCGTACGCAGCAGCTGACCGACGACGAGTGGAGCCCTCCGATTCCAGCCGAGCAGCAGCAACCGGGTCGGGGGGTCGGGCTCGGAAGGGGCCGAAACGATCACCGACGCGTCGACGAGGTGCCGACAGGCCTCGACCCGTGTGCCGGCGTCGTCGCGAGCGAGCACGATGAGGCGGCTTCCCGGCACGACAACGGTGTCCGTGGGCGGGTTGAGCAGCGTACGGCCCCCAGGCGTGAGCAGTCCGACCACGCAGGAGTTCGGGTGGCCCAACAGGGTGGCGCCGAAGGAAGCCAGGTGGAACGGCGCGGCGTCGGCCAGGTGAAACTCGTCGCCGGCGAAGTCGAGAAGGTCACCGAGGACCAGCGACAGCCCGGGTCGGCCGACGCACTGTGCGATCAGCCGCGCCGTGACCGTGTCGGTCTCCAGCACGGTGCCGTGCGGGCCGGCGGCGAGCCGTGCCGGAGCTCTGTAACGGTCGTCCCGGACCGCAGCGAGCACCGGCGGCCCGTCCGCGCCTTCACCGAGTACGGCGCGCAGAGCCAGCAGAATGCGCAGTACCTCGGCGTCGGCCGTCGGCTCCGCCGACGGCAGTACGAGGACGGTGCTCGCTGTCCTAGGGCTGACGAGCGCAAGCACGTCCGGGTCACTTGCGGGACCGCTGCGGCAGATGATCAGGGCGCGGGCGGCCGGGGGGACGCGGGCGGTCAGCAGCCTCTCCATCTCGACCTTGTCCCGGTCCGCGAGCAGCACGATGGCCCGCGGCCGGTGCGGGGCCCGGGCGGCGACCAACTCGCTCACCACTGTGGTCACCTGATCCGACCAGCCGAGCACGACGACATGGTCCTGCTCCAGGACCGTCGATCGTCCGCGGCTCAGCTCGGCCATCCGATCGGCCAGGCCCGTAGTGATCACTCCGACCAGGGTCGACACGCACAGCAGGGCGACCAACCCGAGCACGGCCGAGAGCACCAGCCGGAGCGGTGTGCCGGATGCGGCCCCCAGACGCAGCGTCTCCGCACTGGTTCGCCACGCCGCTGTCAGTCTCCCCGACAACGACCTTGGGGACCCGGGATCCGTCCACACCAGCAAGGTACTCACCGGCAGGACGACCGCCAGACACGTGATGACGAGCCAGCCCATCAAGGTGCCGGTGGATCGGGCCAACGTGCGGTCGAACCGGTAGCCCGCCCTGTCCCGCAGCGACACCCGCGGACGTTCCTTCGCTGTTTCCACTGCCCCCACTCCCCTCATCCGCGGCCGCGCCCCCCAGAGGGCGCGCCACGCCTTTCCCCTCACGCACAGTGCTGCCTCGAGATCGGTGACACGCGGGGTACGCAGGCCGGTTCATCCTTTCGGGCGGGTGAACCGGGCCGGGGAGCAGCAGGAGGAGGGAGGCGAGTTCCCGTCGGGATGCAGGAGCTCGTTGCATGGGTGCAGACCCAAAGGGCAGACGCAGTGCACACAGGCCCGCGGACGGGCCTGGAACGGAGGTCACGATGCTGTGTCACAGACCTGAAGGCGATGTCCTCGTCATCACCGTCGAGGAGGACCCGGGGGTCGGCGGGCGGGCCGGACCGGCACGGACATCGCTGAACTCGTCCGTGCCTACCGGCCTTCACCCGTGCTTCTCGTCATCGGCCGCGCGGTGACCCGAGGCTGTTCGTCCATACGCACATCGATGTCGCGCTCGACACGACGCACATCTCCGCCGCCTGAGGAGGCTCCGCAACCCATGAGTGCATCGGTGAAGAAGAGGTCCAGGTCCAGGGTGTACCTGTCGCTCGGCACCACGGCCTTCGGCATGCTGAGCGTCGTGAAACAGGCCGAACTCGCGCGGAAGGAGAGCGACACCCTCCGCCTGGTGGACGCCGTGATCTCCACAGCCAAGATCGTGACGGGCCTCGCGGTCCTTTACCGCGAGCTCAAGAGTCTGGGCGACGACGACGTCCTGTTCGGATGATTCATGGCGGCTCCCGAAGCGTGTCCGGTCCTGCGGGCCGTTCGGGCGTACGTGCCCGCTCCAGACTTGTGCACCGGCACCCCCTACTCCGGTGACGACTCCTGGCGCGCCACGCGGTAGCGGAGATGGACGACTCGTGAGTTGAACGTGCGGGTCTCGACGAGTTCGAGATCCACCCGGCGCTCACGCTGCGGAAAGAACGGGATGCCACCGCCCACCAGTACCGGGTGGACCATCACCCGGTACTCGTCGATCAGACCCGAGGCGGCCGCCTCCGCGGCGAGAGTCGCTCCCCCGATCGCGATGTCCCCCTCCCCCGGCTCGGCCCGCAAGCGCTCGATCTCGTCCACAAGGCTGCCGGAGGCGAGGCGGGCATTGCCCTGCACGTCCGACAACGTGGTGGAGAAGACCACCTTGGGCAGCGGATTCCAGAGCGCCGCCCACTCGAGCATGGAGGCGTCGAGCGACGGATCCTGGTCGGCGGTCTCCCAGTACAGCATCGTCTCGTACAGCCGCCGGCCCAGCAGATGGACGCCGACGCCTCGGATCTCGTCGGTGAAGTAGCTGAAGACTTCATAGTCCGGCACCGTCCAGTCGAAGCCGCCGTCCGGGCCGACGATGTAGCCGTCGAGTGACGTGCTCATCGAATAGGTCACGTTGCGCATCGCAGGTCCTCCTCGGTGACGGGGTTCGACATTACGACTGCCGAACCCCGCAGGACTCATCGCGACTCGCCGGACTCCGGGGGGGCGAGCGGCACGGCTCGCCTCTGTGGCAGAGCCGGGCCCTCGCCGTCCGTGTGGGCTTCAGCCGATGATCGCGACCGGGGCGTCCCATGCGTTGCGGTCGACGGTGATGGTGTGACCGCCGCGGGTTTCCTTGCTGTTGACCATGTACTGATGGCCACGGCTGTGGCCGGTGTACTGGGTCGGCTTCCACGGCCAGTCCGTGGTGGTCGTGTTCTTCTTGTCCCACAGGGCGTACCAGAGGTTGCCCGGCAGGTCCGTCTTGTTCGTGGCCGTGGCGACGGCCTTGGCGCTGGAACTGCTGAAACCGTACAACCCGCCCCGGTACGTCGCGTTGCGCAGCGTCTTGGTGAAGGAACGCACGTAGGTGAGGGTGGCGTCGTTGCACGCCTTGTCGGTGATGTCGTACGACTCCATGTTCAGGTAGATCGGGCTGCCGGCTTTCATCCCGAGCGCTGACGCCTTGGCCACCGCGTCCTTGGCGTTGCTCGCGCCGACAGCGACAGCCGTGGAGGAGGTGAACCTCTCCCGGTTCGCGCTCTTCTGGCAGGGCGGCTGCGCGCCGACGTAGAGCGGGATGAGCTTCCAGCCGGTGGCGTTGACCGACTTCACCCAGGACTTGGTCAGATTGGGCTGGGCGCAGCCACGGTTCTTCCCGCCGATGTAGACGGCGGTGGCGCCGTAGAAACCGGTGTGCCACGCCTTCATCGCGCTGAGCGACGGCGCGGCGCACGTGTCGAACGCCCGCCCGGTGTAGGTCTTCTGCGCGGGCCAGGTGCCGGCCGCCATGGAGGTCTGTGCCGCGAATCCGGCACCAGCGACCACGACAGCGCCCGCCGCCGACCACGCGATGTATCGGCTCTTCCTGGACAGCCGGTGTCTGGACATTCCCCACCCCATTCACAGTGCGGTTCAATACCGCATCCGACGCGCCCTCAGCCCGCGACTTGCAGTGCACCAAGGCTGTGCCGCAGTCCGGGTGCAGAGCCGGCGGAACACAACGGCGCTGTGCTTCGGGAGCCCGAAGCACAGCGCACGATATCCGACGGTGCCACCGGGGCGGAGCGAAGGCTGCGTGCGAGAACTGGTCGCCGGCGTGACGCTCGTCCTCGGCGGCCGACAGACCGGACCGGAGGCCCTGGGCCGCCCACCGAACTCGGCCGGAACAGCCTCGACGGGGCACCGGTGCTCGGCCGGGTGGACCGTGACTTCTCATGGAGAGCGGCCGGCTCGGAAATCCACCGTCCGGACAGCCTCTCCACCGCCGGAGGCGGGGCACACCAATGAATACTCGCAGGCTCCGAGACTGTGGCCGACCGGATCCGGCGGGCCGTGCAGCCGCTCCCGGGCGGGTGCCACAGCGCGCGGGACGTGGTGGCGGCGCATAGCGTGGAAGGGCCAGGGCCGGCGAGGCCGAGGATGCGCACGGGGCGGAAGCGCGTGAAGCCCGAGCTGGACTACAGATCGCTGTTCGCAGCGACGCCGAGCCCCTATCTGGTGCTGGCGGCAGATCTCGTGATCGTCGACGTCAATGTGGCGTACCTGCGGGCGACCGTCCGCACCTGGGACGACCTGGTCGGCCAGCACGTCTTCGATGCGTTTCCGGACAACCCGGCCGATCCGAACGCGGACTGGGTCCGCAACGTGGGGGCGTCGTTCGGACGGGTCCTGGAAACAGGCAGGGCGGACGTCCTGGCCATGCAGAGGTACGACATCCCCGTGGTCGCGCGGCCGGGGATGTTCGAGGAGCGCTGGTGGTCGACAGTGAACACACCCGTCCTTGATCCGGACGGGCATGTGGCGTGGATCATCCACCGGGTGGAGGACGTGACCGCGTTCGTACGGGCACGCCGAACCCGCAATCGCGGAGCGGGCGAGCAGCTGACCGAGCGGGAGGAGGGGATGGAAGCCGAGTTGTACATCCGGGCCCGTGAGCTGCAGCGTCTGAACGAGGAGCTACGGGCTGCGCACGGGCGGGAGCGGGAGGTCGCCGTCACGTTGCAGGAGTCGATGCTGCACTCCCCGGATCTGGCTCGCCACGAGAATGTCGCCGTGCGGTACCTGCCCGCGATCGGCTCTCTGAACGTGTGCGGCGACTGGTACGACACAGTCGACCTGGCCGACGGACGATTCACGGTTGCCGTCGGTGACGTCGTCGGTCACGGCCTGGAAGCAGCCACCGTGATGGGGATGCTCCGGAGCGCGCTGTCCGCGGCCAGCCGGGCGGTGACCGGACCTGCCCGAGCCCTCGAGGTACTGGGCATGTACGCCCGCTCCGTCGAGGGCGCACTTGCGACAACCGCGGTCACGGTGCTCGTCGACGCCCGGTCGAAACTGCTGGTCTACTCCAGCGCAGGCCATCTTCCGCCGGCTCTGCTGCACAGCGACGGCACGTACGAGCTGCTCGAGAACGCCACCGATCCCCCCTTGGGCGCGCGCCCCGAGCACGTACCTCGCCCGCAGGCCAGCGCCGCCTATCGCGCTGGCGACACCCTGATCCTGTTCACCGACGGGCTGATCGAGCGTCGCGGGGAAGACATCGACACCAGTCTGGACCGGCTCAGAAGAGCACTGGTCGGCATGACCGACCTTGCTCCTGCCCGACTGGCGGACACCCTGCTGGCACGGCTCGGCGTAGCCGGGGGCGGCGACGACGACATCGCCCTGGTAGTCGTCAGGCTCTGAGAGGCTTTGGACCGAAGTGTCCGGAGAGCCCTGGACGGTTCGAACCCGCTGTCCGGAGCCGGCAGCGGTCTCCTGGCGGCGCCGTGAGCGCTGCCCCGACGGCTTCGCGAACCGGTGACGAGCACCCCCGCGAAGCCGAGCACAGGCGCGAGGACGGCGGCGGCAAGACGGTTCATGCGCATGATCGGTAGTGCTCCCGGGGAGTCGATGGCATGACAGGCACATGACGACAGGCCCGCCGGACCGTCCGGGCGGACACCGGCGGCAGGCGCCACGTGACGGATCCCCGCACGAGACCCCGGCACCGCGACGGGCCACGGCGGCAACGGTGCCGCCCGGCGATGCGCGGTCAGCCGCCGTGAACGGTGAGCCGATAGCCCTCGGGGCCGGTGAACGAGAACACCGGGCCGAACGGGCTGTCCTGCAACGGTCCGACATCTTCCGTGCCCGCCGCCACCAGCTGCTCGCGCAGCTCCGCGGCGTCCGTGGTTCGCAGCCACAGCGCCACCCCCATGCCGGGACGCGTGACACCGTCCAGATCGACGCCCGGAAGGGGCTCACGGACGGCGAACGGAATCGGAGAGGTGGCGAAGACGACCGCGTGGGCCGGTGCGCCGGAGGCTCGGCGCAGCCCGAGCCGCTCCTCGAAGAAAGCGGCCGCGGCAGGCACGTCCCTCACCTGCAGGGCAAGGAAGTCGGGACCTTCGACGGTGGCGGTCATGACGTCTCCTCGATCGGAGCCGGCGGGGATCCACCGGCGGTGAATGTCAGGACTTTGACATGGGCGACAATAGGCATCGCGTCTCCGGCATGTCAAAATGCTGACATGAAAGATCGCGAGTCCGTGTCTCCGCCCCATCCGGCGCGGGACGTCACCGAGCACGTGGGATACCGCCTCAAGAGGGCCGCGGCCGCCCTGCGCGGGGCCATGGACAAGGCCCTGCGCGAGCAGGACCTCACCGTGCCGCAGTACTCCTGCCTGGAACTCCTCGACGAACACCCCGGACTGTCGAACGCCGATCTGGCGCGCGGCACGTTCGTCACCCGCCAGTCGGCCAATGTCGTCCTGCGCGGCCTCAAGGACGCCGGCCTCATCACCCGGGCGAACAGCACCGACCACGGCAGAGCCCTGCCCATCCACCTCACGGAGGCGGGAAAGCAGCGTCTGCACGCGGCCCGCGGTGCCGTTTACACCATCGAGGAACGCATGATCGGGAGCATCTCCGCGCGGCGGCTGACCGCCCTTCTGGCCGACCTCGACTCCATGACCGAGGCCCTCGACGGATGAACGCCCCGAACCCCCGGCCCGACAGGTCGCACCACGAGCGGTGCGCAGACACCTCGGTCGATCAGCTCCTGCCGTGGCGGCTTCCGCACGGGCAGGAGGCTGACACTCTTCATGTCGACCGATGACGGCCGGGAGGCGGTTCAACCGGACAGGGCCGCATCGTGAGTGATTTACGAGGGCGCGTGAGCGATGTGACGATACGGCGATGCCTGGCCTGCGTGCACGGATGGCTGTTCGCCGCAGTGACTTCACCGCCGCCGTGGTCGCCCGGGGCGCGGCGGCGTTTCCGGGAGCCGGCCGCCGCATGCCGTCGGATCACCACCGGGCCGACGGGCGCTCCGGCGACGACTGTT